>BBSL01000413.1 GCA_001319865.1 Burkholderia sp. E7m39 | reverse complement strand
AATCCCGATCACGCCGGCATGCTGGCGCTGTCCCATCTCCAAACTGTTCCGCAACTATGTGATCTGGTTTCGCGCGGAGGTCGTGCGCACGCTCAAGTGGGCGGGCGATCCGCGCGCGAAGCTGACCTCGCTGTCGGCCTCGCTGTCGCCGCGCGAGAGCTTCGACACGTGGACGGAAACCGTGCGCGGCCGCTCGTCGCCGTGGCGCCAGGCCGAACTCGAAATCGCCGTCGAATTCCGCACGGCGCTGCTCGGCATCGTGCTACGGCGCGCGGAAGAACTCGCGCAACTCGCGATGGAACTCGGCCGCGCGAACGAGGAACTCGAAGGCTTTTCGTACACCGTGTCGCACGATTTGCGCGCGCCGCTGCGGCATATCGTCGGCTTCGCGGACCTGCTGCGCGAAATGGAAAGTGCGAAATTGTCGGAGCGCGGCCAGCATTTCGTCGAGCGCATCATCGGCGCCGCGCGCTTCGGCGGCAAACTGGTCGACGATCTGCTCGCGTTCTCGCAAATGGGCCGCGCCGCACTGCGTCCACAAAGCGTCGATCTGCACGCGCTCGCGCAAGCGCTCGTCGCCGACGAGCAGCGCAACGCGGGCGAACGGCCCATCGAATGGCACGTCGGCGATCTTCCGTCGATCCCGGCTGACCCGGTACTGATCCATGTCGTGCTGCGGAACCTGATCGAGAATGCCGTAAAATTCAGCCGCCTGCGCGACGACCCGAACGCGCCTGCCGTGATCGAAGTGTCGAGCCGGCCCGGCGACGGCGAGCTTGCGGGCCAGCGTGTGGTGTACGTGCGGGACAACGGCGTCGGCTTTGACATGCGCTATGTCGACAAGCTGTTCGGCGTGTTCCAGCGGCTGCACCGCGCGGAAGAATTCGAGGGGACGGGTATCGGACTTGCGAGCGTGAGACGTATCGTCGAACGTCATGGCGGCAAGACGTGGGCCGAAGGCGAGTTGAACCGGGGCGCCACGGTCTATTTCTCGCTGCCGCTGACCTTCACGCCCGACACGAACCCGCGCGACGAAAGCGCGATGGCGGCCGTGGCGCGCCTCGCGGCGCTTTCGACGGGACAGCCGTTCAGGCCCGTGCCGAAAGAATCCGGCGCGGACGCCAACGGCGAACCCAACACGTCGGACGGCGCAGACGCCGTCAGGCGCTGACGATGCTGATGCTGACAATGCGTCGAGACCAACGAGGAACTACGCGTGCTTAGACCGATTCTGCTGGTGGAAGACAATGTCAACGACATCGAGTTGACGCTGATCGCGCTGGAAAAGACGCGGCTCGCGAACCCGGTGGTGTCGATTCGCGACGGCGCGGAAGCGCTCGATTACCTGCGGCGCGAAGGTCAATACGCGGATCGCAAGGACGAGAATCCCGCTGTGATTCTGCTCGACAAGAAACTGCCGAAGATCGACGGACATGAAGTGCTGCGCAACGTGCGCGCCGACGACAAGCTCAAGCGCATTCCCGTCGTCATGCTGACCTCGTCGCGTGAAGAGAAGGACTTGCTGCGCAGCTACGACCTGGGCGTGAATGCTTATGTGGTGAAGCCCGTCGAGTTCGACGACTTCATGGCGGCGATCAACGATCTCGGCATGTTCTGGGCGGTGCTCAACGAGCCGCCTCCCTATTCGAGGTAAACCGGATCGACGTGATGGCGTCGCGGGGCTGCAACGGCGTGCAAGCGAACCTTGATCGCTACGCTCATCGATAAAGGGGCAGCGCCACCCTGAACGTCGCCCCCATGCTTCGCCCGGCGCTGTGCGCCGTCACGCTTCCGTGATGAAGATCGACGAGATACTTGACGAGCCACAGTCCGAGCCCCAACCCCGCGACGCGGCCGCCGCTCTCGGGATTGATCTGCTGGAAGCGCTCGAAAATCCGCGCCAGCGCATCGGGCTCGATGCCGCAGCCCGTATCGCGCACCGTCAGCTCGGCCTGCTGGCCCTGCACCGTCACGCTCAGTTCCACTTCGCCCTGCGCGCAGAACTTCACTGCGTTCGACAGCAGATTCCACGCGACCTGCTTCATCCGGCTCTCGTCGGCCATCACGACGCACGGCGCCAGCTCGCCCACCACCAGCCGCAGCCCTTTCGTCTCTGCCGTCATGCGAATATCTTCAGCGACATTGCCCGCGAGCGCGCCCAGATCGACGGGGCGCCGATTCACCGACAGCTTGCCCGTCGCGATCGCGCCGCTGTCGAGCAGATCGTCGACCATATGCGATAGCTGATGTGCGTTGCGCTCGATCACACCCGCCGCGCGAGCGATGTGCGAAGCATCCGCGGCCCGTTGCAGTAGCGTCGTCCACGACAGGATGGCACCAAGCGGCGAGCGCAGTTCGTGACTCACGGCTGTGACGAAATGATCCATCGCGCGCGCGACTTCGTCGCTATGTTCGCGCGCGCGCTTTTCCGATTCGGCGATCGCGCGTTGTTCGAGCTCGGCCTCCTTGCGCGACGTGATGTCGAGCGTGAAGCCGACAATCGACTTCAACGTCTCGTCCGGTTGATATCGACCGAGACCGCGCAGCAGAATCCAGTGCACGGTGCCGTCGCGCCACGTGACGCGGAATTCCACTTCGAAATGCTCGCACTGCGCGAGTCCGCGCTCCATCGCTTCCTTCACACGCGTGCGGTCGGCCTCGTCGATCAGTTCATCGAAGAGGCGCGCCTGCGTCAGCGCTTCGGGGGGTGCGAGGCCGAGATTGATCTTGCATTGATCGGAGCCTTCGATCGCGCCCGTCGCCGGATCGAGTTCCCACGCGCCGACATGCGCAAACGCCAGCGCCTGTCGCAACTGCTCGCGATGCACGCGTAGTTCGGCGTTCGCTTCATCGACGAGCACCTGGCGCAAACGCGCCTGCGAACGCAGCTTGGCGCGCTCGCGCTGATCGCGCTCGCTCACGGCGATGGAATCCGTCACGTCCATCACGCACACGCCGAACATTGGCGCGGCGCCATCGCGCGGGCCGATCACCGACGTGCGTATTTGCCAGTAACGCGGCATCAATGTGCCGTCGCCACCTTTGGACGATGGCGTGTCATAGCGGAGCACGGGGGACAAACGCGATTCGCCGGGCACGAGGCCGGGCAGCATTGCGTCGAGCCAGTTGCGGCGCAGATCGCGTTGCGATTGCGATCCAAACTGGTTGATGTCGTAGATCGAACGGCCCGCGATATCGGCTAGCGTCACGCCGTGCATCTCGCGATATCGCGCATTGGCGAGCACGACCTGATAGCGCTCGTCGACGATCAGCCAGGCATCCGGCAACAGTTCGAACACTTGCGATGTGTCGACCGGCAACGCGGTACGCGGTTGGCTGGTTAGTCTGTCCATAGACCGGCAGTCTACCCGAAAGAAACCGAACGCATTCGCCGTTCCGCTCCAGGCGGCGGCCGCATGCGACGTCGCACGCGCGGAAAAATTGACCGCGCTGTGCGCCAGAATTTACAACGACGTCGATACTTTTTGCGAAGCGAGATCACTTGCTTGCCGTGCGCGCCGCCGCGCGTGGCGCACTGCCACGAATCGTGCGAAATCGATGCAAGCCCCGCCGCGCATGGGGCCGAGCCGTCAATGCCGCACCCGCGCCGCTCGCTCGACAGGCTCCGCCGAGTAGGGCGCAACATGTTGGCACGCGACATGCGTGCGCCGCTAACACTTGATTGAGACGTTTCACTTGCACCCGCTCTCCCGGTTGCGCGAGCAGAAGTATGCCTGTACACATGGAATCGAACGCACTGTCGGATAGCCGTCTTCCCACCATCCTGCTCATCGACGACGAGCCGGATTTGCTGATTGCGTGGGCCCTGTTGCTCGAACTGGAGGGCTTTCACGTGTTGACGGCCTTCGAGCCGCGCAAAGGCGTGGAGCTCGCGCAACGCGTGCACCCCGCCGTCGTCATCACGGATCTGATGATGCCCGGCATGGACGGCGCCGAAGTGTGCCGCACGCTGAAGAGTGATCCCGGTCTGGATGGCATGCCCGTGATCCTGTGGAGCGCATCGCCCGATATCCCCGCCGATCTCAATTGCGAGTGCACGCTGCATAAGCCTGTCGCGCGCGAGACCTTGCTTGGGGAACTCGAACTGCTGCTGCGACGAGCACCGCACCGCGAAAATCCGCCTCACGGTTCGGCCGATGCGTCGTTGAACTAGCTGATTACGCCGGGCGCGCATTCGGCAGCCGCGCGCGCCGGCAGCAACGCCAGCAGCGCATCGAACGCGGCCTTCGCGCCTTCGCACGCCCGCGCGATGTCGCGGGGCGTGTCGACCTGCGCGCGCAATGCTTCGATGAAATGCTTCCACCTCGGCCCAGGCGGCACGCCGTCGCCGCTCAGATAGCGCAACGGATGCGGCGCGAGCGTCTCGCGTAATTGCCGATACAGCACGCTGCCGCCCAGTTGCGATCCCTCGATCACATAGCACACGCCCCAACGCCAGGCAGGATCACCGTCGGCGAACTGCCACGCTTCGGCGGGCGGCTCCGTCGCGCTGCCATCGGCACGCGGCAGCGAAGACTCGGCGAGATCGCGCTCGATCAGCGGCATCCGCACGATGGCGGGCAGCGCGCGCTGCGGACCGTCGTCGAAACGCGCGAGCCATCGTTCGAGCGGCGCGAGCCAGGCAGCGATCAGTTGCAGATGCAACCGGTAGTCTTGGAGCGTCGGGTTGTCGTTCGAAAGCGGCATCGACGCATCGACGCGCGCATGACGGCTCCCCGTCGCTTCACGCAGTGCGGCAAGCACGTCGAGAGAATCGGGCACGGCAGAAGAGGACTGAAGACTCACGCGAACTATCCGTTTGTTTGACAAGACCGTTGATTTTAATGGCGGCACGCAGACAACACAGATGCAGGCGCGCGCGTCACGCGAAAAAGGGCCGCGTCGAACGCGGCCCCGCGGGCTTTGCCCATCTGCTTTGTACGCTCCCTGTGACCCGGCTGCACGGCAGCTTGCCGCGCAGCCCGCGTGCATCACGTCCGCCGAACCCAGCTACGCATTAGCGCGGTGTCAGCAGCGCGGCACGACGCATCAGTGATGCTTGCGGTCTTCGCGCGCCACGTCCTTGGCGGCTTCCTTCGCATCGCCGTAAGACTTGCGCACTTCGCCTGCACCTTGCTGCAGGTCACCCTTCGCTTCCTGGCTGCGGTTGCCCGTCGCCTTGCCGACGGCCTCGTTGACCTTGCCTTTCACTTTTTCGGCCGTGCCCTTCACTTGATCCTTGTTCATGGCTGACTCCGTCTGGTTTGCACCGACGCACCGTTGCGTCAGTCAGTAGCGGACTGAGCATCCGCTGTGCCCGGTAGCCATTGCGCGATGCTCATGAATCGCAACGGACCTCAGCCGATTTCAGCCGCGCGCGCTTCGAGCACGCGCAGCCGTTCGTCCAGCTTGCGGACACGCGTACGCTGCGACGGCACGAGCGGAATCACCAGCACCGCGTTCAGCCGGCCGCGCCAGTACGAGAGGGGAAATCGCTGGGTGGCGGCCACATAGTGGCTCAGCACCTGTTCGAGGTGGCGAAGCTCGTTTTCCAGCTGATGGTGATCCATTGCCGGTCCCCTTCCTGTTCCCGTCTGGAGGACGAATCGTCATCGGATTGAACGTCAGCAGAAAAAACGACATTCGGGCGATGCCGATGCTCCCCATAGGGGAGCACCTGCCATGCCCGCATGGGTGCTGCAGCGCACATCTGGATCGGCCGCGTTCGCCCGCCCCCGCGCGAACGACGCGGCGATACCGCTACACGTATTCCCGTTCGCGCATCCACTTCGTCATGATCCACTTCTCGCCGCGTACGACGGGCGCGCCGCCGTGAAGCGTGAGGGGATCGAGCTGCCTGCGCCCATTCATGTAGCGGAAGTAGACCGCACCGCCTCGGCTCGCCGAGACCGCGAGCCCTGCGTCGGGAAACACGGTTTCGCCGCCTTCCTCGACGTCGTTCAGGTAGGCAATCAGCGTCGCGATGCGCTGTCCGCCGCGCGCCGTGTGCAGCGCGCTGCCGCTCTGGCCCGGCGGGAAATAGTCGAAATGCGGCCGATACTCGCCGCCCGTTGCGTAGCGCAGTATCTGCAGGCCTTCGCCATGCTCGAGCGGCTCGCTCATCAACGCCGACATGCGGCGGTCGAGCCGCTCGATGAACGGGTCCTCGCATCGCTGGAACCAGAAGCCTTCGCTCGTGCGCATCTTGATCACGTCTTCGCGGCCGCTGTCGGGATTGACGGTCGTCGAGCGCTTGAGCCGATGCCGCGCGCGTTCGATCAGTTCGGTGCATTCGTCGTCCGAAAGCACGTCGTCGAACGAGATCACCTGGGGCCGCTCGATACGCAGCCGCACGGCCACGTCGCGGTCATGCGCGCGGATGCGGTTGCCCGCCGCCACGGGACAGGCGTCGTAATGATAGGTACGCGCGGCATCTTCCGACGGCGCGATCAGATCGGCCTGCAATTCCGTCGCGGACGCGGCGTTGCGCACCAGTTCGCGCGCCGCGTCGGCTTCGAAACCGGCCTGCACCATCGCCTCGACCATCGATTCCGGCGTACAGCCGCGGCTCACATTGGTCGCGAGCCACTCTTGCCATGTTGCATCCACGGTGCGCATCACACCTCCGTTGCATCGTTGTCGTGCCTGTCCTGGCTGTCGTGGCTATTGCCGTTCGCGCTAGAGCGCAGATGCAGCCTTCGCGCGCCACGCGGCAAGGCCGCGCTGCGCCTGCGCGCGGATCGCGTTCTGCACGAATGGCGTCCAGCCCAGCAGCGCGCCCTTCGCACCAAGTGCCTGACTGGCCCAGCGCCACAGATCGAAATGATCGCGATGCTCGGCGATCAGGCCGTCGCGGAACACGAACCGCGCGTCGATCGGGTTGACGACTGCTCTGCCCGTCTGGCTGAACAGGTAACTCGCGACCCAGTGCGCGCTGCCTTGCGAGTCGTCGGCGACGACGTGGCTGAACGACAGCGTGAAATCCTGCGCCCGCGACACCAGCATCCGCCACATATCGACGACTTCGCCGCCGTGCAGTTCGACGAACACCGGGTCGCCGAACGTGACGTCGGGCGCATAGCACGCGGCCATCGCATCGACATCACGGCGCTGAAAAGCCTCGTAGAACCGCTCTATCAATGCCGCATTGGGATGAGTCATGTCGGTCTTGTATTTGCCCTCTGGTTGCCGGTTCGAACATGAACGTCGTACCCGTTCAGTCAAGGTACAACACGTTCGTCGGCGCGCGCAATCCTGGGTCTGTTTCTGCTTGCTGCCGCGTGGCGATGCGCCGCGATGCGCGCCGCCTGCTCACACTGCCTCGGGGTCCGACCGATGAATCGCGATGCCTTCCATCGGGTCGGGCTCTTCGCGCCACGGCGCGCGTTCGATCATCCGCTGCGCGTCGGCATAGCCCGCGTCCCAGCGGCGCCGGATGCCGTCCGTCGAAAAGTCGATGTCCTTGTGCAGATCGTCGCGGCCGAAGCTCGGCGCGTCGAATTCGATCACCTGCATCGTCGTGCCGCAGCCCCAGTTCAGCAGCTCCTTGACGACGGCCGAGTCGCGCACGCTGTCGTCCATATGCTTGCCGAGTTCGCGGATGACATGGCGCAGCCGGTGGATCTGCCGCTGCCGCTCCAGATGGCTTTCGGCGCGGCTCGAATACTGGATGTCGCGCTGGCGGCTCATCGCCTCGCGGATCGATGCCGGCTCGCTGCCGTGCGCGGGCCACAACTGCACGGTGAAGATCACGGAGCTGTGCCGCGGCCGGTCGTCGAGCACGGCTTCTAGCGGCGTATTCGAATAGATGCCGCCGTCCCAGTACGCCTCGCCGTCGATGCGCACGGAAGGAAAGCCCGGTGGAAACGCCGCCGACGCCATCACATGCTGCACATCGAGCCGCTCGTCCCGATTGGTGAAGTAGCGCATCTGTCCGCTGCCGACACCGACCGTGCCGACGGTGAGGCGCGTCTCCTTGCGGTTCAGGTAGTCGAAGTCGATCAGCGACGCGAGCGTCTCCGCCAACGGGTCCGTGTGATAGAACGCTGCCTGCTCGATGCCGACGGGCGTGTGCGCGCCAAGCCATGCGCCCGCGCGCGGCGTGAAAAACGCGGGCAACCCCTGCGAGACGATCGACAGATTGCGCAGCCACTGCTCGCCGTCCGGCATCCACGCGGCCCATGCCGTCGACCATGCGGTGAGCCACGCGGCAGGTAGCGCCATGGCGTCACAGGCGGGCGCGCACGCGGCCAGCCAGTTCAACGCCTGCGGGCCCGTCCAGGTCACGCGCTCCCAGAACGTGCGCAGCCGGTTCATCCGCTCGGCCGGCGGGTTGCCCGCGATGATCGCGCCGTTGATCGCCCCGATCGACGTGCCGATCACCCAGTCGGGCTCGATGCCCGCGTCGTGCAGTGCTTCGAATACGCCCGCCTGGTAGGCGCCCAGCGCGCCGCCGCCTTGCAGCACGAGCACGACCTGCGCGTCGATGGCGGGGTGCGCCGACGTGGTGCGCGTGCCCGGGGCCGGCTGGGCGTCCGATGTCTTGCGGGGTCGCGTGGAAGCACGCGAGGCCTGCGCCGAAGGCTGCGCTGCCGCATGCATCGCCGTTTTCTTGACCATCGTGAGTCTCTCCGCTGATGAAACGGGAGTGGCGGCACATGCCGCCGGCAGCCACACGATAGCCTACCGTGCGCGAGCCGATCAACTGCGTGCGCCGCGCCGTCGCGATGCCGCTTTTTCACCGAAAGCGATTCCGGCTTGCCTGAAGTGTCAGTGCGCACGAGGACACTCGCCGAAATCCGCATGCAGGCGGAAATCGAGGCGATCGAGGAAGCGCTGCGGCGGCATGGGCACAACTTGATCCGCGCGTCGCGCGAAGCCGGGCTTTCCGGCTCCGCCGCTGTGCGCCATTCGATGCGCCGTGCGACATGCCATTCAGCTCGCCATTCGGCACAGGCTGAACGGCTTCGCGCCTGACGTGTCCATCCCAATGGATCGCACAACATTGGAGTGGACACCGCCCATGTCCGACCACGCCTCGCCCTCCATCGATAAACCCCGCGACACGCCGCACGCCTTCCCCGCGCAGGCGAGCCCCTGCGACGATCTCGCGATCCGCGCGCAACCCTGCGCCGCCGCAGCGTGCCGCCGCAAGCGCCTCGCGCTCGCCGCGACGATCCTCGGCTCGAGCATGGCGTTCATCGACGGCTCCGTCGTCAATGTCGCGCTGCCCGCCATCCAGAGCGAACTCGCGGCGAGCGTCGCGGACATGCAATGGGTCGTCAACGCGTATCTGCTGCTGCTCGGCTCGCTGGTGCTGGTGGGCGGCGCGATGGGCGACAAGCTCGGGCGGCGCACTGTGTTCATCGCGGGGATCGTGCTGTTCACGGCCGCTTCGGCGGCATGCGGTCTCGCGCCCGGACCTCACGCGCTGATCGTGGCGCGCGCGGTGCAAGGCGCGGGCGCGGCGCTGCTGGTGCCGAGCAGCCTTGCGATCATCGGCGCGGTATTCGATGAAAGCGAGCGCGGCCGCGCAATCGGCACGTGGGCCGGCTTCGGCGCGATCACGTCGGCGCTCGGGCCCGTCGCGGGCGGCTGGCTCGTCGACGCCTTCTCCTGGCGCGCGATCTTCTACCTGAACGTGCCGCTTGCGGCCGCGACTGTCGCGCTCGCGCTGTCGTCGGTGCCCGACAGCCGCGGCGGCAGTGACGACAGAAAAGAGGGACAACGCCTCGACTGGCCCGGCGCGCTCGCCGCGACCGTCGGCCTCGGCTTGCTCACCTACGGTCTTACGCTGGCGTCGTCGCACGGTTTCGGCGACGAAACGGTGATCGCCGCGATCGCGGGCGGCGCCGTGGTGTGCGCGGCGTTCGTCGCGATCGAGGCGCGCGGCGCGGACCCGATGATGCCGCTCGACGTGTTTCATTCGCGAGATTTCAGCGGCGCGAACGCCGTCACGCTGCTGTTGTATTTCGGCCTCGGCGGCGCGCTGTTCTTCCTGCCGTTCACGCTGATCCGCGCGCACGGCTACTCCGCGACGGAAGCGGGCGCGGCGCTGTTGCCCGTGCCCGTCGTGATCGGCGTGCTGTCGCGCTTCACGGGCGGACTGACCGCGCGTTACGGCGCGCGCGCGCTGCTGACGGCGGGGCCCATCGTCGCGGCCATCGGGTTCGCGCTGCTCGCGCTGCCGGGCGGGCTCGACGCCGATCATGCGCGCAACGGCTCGAGCTACTGGACGAGCTACTTTCCCGCGCTCGCCGTGCTCGGGCTCGGCATGACGATCACCGTCGCGCCGCTCACGACCACC
>BBSL01000412.1 GCA_001319865.1 Burkholderia sp. E7m39 | reverse complement strand
GTGCTCGGCATCGTGTTCGTGTGGTCGCACGACGCGGCACTGTCCGCGCGTCTCGGACAGTTGCACATTCCCGCCGACCTGCATCGCACGAGCCAGCTGCTCGCCCCCGATCCCATGGCGGGCGCGCACGCCGTGCCCGCGCAGATCGTCGACGCGCAGGCGGATGCCATCGATGCCGGGCTGCGCGCCGTCGCGCTCGTGTCGGCCGCCTGCGCGCTGCTGGGCGCCGCGTGCGCGATGGCGACGATCCGGCGGCAGCCCAGCCGCTAACGCGCAAGAAGTACCCGGCATCGACACTTCGCGCTGTCCTGAAACATCGCGCGCTGCGTCCGTCGATACTCATCGTCACGCAACGACAATTAGAGAGACTTCAGATGACGCTCACCTGTTTCATCCGCTATCAGATCGATCCGTTCCAGCGCGACGCATTCCGTCAATACGCCAAGAACTGGGGTGAGATCATTCCGCGCTGCGGCGGCCATCTGCTCGGCTATTTTCTGCCGCACGAAGGCACCAACGACATCGCGTGGGGCCTGATCGCATTCGACAGCCTCGCTGCCTATGAGGCCTACCGCGCGCGGCTTCGCACCGATCCCGCCGCGGTCGGCAACTTCCGCCTGGCGCAGGACAGGCGCTTCATTCTGCGCGAGGAGCGGACCTTCACCGAAGTCGTCGACGGGACGCTTGGCAAGCCGGCGCAATCCGTTTCTCTCTGATTGCTTTCCGACACCACACGAACAACGGTCGGTCGAGATTTGCACGGCAAAAACGCACGAAAAAATGCGCATCGCACGCCAGGATGCGCGCAAAATTGCCGGATCGCGGCGTTTGCGGAACTTTTCGTGTCGCGCCGGTGTCGCTTTCTCTTTCAGTCGAAACGTGGTGGCTCCCGGCGCCGCATCGCGTCAAGCCGTACGCGCATCGCCGCCGCCCACCGGCCCTACATGCGCAAATTCCTTCTGCTCTGCCTGCTCGCGCTGTTCTGCGCGCCCGCCTTCTCCGCCGTGACGGCGACCACGAGCGCCTCGGGCGCTTCCGCCACCACTGTCACGCTGACGCCCGACCAGGCCCGCCAGGCGCTGCAGGTGCTCAACGATCCGAAAAAGCGCGCGCAGATCGAGGACACGCTGACGGCCATCGCCGCCGCCGGCGTGCTCGCGACGCCCGCCGAGCCCACTTCGGGCGCATCGGCCGCGGCGGCGGGCAGCGCGTCGGGCGCGAGCGTGCCCGCAGCGTTCAAGAGCAACGGGCTCGCATCGCAACTCGTGCGACAAGGCGCCCACTGGATCACGCAAGGCAGCATGACGCTCAAACGCTCGGCGGCGGTGTTGCTCGATACGTCGTCGGCGCGCTACTGGTGGAACATCCAGCTGTCGAATCCGCACGAGCGCGCGAAGGTGTTCGCCACGCTGCTCGCGCTGATGGGCACGCTGCTGCCCGCCATCGCGCTCGAATGGCTTGCCCGGCGCCTGTTGCGGCGGGCGCGCGCGGCGATCATCCTGCGCCGCGAAAAGCGCGAGGCCCGCGACAAGGCGCGCGAGGCCGCGCACGACGAGGCGCTTGCCGCCGCCCAGGCCGCGGGCGTGGCGACCGGCGAGGCCGCAGCCGCGGTGCCGGCGCCGCCCGCGCAATCGATGTCGACGCCGCCCAGGTCAACGGGTTCGGCGCAGGCATCCGCGTCCGACGCCGCCAAGCCGGACGACCAGCAAAAAGTCGCGCGCAGCCAGCGCCAGGCGGAGCATCACTGGACCACGCTACAGCGTCTGCCGATGGCGGCGCTGCAGCTGCTGTTGCGCATGCTGCCCCTCGTCGTGTTCGTCGGCGCGGCGAGCGCGCTGATGCCGATGTTCACCGACGACGGCACCGCGCAGGACGCCGCCCTCAACGGCCTCATCGACCTGTACGTGATCTGCCGCGCCATCGTGATTGCGGCGGATTTCTTCCTTCAGCCCGACGCGCCGGGACTGCGCCTGTTGCGTCTGCCCGACAACTGGGCGTTGTTCATGCAGCGCTGGGTGATCCGCATCGTCAGCGTGGTCGGCGGCGGCGGCGCACTGATCGAGACCGCCACCGCGCTCGGTCTGAGCGACGCCGCGCATCTGCCCCTCGTCAAGCTGCTCGCGCTCGTCGCGCACGTCATGCTGTCGATCATGATCCTGCAATGCCGCGAGCCGATTTCCGCGCTGCTGCGCGAGCGCACGGCGCAAACGCAGCGCCCCGTCACGCTGCTCGCGCACGGCCTGATCGACATGTGGGCGTGGGTCGCCGTGTTCATCGTGATGGCGCTGTGGTTCGTGTGGGCGCTCGACGTGCACAACGGCTACCGCACGCTGCTGCATCTGGGCGGCGTGTCGCTCGCCGTGCTGGTGGCGGCGCGCGTGGTGTCGATCGTGCTGTTCGGCGCGCTGGGGCGGCTTTTTCACGTCGACGAAGGCGAGCAGCGCTCGCTGCTCCATCAGCACGCGTATCGCTACTACCCGTTGATCCGGCGCGTCGTGCAGGCGCTCGTGACGGCCGTCACCGCGCTGGTGCTGCTGCAGGTATGGGGCCTCGACGTCTGGCAGTTCTTCCGTCCGGGCGCGATCGGCCACCGGCTGACGTCCGCACTCGTGACCATCGGCGTGGCCGCCGTGATCGCGCTGATCGTCTGGGAACTCGCAAACGTCGCGGTGGAAAAACGCCTTCAGAACTGGACGAAAAGCGGCGATCTGATGCGTGCCGCGCGGCTGCGCACGCTGGTGCCGATGCTGCGCACGGCGCTCTTCGTCGTGATTGCGCTGGTTGTCGTGATGACGGGCTTGAGCGAACTTGGCGTGAACACGGCGCCGCTGCTCGCGAGCGCGAGTATTTTCGGCGTCGCGCTCGGCTTCGGCTCGCAAAAGCTCGTGCAGGATTTCATCACGGGCATTTTCCTGCTGATGGAAAACGCGATGCAGGTCGGCGACTGGGTGACGCTCGCGGGCGTGTCAGGCACCGTCGAATATCTGTCGATCCGCACGGTGCGGCTGCGCGGCGGCGACGGCTCCCTGTACACGGTGCCGTTCAGTTCCGTGTCGACCGTGAACAACACCAACCGTGGGCTCGGCAATGCGGCGGTGCGCGTGAGCATCGCGTATGGCGAGGACGTGGATCTCGCGATCGACACACTGAAGGAAATCGGCGCCGCGCTGCGCGAGGACGAGCAGTTCAAGGACGGCATTTTGTCGGACTTCAGCTTCTGGGGCGTCGATGCCGTCGACGGCGCGTCCGTCACGCTCGCCGGCCAGGTGCAGTGCCGCGACACGGCGCGCTGGCCGGTGCAGCGCGAGTTCAACCGGCGCATCTTCGACGCGTTCCGCGCGAAGCACATCGAGATCGCCAATCCGCAGCGCAGCGTGCTGATTCCGAGCGGCGCCGCGCCGGGCGAGCATACGGACCCCGCTTCCGCTTCCAGCGACGAAGACACCCAGGGACCGCCACGGCCCGAGAATACCCCGGAGCGCTCGCGAGCGGACAAGCCCGCGCCGAAAGTGGCGCGGCACTAAACGTGGCGCGGGCCTGCGCGGGGCGCTACGGCGTCCGTCGCGCACGGTTGTGACCAATGCGTCACGACGAATGCTCGATGCCGATCAGCCTCGCATTGAGCACGCGCGCCAACGCTTCGCCGCCCTGCTGCATCACGTAATCGTGATTCCATTTGAAGAACGGCCGCGCGAGCGGCGCAAGCAGGTTCATCCAGCCGCGCTTCGTGCGCACGCGCCATTCGTAGCGCACCACCGTCACCGCGTCTCGCGTCGAGAACTGCCAGCGCCCTGTGCCCTCGACGTCGCCGCATGCCTCGCCCTCCAGCGCCGAGAGCGGCTCGACGCGGGTCACGCGCATGTCGAACGCGACGCGGTACGGCAGGCGCCCCTTCCACGTATACCGAT
>BBSL01000411.1 GCA_001319865.1 Burkholderia sp. E7m39 | reverse complement strand
GCCGGATCATGAATCGCGTCCCATACGGACTGCAACGGGGCATCGACGCGCCATGTCGTCGTGAAGCGGTATTCGCTCGAGCGCATGGTTCGTCTCCCGTTCGAGGCAGCGCAAGCCGGCACGCCTTGCTGGCGCAGCCGCGTTTCAAGGTCGGACATCTTCGTTGCTTTCGAATGGCCGCTGCATCCCGCCACGCAGCCTTGCTTCATGCCAGCTCAGGCACGTGCCGCGCCGTCCAGCGACGCGCCGCCGCTAAGCCAGCTTCCACCAGCGCGGCAGCAAGCGCCTGACATCGGCGCGTGCATACCGGTCGTCGATCAGATGCACGACGCCCACGTCGCGCTCCGTCCGTATCACGCGCCCCGCCGCCTGCACGACCTTCTGCAGCCCCGGAAACAGGTACGCGTAGTCGTATCCATTGCCGAATTGTGCGTCGAATGTGCGGCGCATCTGCTCGTTGACGTCGTTCATCTGCGGCAAGCCGAGCGTCGCGATGAACGCGCCGATCAGCCGGTCGCCGACGAGATCCACGCCCTCCGAAAACGCACCGCCCAGCACCGCGAAGCCGACGCCCGCGCCGCCCGTCGTGAAGCGCGCGAGGAACGCGTCGCGCGCAGCCTCGTCCATGCGCGGCGCCTGCATCCAGATGGGCACCTGCGGATGCCGCTCGCGCATCGCATCGACGATGCGCTGCAGATAATCGAAGCTGCTCAGAAAGCCCAGATAGTTGCCGGGCCGCTCGCCATACTGGTGCGCGATGAGATCGGCGATGGGTGCCAGCGAGCGCTCCCGGTCGCGCCAGCGCGTCGACACCCGACGCGCGACGCGCACGTCCAGCTGCTCGGCGCGGAACGGACCGTCCACGTCGAGCCAGGCCGTGTCGCCCGGCAAACCGAGCATGTCGCGATAGAAGTGCTGCGGGCTGAGCGTGCCGGAGAACACGATGGTCGCGCGCGCGGCGGCGTGGCGCGGCTTGAGGAACGGCGCGGGCACCACGTTGCGCACGCAGAGTGTCGTGGCCGGCTTGGCGCGCGAGCCGCCTTCGCGCGATTCGAGCGTCACGTCGAAGATGGAGTGAGCGCCGAACTGCTCGACGAGCGATGTGAAATGCAGCGCGTCGAAATAGAAACGCAGCACGCTTTCATCGACGCCTTGCGGCGCGTCCGCCAGTTGATCGCCAATCGCTGCGATCAGGTTCTGCACCGCCGCGTGCAGCTTCGGCGGCACATCGGCGAGCACTTCGTAGGCGGCGTTTCGCTCGCGGCTCAGCGCATTCCATTCGCGATTGACGCGGTCGAACGGCTTTTTCAGCGCGACGGGCGCGGCGTGGCGCGCGCCGCGAAACGCCAGTTGATCGAGCGTCGCGCTGTACATGCGGCGCGCCCGTTCGGGCAGGTTGTGCGCCTCATCCGCAAGCACCGCGACGCGCCAGCCGTTCATCTGCGTGAGGGCGTACAGCATGGCGCTGCTGTCGTAGTAGTAGTTGTAGTCGCCGATCACGACGTCGCACCAGCGCGCCATTTCCTGCGCCAGGTAGTACGGACAGATGCCGTGCGCGAGCGCCGCTTCGCGCAGTGCCGCGCGATCGAGCGTGCGCGCCTGCAGCGCCGTGTCGCGCGCGTCGGGCAGACGGTCGTAGAAGCCGCGCGCGAGCGGACACGATTCGCCGTCGCAGCTCTTGTCGGGATGTTCGCAGGCCTTGTCGCGCGCAACGAGTTCGAGCGTGCGCAGCGGCAACGCGCCGGTGCCGCCGTGCAGGGTGCCGACGGCTTCGAGCGCGAGCGCGCGGCCCGGCGTTTTTGCCGTCAGGAAGAACACGCGATCCAGATGATCCGCGCCGCACGCCTTGAACAACGGGAAAATCGTGCCGAGTGTCTTGCCGATGCCCGTCGGCGCCTGCGCCATCAGGCAGCGTCCGTCGCGTGCCGCGCGAAACGCCGCCACCGACAGCTCGCGCTGCCCGCTGCGAAACTCGCCATGCGGAAACGGCAGCGCGTTCAGCGCGGCGTTGCGCGCGTCGCGATGCGCCTCTTCGCGCGCGGCCCATGCGACGAACCGCTCGCACTGCGCCTCGAAAAACGCGCGCAGCGACGCAGCCGTATGCTGCTGCGTCAGCACGGTTTCCTTCTGTTCGCCGATATCGAAGTAGACGAGCGCGACCGTCAGTTCCGCAAGCGCGCGCGCCTCGCACAGCAGATGCCCATACACGAGCGCCTGCGCCCAATGCAGCACGCGATGATTCGCCGGCATCCGTTCGAGGTCGCCGCGATGGGTCTTGATCTCTTCGAGCCGGTTGCGCGCCGGGTCGTAGCCGTCGGCGCGGCCGCGCACGGTCAGTCCGCCGTGCGTGCCCGTCAACGTGATCTCGGCTTCGTAGCCGCTCGCGCGCCGCGCCGTCACGGCCTGATGTCCGGCGATGCCTTCCAGCGCCGACGGCGCGGGCGTGAAGCGCAGGTCGAGATCGCCGCGCCGCGCGGTGAATTCGCACAGCGCGCGCACGGCGACGACGTACGTCATGCCGCCTCCGCGCCCGCCGCGCTGGCCAGCGCGGCGGCATCGCGATCCGCGCCGTCGCTCCAACGGACGTCGAGCACGCGCACCGGCATGTCATGCTGCACGCAGTACGCGAGCCAGCGGATCTGGTTGTCCTGCAGCCGGTCGCCCGGCCCTTTCACCTCGATTAGTTCGTAGCGGCGCTCGCCCGGCCAGAAGCGGATCAGGTCCGGCAAGCCCGAGCGGTTCGCGCGGATGTCGGCGAGCAGTCGCGCGAACCAGAGCTTCAGGTGTGCGGCGGGCAGGCATTCGAGCGCGAGCGTCAGCAACGCCGGGGTGAGCGCGCCCCAGAACACGAACGGCGATTGCAGTCCCGCTTTCGTTTCGAAATGGCGCAGGATCGTCGCGCGATAGGCGCCGCTGTCGAGCTGCGCAAAGCAGGCGTCGAACTGCGCGGCGCGGCGCGCGGGAAAGTCGGGTGCGTGCAGATCGGCGGGGCCGCGCTGGAACGGGTGAAAGAACGCGCCCGGAACGGCCGCGAACACGGGCTCCCAGCACAGCAAGCCGAACAGCGAGTTGATCAGCGCGTTTTCGACATAATGGACGGGCGCATCGGGCGTCGACAGATGATCGCGCACCGCATATTCGACGCCGACGGGCGCGAGCGGTCGGGCGAGTTCCAGCACCGCGCGCTGCGCCTCGCGCGCGCTCGCGCGCCTCGCTCCTGCAAGACCGAGGCGGCGTTGCAGGCGCGGCACGATGCGCGCGATGCGCTGCGATTCCTCTTCGCTCTCGGGTACGGCGGCCGCTTGCAGCGCCAGCGCGAGCGCCTCGCTATCGCGGCCCGCGCGTTCGAGCACGCGCATGCGCCGATGCCGCGCGCCCGGCCACGCGCAGCCCTCGTACACACGCAACGCCGTGTCCCAATCGTGACGACGCTCGGCATGATGACCGATCGCAAACTGCAGCTTCGCGCGGCGCAACGCGAGCCACGCGTTGTGTTGGGAATCGATCACATCGACGGCTTCGAGCAGCGGCGCGAGCCCCTCGCCGTCCGCCAGTTCGCCGTCCATCAGTTCGAGCGCCTCGCGGCATGCGTGCAGCGCCAGATAGCAATCGACGTCGCCGCGCTGCTGGAATGCCCGCGACGAACGCGCAAACGCCACGCGCTCGTACTGATAGACGCCGAGGTCGGCCAGCACGAATTCCGACCAGTCCTGATGCAGATTGCCGAAAAACATCAGGCGCAAGCGCTCGCACAGCGGCGCGACCAGCACGCGCAGCGCGGTTTCCGCGGTTTCTTCTGCAGCCACGTCCCACTCGCGATAGCGTTTCTGCGCCGTGCATCCGGCTTCGGCAACGCGCAGCGCCTCCAGCCATTCGCCCTTGCGCGCGCCCTTCGGCGCGGGCGATGCGGCGAACATGCGCTGCAGTTCGGGGCGCGTGGCGAGCGCGAACAGTTCGTCGAGCGACAGGGCGGCATCTGCATCGACCCAGCCCGACGCCGCGAGCGGTGCCGCTGCCTCGACAGGACAGCCGATCTCCGCATACGCGAGCCGCCCGGTGCGGAACAGCGTGCCCTTGCGCATCAGCATGCGCACGAGTAGCGCGCGCGACGCTTTGGGCAGGCGCGTATCGTCGTTCAGGAAGGCACCGATGAAGGCGCGCTCGCTGGCGTCGAGCCAGTCGTCGTAGCGCTCGGCGATCCACGCGAGCGCGCGCTCGAAATTCAGCAGGTAATAAAAAGGATCGGGAGCGTCGGTCGGCACGGCGGTCGGGGGCGCATGGGCTGTATATTTATACAGCCATCATAGCAAACCCCGCGCGGCGCGCAGCCGGAAAACCGCGCGAAATCATGCGCTGCGCGCCTCGTTTTCCAGATACGTGACCTGCACGGCGGGCACGAACCACGCGAGGCACAGCCCGATCAGCGCAGCCAGTGCCGCGACGGCAAGACCGATGTGAATCGACGCGATCAGCGCCTCGCGCGCCATATGCATCATCGGGTCGCTGGAATGGCCGGCTGCCACCAGATGCTCGATCAGCGCCGACTGTTCGCCGCGATCGACCAGCAAGTCGGGACTCGCAAACGACTTGAGCCACTGCGTCGCCTGATACGAATCGAGCGATCGGTTCACGCCCTGCGTGTACAGATGCCCAAGCAGCGCGCCCGTGATCGCGGTGCCCAGCATGCCGCCGAAAATCCGCAGCGATTGCAGCAGCGCCGTCACCGCGCCCAGGTGATCGCGCGCGACGATCTGCTGCGAGCAGATCGTCAGGTTCGTCGCGACGAGGCCGAGGCCCAGGCCGCTCACGCCCATGCAGGCCATCCAGACGGCGTGAGGCTCGTGACCCTTGAGCACGACCAGCACGGTGCAGCCGATCACGAACAGCGCGAAGCCGATGAACATCAGCCCGTTCGCGCGCCGTATCCGCGTGACGATGCGGTTATTCACCACGCTGCCGACCGTCGTGCCGAGCAGCAGCGGCGTGATGAGCATGCCGGAGTCGTGCGGCGACATCGCGTAGCCGCCCTGAAACAGCAGCGGCACGTAGAACACCATCGAAAAGAGCGCAAAGCCGCCGAGCACCGACATCGCGAACAGCGGCGCGAGCTTGCGGTCCAGCAGCACGTCGACGGGCACGACGGGATAGCCCATGCGCTTTTCCCAGAAGTACAGCGTCAGCCCGCACAGCGTCGTGATCGCGAACAGCAGCGCCGTCGTGCGGTTCAGGCCCTCGCGCGGCAGCAGTTCGATCAGCAGTTGCAACGCGCCGAACGTCACCGCGACGACGAACGCGCCGAGCCAGTCGAGCTGGATCGGACCGCTTGCCTTCAGATGACGCAGCTTCGGCACAAACATCTGAACAAAGATCAGCGACACAATGCCGACGGGCACGTTGACGAAGAACACGAGCCGCCAGCCCTGCATCTGCGTGAGCATGCCGCCGAGCGTCGGCCCGACGACGTTCGCGATACCGAACGACGACGTGACGAACACGAGCCAGCGCAGCCGCAGCCGCGGATCGGGAAACAGGTCGGCGACCGTGGCGAACACGGTGCCGATCAGGATGCCGCCGCCGATGCCCTGCAAACCGCGCGCGGCGATCAGGAACAGCATGCTATTCGCGAGCCCGCACAGCACGGACGCAAGTGTGAACAGCAGGATCGCCGCGAGCAGGAACGGCTTGCGGCCGTACAGGTCGCCGAGCCGGCCGAAGATTGGAATGGTGATCACGGAGGCCAGCATGTACGACGTCGCGACCCACGCGTAGAAGTCGAAGCCCTTCAGGTCCGCGACGATGCGCGGCAGCGCGGTGCCGACGATCGTCTGATCGAGCGCGACAAGCATCGTGACGAAGGCGACGCCGAGCATGGCGAGCAGCGACTCGCGAAACGGCAGAAGCTGGCGGCCGGGATCATGAAAAGCGATGGCGGACATCATGGGCTCCGCGGGAGGTCCGTGCCGGCTGCAGACGCGCGACCGGCCATGTCAGTTTTACGAGAGTGATACGCGCCTTCGAAAATAGCAAGGCGCGCGGCAAGCCGCTACCGTACGCGTGGTTTTCACTGCGCGCACCGTCGACGCCGTTGCCGATGGTTTGTCGACGGTGCCGCGCGGCGCGTGATGCGGCCCGATCATGCCTATACTTGCACTGCCATTTCATATGAACCCAGCACGGGCGCGAGAAATATTCTGTCCGCTTGTCCTCGGCATCGCGACCGCCTCTCGTCGCCCGTCGCCACCTCGAACCTCGCGCGTCCTATGGAACCGTCCATCGATCCCGCCGATTCGTCCCGTTCCGCTGATTCCGCCGCCCCTCGCCCGCCCGCCGATGCCGTGCGTCGCGGCGATATCGCGAAGCGCCCGCTCGCCGCGATCGGCGCCTGGCTCGCGCGTGTCGATCCCGGCACGCACCGCCGCATCAAAGGGTTGCGGCTCGTGACGGCGTACGGTCTCGGCGCGGCGCTCGGCACCTTGCAGGACGTCACGCACGGACTGCCGCGCAATGCGTCGGTCGGCCTGTTCGCCGCCGGGTTCGCGTTGTGGGCTAGCGTGTCGGAGGCCCGCACCACGCGCCCCGAATCGAGCCGCGATCTCGCGCTGCTGTGCGCCGCGGCCGCGTTCGGCGCGGCGATGTATGTGTGCCTGATGCAGCCGTTGCTCGCCCTCGGCCACGCCGGCCCCGAACTCGTGCTCGTCACGGGCGCGTTTCTCGTCGGATATCTGAAGCGATTCGGCGTGCTGGGCGCGGGGCTCGGCTCGCAGATCTACATCGGACAATTGATGGCATATGGCGGCGGCCTCGTGACGGCGGATCTGCCCGCCATCGCGATCGCCGGACTGATCGCGATGCTTGCCGCGATCGTGCCGCGGCTGCTGAGCGGCCCCGCCGAGCGGCCCGCCATCGTCGCGGCGCTGTCGACGGGGCCCGCGGCCGTGCCGGGGCGGCCGTCGCCCGAGTTCGTGATGGGATTGCAGGCCGCGAGCGGCGCGCTCGTCGTCGTGGCGTTGAATGCGTGGCTCACCATCGAGGAGTCCGCCTGGGCTATCACGGCATGCACGTATGTCGTCGCCGGCTCCGCGACGGGCACCGTGCAACGCGTGCGGCGGCGGATCATCGGCACGCTCGTGGGCGTGCCGCTCGGGCTGGCATGCCTGCCCATCGCCGAACATGCGCCCCTCGTCATCTGGATGGCCGCCGCGCTCGCGATGATCGTCTACGCGATGGCCCTGCCCGAGCGCTATGACATCGCATGCGGCGCATTCGCGTTCACACTGATCGTCACGCTCGCCGTGAGCGGCGTGCATTCGATTCCGTTTCTCGCGGCGCGCGCATGGGAAACGTTGATTGGCGGCGTGCTCGGTCTGCTCGCGGCGATGTTCATCTTTCCGCTCAGATTGCGTGAGGAATGACGTCGCTGTTGCGTCGCTGTTGCGTCGCTGTTGCAAATATCGAAGCACACGAAATGTTAATCAGAACAACGGAATATTTTCATCGCTGCATCCGTTGCACGCGATTCACGTCGAGCTTCGATCGGAAACAGCCTGAAAAAAAAGGAATAAAGCGCAAGCGCTGCTCGTTCAATGACCGTCACATCCTTTCGACTTGGCAAGGAGTGCGGTCATGAAGTCTTTATTCGAGGTGTGTGGCATCGCAGCCTGCGGTGCCGTGTTGGCAACGCTCGTGTCGTGCGGCGGCGATTCGAATTCGAACAACACGCCTGCGCCGTCGTCGTTTACCGCAACGACGCTCGTCTCCGATGGCGCGATCGCCGCGCCTCATACCGATCCGAACCTGAAGAACGCATGGGGCGTCGCGTTCAATCCCAAAGGCTTCGTCTGGGTCGCCGACAACGCGACCAATGTCGCCACACTCTACGACGGCAACGGCGTGCCGCAATCGCTGGTCGTCACGATTCCGGACGGCACGAACGGCACCGCCTCGCCGACGGGCATCGTGTTCAACGGCACGCAAAGCTTCTCCGTCACGCAGAACGGAAAGACGGGTATCGCGGCGTTCATCTTCGCGGGCGAAGGCGGCACGATCACCGCGTGGGCGCCCGCCGTCGGTCCGACCAACGCGTTCACCATGTACGACGACGGCGCAGGCGGCGCGGTCTACAAAGGGCTGGCGCTCGCGGCCAGCAACGGCAACAACTTTCTCTACGCGACGGACTTCCACAACAACAAGATCGACGTGTTCGACGGCAGCTTCAAGAAAGTCGCGATGCCCGGCGGCTTCACCGATCCCGCCATTCCCGCCGGCTTCGCGCCGTTCGGCATCCAGCTGATCGGCTCGAACCTGTTCGTCACGTATGCGAAGCAGGACGACGACAGGCACGACGATGTCGCGGGCGCAGGACTCGGCATGGTCGACGTCTACGACACGGCGGGCAATCTCAAGCAGCACTTCGCGACGGGCGGCCCGCTCAATGCACCGTGGGGCATCGCGCAGGCGCCGGGCGCCTTCGGCACGTTCAGCGGCGCGATCCTGATCGGCAATTTCGGCGACGGCACGATCAACGCGTTCGATGCTTCGAGCGGCAAGTCGATGGGCCCGCTGATGTCGCACGGCAGCGCGATCGTCGAGCATGGGCTGTGGGGCCTGGCGTTCGGCAACAACTTGAGCAATCAGCCGTCGACCACGCTGTTCTTCGCGGCAGGACCGAATGACGAAGCGGATGGGCTCTACGGAAGAATCGATCTGAATCCCGCATCGAGTGCGGGAACCAATCCGACCTCAGGATCGAGCACGGGGACAAATAGCGGCTCGAGCATCGGCATGTAGTGCGCCGATACATCGTTCGCGAGGAGAACAGAACGGCCGCTCTTGCACAGAGCGGCCGTTCGATTTCAAGCGACTGGAAGCGTCAAACCGAAACGTCAAGCCGAAACGTCAAACCTGCCGGCGCAATTCAGCGGGCGGCACCTTCATCAGATGCCGATACTTCGCGACCGTGCGACGCGCGACCAGCACGCCCTGGTCCGCGAGCATCTTCGCGAGCGCGACGTCCGACAGCGGATCACGCGTATTTTCCGCCGCGATCATCTCCTTGAGCAGCGCACGCACCGCGGCTGCCGAACACGTTCCGCCGCTTTCGGTGCCCAGCTCGCGCGGGAAGAAATGCTTGAACTCGAAGATGCCGCGCGGCGTCGCCATGTACTTGTTACCCGTCGCGCGCGAGATCGTCGATTCATGCAGGCCGAGTTCCTCGGCTACGTCGCGCAGCACGAGCGGCTTCAGCGCGATCTCGCCGTACTGGAAGAACGGCTTCTGATGCGCGACGATGCACTCGGCCACGCGCTGGATCGTTTCGAAGCGCTGCTGCGCGTTGCGGATCAGCCAGCGCGCTTCCTGTAACTGCTGCGCGAGGGGTGAGCGGCTCGCGCCCGCCGACTGCGCAAACAGCTCCGCGTACATGCGGTGAATGCGCGCGCGCGGCAGCACGGCCGGGTTCACGGTGACAACCCACTTGTTGCGCACGTTGCGCACGATCACGTCGGGCACGATGTAGTTATCGTCGGCGCGGCCGTACGAATTGCCCGGCTTCGGATCGAGCTTGCGCACGAGCGCGCAGGCTACGCGTAGTTCTTCCGCGTCGCATCCGATCTGCTTCTGCAATTCGGCATGCTCGCGCCGCGCGAGGCGATCGAGATGGTGCGCGACGACCTGCTTTGCGACGTCACGTCCCGGCGTCTCGGGGGGCAGCGCCTCGAGTTGCAGCACGAGACACTCCGATAGCGAGCGCGCCGCGAGTCCGGGCCGGTCGAGCGTCTGCACGAGGCGCAATGCGACCAGCAGTTCGTCTTCCGTCAATGCCGGTTCGAACTCGACGACATCCGTGAGATCGGCGAGATCCTGGCGAAGATAGCCGTCGTCGTCCAGTGCCTCGATCACGAGGCGCGCGACTTCGCGGTCGCGATCGTCGAGCCGGTAGAGACGCAGCGCATCGTGCAGCTGCTCATGAAGCGTGGGCTGCACGCGCGCCCATTCGGTGGGATCGGTGGCTTCCGAATCGCCGTTGTAGCGCGACGGACCGCGGCCGTATGCATCGCCCGCGTAATCGCCGCCGTCGTCCGACGACGACGTGCTCTCCGTGGCGGGCTCGGACGCCGCCCCTTCGAGGGCGGTATCGCGCTCGGCGGCAGGCAATGTCTCGCCGTCGGCGCCCGCGGTTTCGGACGGTTTGGTGCCCGCGAGATCTTCAGGCACGGACGGATCGTATTCAAGGAAGGGATTGGTGTCGAGTGCGTTGCGCAGTTCTTGCTGAAACTCCAGCGACGACAGTTGAAGCAGGCGCACGGACTGCTGCAGACGCGGTGTGAGCGCGAACGTTTGCTTCGCGCGAAGTTCGATTGTAGGCGGCATACAGACTCTTCCAGTGAACGGTTCAACAGGGCTTTTGCATGACGTATGCAACTGTCGTACCAGTTGCCGCAACTGACTGTTTTGATTCGCCTTTGCGATTTGCAGATGCATGCCGTATGCCCAACTCGCGCCGCGAATTTACAAAGCCTCTGAAATACGAACCGAATCACGGCGCATCGTTTGCGCGTGCTGGCTGGGGCAACGCGCGCGGCGGCGTCCGTTTCCGGTCCGTCTGCATCCGTCGGCGTGCATCGGCATTTGTCGGCAGCGCAGCGGGCAACGGGCATGACGCTTGCTGTCGGGGTCATAAGGACGCGCGTGGGAAAGCCCGCAGGTGCACGCCCGCACCGCGTCCTGTGTCGGCGACGGACCAGACGGGACCGCGGCGGCAGTGGTCTTTGGTCGGGTCATCGGCGGCGACGGGCCGCGATCGATCGCACGGACAACAGGACCGCAACCTGATCTCATCAACCGGGAAGGAGAAATCATGAAAACTATCCAGTTCCTCAAGGCCGCAGGCAGCATTGCATGTGTTGCATTCGCTCTGAACGCAACGGCTCAGACGACGGCCTCCGCGCCGCCCGCGACGTCCGAGAGCGTCGGCCAACACATTGACGACAGCACGGTGACGACCAAGGTCAAAGCCGAGCTGCTCGGCGCGAAGAACGTGAAGTCCACGCACATTCACGTGAAGACGCGCAAGGGCATCGTGTGGCTCACGGGCTCCGTGCCTTCCGCCGACGACAAGACAGCCGCGCAGGACGTCGTGCAGAACGTGTCCGGCGTGAAGGGCGTGAAGAACCATTTGAAGATCGCGGCTGATTAAGCGGCGGGTTGCTTCGCTGTTTCGATATCGCCCGCTGTAGCGATGAAGGCCGCCTTGAAAGGCGGCCTTCTTTTTGCTCTTCCAGACACTCGCCTTGGCGGGCGCGCGTCTGTCGCCACCGATCACGTCTTCATTGCGGCGTACTGATCCCGCAATGCCCGGATGCGGTCGTGATTCTGCAACACGCCTTGGTAGAGACGTTCGACCACGGCACGCACGTCGGCGGGCAAGTCTTTTTCGAGTGCTTCGTAAAAGCGCTGCCTGGCCGCGTCCTCGCCCTTTTCGCAATCGGCGAGTACCGCATGATCCGTCCGCTTGCCAACGGCCGACTTCACGTCCATCCAGCCTCGATGCAACGCCCCCGCGACGCTGCCGCCACTTTCCGGTTTGCCGCCCAGCTTCAGAACGAGATCCTGCAGTTCGCGCGCGCCCTGCGTGCAGTTGCCCGCGCTTTCGATCAACGCCTGCCGCACGCCCGCGTGGCTCACCTCGTCCGCCGCTTTCATGAAGCCGCGTTCGCCGTCTTTCGATGTTTCGATCAGATCGTTCAGCACGGCAATGAAGTTCGTCGTCATATGTTCGCTCCCTTGACGATACATGTGATAACCGACCTTTGCACTCGTCATGCCCGGCCGCCGCGCGCGCCCGTAGCCGGGTCTTTCGTCCCTTTGGCGCGGCAACGCGTCATTGTTTCCAGCCGACTGCAGCGGACGGCGTGCGCGTGAGCGTCTATTGCACGCCGCGCTTCGATTAAGCGACGCGCCCAGTACGGCACGGATATTGCTGGCCATAAGAAGCCGGACCCCGTCGCGGACCGTCGCGACGACAGCGCGGCCGCATAGAACGGGGCCGGTTTCGACAAGGGAGAACACCATGAAGATCCGAAGGGCGGAATGCCTGTTGGTCGCGATCGTCACGGCGGCTGTCGTCGCGCCGATACGCGTCCATACCATGCAGCCAGGGCAAAAAGACACCACAGCGCACGCAGGCTCGAATCACGCCGCACGCCTGCAATCATGCGATGACACACAGAGCGACATGCTGCGTGCGGCCTGCGCGACGCGCGGCGAGCGTCGGTCCGTGGACGGCGACGACCGCTCGATCGATCGCGCGAATGACCCGCGCAGCGTCAAGCTCTGGGTATAACGACCGTTTTCCGTTTGGCGCACGGCGGCCGCACGCTCTGGGCCGCCGTATTTTTTTGCGTCAGTCGGCGGGCGTTGAGCAACGTTCTTGAGGTCAATGCGCTCTGCGGTCCTGATCCATGCCTTCGACGCGGAACAGGCCGCTATGCAGGATCACGCTCTCGCCGCCGTTCTGATCGAGTGCTTCGGCGCATACCGAGCGGATGCGGGCGCGCCCGCGTTCGTACGCGCGGATCAATACATCTTCGAGTGGCGAGTCCGCGCCGAAGTGATCTTCGAGTGCTTCCGCCGTGATCGCGCATCCGACAGGCTCGCCGTCCACGCGCGCGTTGAAGCGCACGGTCAGGCTCGACCCATCGAACACGGGGGCATCATCGGTGAATGTGATGTGCATGAGAGAGTCCTCGTACGCCGCGCGCGGCATGAACACCTTCATGATCCCGTTCATGACGAACCCTTGTGCGCATTGGCAAGCTGTTGCGCCATCGCAAGATGGTGACGGATAGTCGGCAGCGCGTGCGCCGCCGCGCTCTTCAATTGCGGGTCCTTGCCGCTTTCGCTTTCCTTCTGGAACAGTTCGGCCGCTTTCTGGTGGCCGACCACCGCGACCTCGTCGATGTACAACTTGTCGAAGTCATCGCCCTTCAGGCCCTGCAGCTTGCCGACCAGCGCCGAGTCCGCGCCCGGCGGCTTGCCCAGGCCCTTGTGCGAAGCGGCGACATCGAGACTGCGCGCAATCTTCGTGTGATCCGCGATCATCTGCTGCGCGAACTTCTTGACCTGCGGATCTGACGCGTTCGCAAGCGCGAGCTTGCTCGCCGCGATTTCCGTCGCGCCTGCCCGCGACGCGTCCTCGACGAATTGCGTGTCGCCTGGCGAGAGCGTCGTGTCCGCGTTCGCCGCGATGCCGACCACCAGCAACGCAGGCAGAACGAAGCCTCGAACCAACGCGCGGAATGGGCGAATGGTCATGCGTCTCTCCGATGCAGCCGATCAGGCCGCCTTCTTCTTCGACAGTTGCGCGATCAGGGTCCTGTTGAAAGCGGGCAGATCGTCGGGTTTGCGGCTCGTGATGAAGTTGCCGTCTTCGACGACTTCCTTGTCGACCCATGTGCCGCCCGCATTGCGAATATCGTCCTGCAGGCTCGGCCAGCTCGTGACCGTGCGGCCCTTGATGATCCCCGCCGACACGGGCAGCCAGGTGCCGTGACAGATCACCGCGATCGGCTTGTTCGCCTGATCGGCGGCCTTCACGAAGGCCTGCGCCTGCGGCAGCAAGCGGATCGCGTCGCCGTTGACGACGCCGCCCGGCAATACCACCGCGTCATAGTCGTTCGGCGCGGCCCGATCGAAAGTGGTGTCGACGTCGACGCTGTCGCCTTTGTCGACATGCCTGAAGCCCTGGATCTTTCCTGCCTTGGAAGAAATTACGTGCACCGTCGCGCCCGCTTCCCTGAGCGCACGCTGCGGCTCGATCAGCTCCGCCTGTTCGAATCCGTCCACTGCGAGTACGGCGACTTTGCATCCTGTCAATGCGCTGGCCATGAAACTGCCCTCCTTCGCTAGATGGCTTTCCGCGGAATGGTCCTTTTGCGTTTCCTGATGAAATGAGGCGAGCAAATTCGGTGCCCAACCGCGGCGACCGCGATTCATGTGCGATTCGTCTTCAACATATGCGTGGCCGGGCATCGCTATTGCATTGCGCTTGCGCACGAGGCGTTCAATGCCGTTGAACGTCTACGGCAACCGGACGGGAAGAAAGCGAATGAAAGCGATGACCCGCAACGCGATCGACGCGATCGCAGATGGCTTGTCTGTCGCGATGCCTGCCGGCCTGCGGCACGCGGACGACACGCGTCCCGGCTTCACGCGCCGGAAGCTGAAGGACGCATTCGTCTATTTCGATTGCGCAGGCAAGCGCATCGATGACGAAGCGCAGATCGCGCGCATTCAGGCGCTGGCGATTCCCCCCGCCTATACCGACGTATGGATATGCCCCGATCCGCGCGGCCACATTCAGGCAACGGGGCGCGACGCGCGCGGCCGCAAGCAGTATCGCTATCACCCGCAATGGCGCGAAACGCGCGATGCCGACAAGTTCGCGCGCATGGCCGCGTTCGGCCGCGCATTGCCCAAGATACGCGCACGCGTCGCACGCGACCTCGCGCGCGATGGCATGCCGCGCGAAAAGGTGATCGCCGCTGTCGTCCACCTGCTCGACACGACGCTGATCCGCATCGGCAGCGTCGAATATGCGCGCGAGAATCAGTCGTATGGACTCACGACGCTGCGCAAGAAGCACGTTCGGATACGCGCTGGCGAAGTGCGCTTCCGGTTTGCGGGCAAGAGCGGCATCGAGCACGACGTGACCGTCGACAATCCGCGCGTCAAGCGCATCGTGCGGATGTGCGCGGAATTGCCCGGTCACGATCTGTTCCAGTACCTCGAC
>BBSL01000410.1 GCA_001319865.1 Burkholderia sp. E7m39 | reverse complement strand
AGTGATCGCCGCGTTCGAAGCGGGCGAATTGCAGCGCTTGCTGCCGCCCGCAGCGAAACGCCATATGAAGGTCGACGAAGCGGCGTTCGCGGCGCTTCTTGCGCAAGCAGAAAAGCGCGCGCGGCTCGAACGGCGCAATGGACGCAATGGACGCACCACAAGCAAGCCGCCCGCTTCGACGGATGTCGAAAGCGAGCGGCTCGCGAAACTGCTCAAGAAATCGAGTGCGTTGCGCAAGCAACAGAATGCGCGCAAACGCGTTGCCGATCCGGCGTAATGCAGTGCCTCATCATTCTTCGTAGGCGGCCATGACGAGCCACATGTCGCGCTCGTCGTTGCGGATTTGCGCAGCCAGTGCGTACGAATCGTTCGGTCCGCACGTATTCAGAAGCGTGCGTTGCGCGATTTCGGCGTTGTCGAACACGCGGTCATCGGCGAGCGGACGCACTTCGCCCTTGCCCTCGAACATGTACTGATTGATCCGGTATACGAGCGGCTGCTGCTTCCACGCGTTGAAGCAATCCTTCACATGCTGGAAATCGCCGCCGCAGATGTTGCTTTGAAAATGTATCTTCGATCGCATCATTCACCTCCACATGCAGCGCCATGTCCGTTGCCGCCCGTCATCACAACCGGCCAGGACCGGCCGCATCTGACCTGTTGCAGCCTGCCCCGTCGCGGCCCGACCGGTTGGGATGCCGTGCAACGCTGGATCGCAACACAGACGCAACGGCATCATTGCCCGTCTGCATGGCGGATCGCCACGTGCCGCAGTGGCGCCGCGCGGCTTCAAGTCCTCGATGAAGCAGCGCGGCGCCTGACCCTGTCGTTCAGCAGGCGAGTGCCCTCGAGCTGTCACCTGCTTCATTGCTCCTTCACTGCCCCTTGGTGTCACTGCTGGCGTCAGCACCCGGCATGTTGGTCGTATCGGTAGCGGGCTTCTTGTGCGTGGTTTTCTTGTGCTGCATCTTCGTTGCTGCATGCGTGCCCGACGCGGCGCCCGTCTGATCCGACGAACTCATGCCGGCACCATTGCCGCCGCCGCCCGCCGATCCTCCGCCGCCGCTGCCTGCGCCACCGCCTTGTGCAAACACCCCACCCGACAACGCGAGCAACGCTACGCCGATCCATGCCTTACGATTGTTCATGTGTTTCCCCTTGATCGAAAAAGAAAGCGGCTGACGACCGCACAAATCCTGTCACTGTCGCTCTCGTTTCAGCAAGCGCTATGCCCCGCGCCACGCGCGCGGGTGTCGCCGGGAGTGGGAATGCGGCAGTGCAGCGGCGTTCGCAAGCGTAGCTCGTTGCATAAGCTCGTACGTGATGTTCGCGCACCGTGGCGGTTAGTTACAACCGGGACGTAAATCTTTCGCGCGATAAATGGCGCAATATGAAGCCATGCCGCAGCAGGCCGCAGTGGAGCGACGCAGGACGACACCCTCCATTTGCCTGCATCGCAACTTATTGCCATTCAAACGAAGGAGAACACTTCATGCGCATTTCGACCTCATTTCTGTTCGACCTCGATGGCACGCTCGTCGATAGCGTGTATCAGCACGTGCTCGCCTGGAAGGAAGCACTGGACGAAGAAGGCATCGAGCTGTCCGTGTGGCGCATCCATCGCAAGATCGGCATGAGCGGCGGACTGTTCACGCATCAGTTGCTGCGCGAAACGGGCGGCGATATGAGCGTCGAACGCGTCGAGCGCTTGCGTCACGCCCATGCCCGCGCCTACAAGCGGCTGCACGCAAAAGTGCGGCCGCTGCCCGGTGCGCAGGCCTTGCTGGCGGCGCTGACGGAAAGCGGCACGCCTTGGGCCATCGCGACCAGCGGCCGGATGGAGACGGCCGCTGTGAATCTCGAAGCGCTCGGCGTCGATCCGTCGCAAAGCGTCGTCGTCACGCGCGACGACGTCAAGTACGCGAAGCCCGACCCCGATCTGTTCGTCGCGGCGGCGCACCGGTTGAACGTATCGATCGAGCACGCCGTCGTGGTCGGCGACAGCATCTGGGACATGCTGGCGGCGCGCCGCTGCCGCGCGCTGGGCGTGGGCCTGCTGTCGGGCGGCTACGGTCAGGAAGAACTCGAACGCGCGGGCGCGCTGCGCGTCTATGAAGATCCTCACGACCTGCTCGAACATCTCGACGAAATCGCTGCGCGCCCCTGATTCCGCGCGCGCTCGCCGCCTGTTTGCACTGCATCAGGTCCACTGGCGTGCCGCGTGGCACGCCACGTGCAGCGCTTCTGTCATGACCCATCACGGCCAGTACAGGAGCGATACGATGACTAGCAGCGACAACACCGGCAACACTTCCACGCCCCGCCCGGACGACGCGCCGCGCGGCGAACCCGAACCGCCCGACACCACAAAGGAATTGCCCGATTTGCCCGACCCCGCCGAAGTGGGCGAGGACGGCTGAGGACGCGCGGGCGGACAGGGAACGGCAGTTGCTCGACTGGCGTTCGCCGCGACAGATATAGCGAACAGCGACACGCGCGGTGAAGGCAGCTCGGGACGGTACTGGCAGCACTCGGGCAATACTCGCAAACAGCAAGACAAAAAAGGGAGAACCACCATGACGTTGCAAAAGCAGACAGGCGGCGCGGACATCGTCGGCGCAAGCGGTGGCACGCACGCGGGCCCGGGCCCGGAAGTGATGGCCGCCGATACGCTTGACGGCAACAAGGTCATCAGCGCCGACGGCCACGACGTCGGCAAGATCAAGGACATCATGCTCGACGTGCGTTCAGGCCGCATCGCGTATGCAGTGTTGTCGAGCGGCGGACTGCTCGGCATCGGCGACAAGCTGCTCGCGATCCCGTGGAGCGCGCTCACGCTCGATGTCGACCGCGAGTGCTTCGTGCTCGATATGCCCGCCGAAAGCGTGGAGAATGCGCCCGGCTTCGACAAGGACCACTGGCCGTCGATGGCCGATGCGACGTGGGCCACATCGATCCATCAATACTACGGACGCGAGCCCTATTGGGGCAGCGGAGCCCGTGACGCGTTCGGCGTCGGCGACGTTCCCGCAGGCTCGTCCGACGCGCCCGAAGCAGGCGGCGTCAAGCTGTAGCGCGCTGCACGCGCACGACGCTATCCTTTCCAGTCCGCTCGCTACCTTGATGCCGGCACAGCGGCCGGCACAGCGAGCGGCTGCCGTCATGGGGACCAATATGGCTACCGGCAGCAAGCAGGGCAGCAAGCAGGGCCGCCCGCAAAAACGCAGCGGAACATCGCAACCGAAAAAGACCACGGCGCACGCGTCCACGCGCGCGAAGAGCGGCCGTCCGGCGCGCCAGCGTCACACGCATGCGGCGGCTGCGCATCGTCAGCGAAAGTCGGTATCGGGGTCCAACACGAACGCGAAGTACTGGTCGCATCACGTGATGGAGACCAGCGACGCGATGGACATCGAGAAAGACATCTTCAAGACGGGCAGCGCCGACGAAATCGCGCAATCGTTGAAACATTCGTCGACGCGCAGCAAGCGGCGCAAGGGCACGCCGTTCCAGTCGGCGATGTCGATGCTCAACTTCTATATCAACCGCGCGGGCCGCAACCTGCCAAAAACACGCAAGAGCACGCTCCAGCAAGCCAAGCGCAAGCTGCGCGAAGCGTTCGGCCGCGAACCATGATGCGCGCCATGCGAACGCATACATGTCCCGATGCATGAAGAAACTGTCTGGTGGTATCTGATCGTCGGCGGCGTGCTGATTTTCATGGGCATCGCCGCGACGTCATTCAAACGCCTGCCGTTGTCGGCGGCGATGCTCTACCTCGCAATCGGCTATGCGCTCGGCCCGTCGGGTCTTGCGCTGCTGCAACTCGACCTCGTGCGCGACGCGGGCATTCTGCGCGCCATCACGGAAGTCGCGCTGCTCGTTTCGCTGTTCGCGATCGGGCTGCGCCTGCGCTTGCCGCTCGTCGCGCCGATGTGGTGGCTGCCGCTGCGGCTCGGTTTCGTCGCGATGCTGCTGACGATACCGCTGCTCACGCTCGTCGGTGTGCTGCTGCTTGGCCTTGGGTGGGGACCGTCGCTGCTGCTCGCCGCGATTCTCGCGCCGACCGACCCCGTGCTCGCGCACGACGTGCAGGTGCAGGATTCCGACGACGTCGATCTGCTGCGCTTCTCGCTATCGGGCGAAGGCGGGCTGAACGACGGCATTGCGCTCCCGTTTGCGATGCTCGGTCTCGCGTTGTGCGCGTCGGGCGCAGCCGGCGCGCATGCCGTAAACGGTTGGCGCCTCGCGTTCGAAGGCGCCGCGGGCGTCGCGGGCGGCCTCGTGCTCGGCGGCGGACTTGGATGGATCACGACATGGTCGGTGGCGTGGCTGCGCACGCGCCACGCGCAGGCCCTCGGGCTGGAGGGCTTTTTCGCGCTAGGCTTGATCGCGCTCGCCTATGGCGTGGCACAGCTTGCGTATTGCAACGGCTTCGTCGCCGTGTTCGCGGCGGGCGTCGCGATGCGGCGCGTCGAGCATCGCGCGAGCGGCGAGCGCTCGCCACGCGAAGCGATCGGCACAGTCGATTCCGAAGACGTCGTCGCGACGGCCTCCGATCCGCAAAAGGCGCATGCCTATATGGCGGAATCCGTACTCGGCTTCACGATCGAACTCGAGCGCATTGCCGAAGTGGTGGTGATGGTGATCGTCGGCAATGTGCTCTCCACGTCGGGCGCATCGCTCTTTACGTGGCACATTGCCATCCTGATCGCGGCACTGTTCTTCATCGTGCGGCCTTTGGCCGTCGAAGCATCGCTGATCGGGTCGAGCGCGTCGCATGCGCAGCGCAGACTGATGAGCTGGTTCGGCATTCGCGGCATCGGATCTTTCTACTACCTTGCGTTGGCGCTGCAAGCCACGCAAGGCCGTGACGCGCAGGACATACTCGCGCTCATCCCGTTGACGCTTGCCGTCGTCACCTCGTCAGTGATCGTGCACGGCGTAACGGCTACGCCGTTGATGAACTGGTATCGCCGCGTTCGCCGTGCGGAACAGCCTGGTCGGCACTGAACGCCCCTACAGCGCTTCATTCGCTTTCGCACCGGCTTGCATGCACCGGCGCATGTATGTCATGTGCGACGCGCGAATCAGGCGACGCGGCGCAGATCGCTGCGCCGCGCCTCGCCATCAACCGTCGAGCTTCTCGCCCGTAAACCGCGCCTGCGCGATCTGCTGCCGGCGCGGATCGCCCTGGCGCTCCAGCATCCATCCCGGGTACTCGGATGGCAGACGGCTCACTTCGTCGAGCGTCGCGAGCTCTTGCGCATTCAGTTCGACCGTGGTCGCGGCGATGTTGTCGTCGAGCTGCTCGACCCGCTTCGCGCCGACGATCACGCTCATCACCGCGCGCTGATGCAGCAGCCACGCAAGTGCAATCTGCGCGACGGACACGCCCTTCGCGTCGGCGATGACACGCATCGCATCGACGCAATCGAACGCGCGGTCGCGGTTCACGGGCGGAAAGTCGAACGTCGTGCGACGGCTGCCCGCTTCGCCATGCGAATCGCGTCCGTATTTGCCGCTCAACAGGCCGCCCGCGAGCGGGCTCCATACCATCAGCCCGAGTCCTTCGCTTCGCAGCATCGGCACCAGTTCACGTTCGAGGTCGCGGCCCGCGATCGTGTAGTACGCCTGCAGCGTGTCGAAGCGCGCGAGGCCCAGACGCTCCGAAATACCGAGCGCTTTCGCGATCTGCCACGCCGCCCAGTTCGACACGCCGATATAGCGCACGTGGCCGTGCTGCACGAGCGTGTCGAGCGCGCGCAGCGTTTCTTCGATGGGAGTGACGGGATCGAAGCCGTGGATCTGGTACAGGTCCACGTGATCGAGCTGCAAGCGCTGCAGGCTCGCCTTGATCCCGTCCATGATGTGGTAGCGCGACGCGCCGCGCGCGTTCGCGAAATCGCCCGTCTGCCCGAACACCTTCGTCGCGATGACGACGCTGTCGCGCGGCACCTTCAGGTTCTTCAGCGCCTGGCCGGTGATCTGCTCGGAGAGACCCGTCGAATAGACGTCGGCGGTATCGATGAAGTTGATGCCCGCGTCGATCGCCCGGCCGATCAGACGTTCGGCGTCGTTCTGCTGCAGGTCGCCGATGTGCTGCCAGATGCCGCCCGTGCCGCCGAACGTCATCGTGCCGAGGCACAGTTCCGAAACAAAAACGCCAGTACGCCCAAGCTGGTTATATCGCATGGTTCGAGACTCCACGTGGGTGATGAATCGGTTTTCAGCCGATGAGGATACTCGCAGCATCGCGATGCTGCTGACGCCTTGCCATCGCCGCAAGCGCTGTCGCAGCGGCCGCGGAGCAAGGCACGCTGCGTTGTCCAGCAAATGGGGAAAGCCTGCCGCCCGCGTTGTTGCCGGGCCGGATATCGCGATCGAGAATGGCCCCTCGCGCTGCCGACATTGGATGGCGGCCGGCCGCCGCTGCGGTGGCCGGTTACGTCAGACCGGTAGTTGCGTTATCGACGGCCTGCCTGCGCGCAATGTCGAATGCGACGTCGAACGCAACGCAGACGCCAGCGCAGCCGCGCGAAACCTGCGAGACTGCACAGGTCTAACGTTCAACGGCAACGCGCCAGGCTCCCGGGCATCACTGCGACAAGCACTGGATATCCAGCGCGCCGCCCCCATCTTCGACGTCATGACTTCCGCCTCTCCTGCCTGCGGGCACGCCGCCCCGCTGGCCGCCTTTCATCCGGCTGTCGCGGGCTGGTTTCGCAACACGTTCGCCGCGCCCACCGACGCGCAGGCCGCCGCATGGCCGCTGATCCGCAGCGGCCGGCATACGCTCGTCGCCGCGCCGACGGGCTCCGGCAAGACGCTCACCGCCTTTCTCGCCGCGCTCGACGAACTGGTGCGCGACGGGCTCGCGCACAACGGCGCGCTGCCCGACGAGACGCTCGTGGTCTACGTGTCGCCGCTGAAGGCGCTGTCGAACGACATCCGCATCAACCTGCAGACGCCGCTCGCGGGCATCGCGAGCGAGCTGGCCGCGCGCGGCCTGCCCGTGCCCGAGATCCGCACTGCCGTGCGCACGGGCGACACGACGCAGCAGGAACGCGCCGCGATGAAAAAGCACGCGCCGCACATCCTCGTCACGACGCCCGAATCGCTGTACGTGCTGCTCGGCTCGGAATCGGGCCGCAAGATGCTCTCGACGGTGCGCACGGTGATCGTCGACGAAATTCATGCGATGGCGGGCAGCAAGCGCGGCAGTCATCTGGCGCTGTCGCTGGAACGGCTCGACGCGTTGTGCGGCAAGCGCCTGCCGCGCATCGGCCTGTCGGCGACGCAAAAGCCCATCGACGCCGTCGCGCGCTTTCTGGTAGGCGGATCGAGCCCCGACGATACGAAGCCCGCCGATTGCGCGATCGTCGATGTCGGCCACGTGCGCGAGCGCGATCTCGCGCTCGACATGCCGCCCGTGCCGCTCGAAGCGGTGATGTCGAACGAAGCGTGGGAACTCGTCTACAACCGGCTCGCGGAACTCGTCGCGCAACATCGCACGACGCTGGTGTTCGTCAACACGCGCCGCATGGCCGAGCGCGTCGCGCGGCATCTGACGGAGCGGCTCGGCAAGGAAGCCGTCGCCGCGCATCACGGCAGTCTCGCGAAGGAACATCGTTTCGACGCCGAGCAGCGCCTGAAACGCGGCGAGTTGCGCGTGCTGATCGCCACGGCTTCGCTGGAACTGGGCATCGATATCGGCGACGTCGATCTCGTCTGCCAGATGGGTTCGCCGCGCGCCATTGCGCCGTTTCTGCAACGCGTCGGGCGCTCGGGGCACCATGTGGGCGGCATGCCGAAGGGGCGGCTCTTCCCTGCTTCGCGCGACGACCTGATCGAATGCGCGGCGCTGCTCGATTGCGTGCGGCGCGGCGAACTGGACCGGCTGCACATTCCACGCGCGCCGCTCGACGTGCTCGCGCAGCAGATCGTCGCCGAAGTCTGCAATGCCGAGTGGAGCGAGGACGCGCTGTTCGACACGTTCCGCCACGCCGCGCCGTATGCGACGCTTGAGCGCGAGCAATTCGACGCCGTGCTGCGCATGCTCGCGGAAGGCTACACGAGCCGTCACGGGCCACGCGCCGCGTACGTGCATCGCGACGCCGTCAACGGCACGTTGCGCGGGCGCCGCGGCGCGAAGCTCTATGCCGTGACCTCGGGCGGCACGATTCCCGAAAACGCCGACTATGCGGTGATTCTCGAACCGCAAGGGCTCAACATCGGCACCGTCAACGAAGACTTCGCCGTCGAAAGCCTCGCGGGCGACGTGTTCCAGCTCGGCAATGCGTCGTACCGGATCATGCGTGTGGAAAGCGGACGCGTGCGTGTCGAGGATGCGCAAGGACAGCCGCCGAACATCCCATTCTGGCTCGGCGAAGCGCCTGGACGCAGCGACGAACTGTCGGCGGGCGTGGCGCGGCTGCGCACGGAGATCGAGCGGCGCCTCGCGGATGCCGGCACCGTGACGCATGCATCGCCCGCCGCCGACGCATCAAACGACACGCAAGACGCCGTCGCGACACTCGCCGACCGCAACACGTCCGTCACGCTCGATCTCGAACCTGCGATCGCGTGGCTCGTCGACGAAATCGGCCTGAGCGAGCCGGCCGCGCGGCAGATCGTCGAATATCTCGCGCGGGCGCGTCAGGTGCTCGGCGCGCTGCCCACGCAGGACACGCTCGTGATGGAGCGCTTTTTCGACGAATCGGGCGGCACGCAACTCATCATTCATACGCCGTACGGCAGCCGCGTGAATCGCGCGTGGGGGCTCGCGCTGCGCAAGCGCTTTTGCCGCACATTCAATTTCGAACTGCAGGCGGCCGCGACGGAAGATGCCATCGTGCTGTCGCTGACGGGCGCGCACAGCTTCGCGCTCGACGAAGTGTGGCGCTATCTGCGCACGGCGACGGCCGAGCACGTGCTGGTCCAGGCGCTGCTCGACGCGCCCCTCTTCGGCGTGCGCTGGCGCTGGAACGCGACCACGGCGCTGGCGCTGCCGCGCTACACGGGCGGGCGCAAAACCGCGCCGCAACTGCAGCGCATGCGTAGCGACGATCTGCTCGCCACCGTGTTTCCCGATCAGGCCGCGTGCCTCGAAAACATCGCGGGCGAACGTGAGGTGCCGCGTCATCCCATCGTCGATCAGACCATCGACGACTGTCTGCACGAAGCGATGGACACCGACGCCTGGCTCGCGCTGCTGCGGCGGATCGAAAGCGGCACCATCGCGCTCGTGACCCGCGAGCTGCCCGCGCCGTCGCCGCTCGCCGCGGAGATCCTGACGGCCAAGCCTTACGCCTATCTCGACGATGCGCCCATCGAAGAGCGCCGCACCCAGGCCGTGCTGAATCGCCGCTACACGAGCGCCCCCGAATCCGCCGACGATCTCGGCGCGCTCGATGCCGATGCGATCGCGAGCGTCGGCGAAGAAGCGTGGCCGCAAGCGCGCGACAGCGATGAAAT
>BBSL01000409.1 GCA_001319865.1 Burkholderia sp. E7m39 | reverse complement strand
AGCGCGCGACAGCGATGAAATGCACGAAGCGCTGATGGGCCTCGCGTGCATCGCGGAAAGCGAAGCGCAGCGCAACGAAGGCTGGATGACGTGGCTTGCCGAACTCGCGCACACCGGCCACGCCACGCGCATGCAGATCGCGCAGCACGACGCGCTGTGGCTGCCCGCCGAGCGACTGAACTGTCTGCGCGCAATCTATCCGCATGCGCAGATCGCACCGGCGATCCGCGCGCCCAAAGGCTTCGACGAAAGCTGGACGGAAGACGACGCGCTCGTCGACGTGGTGCGCGCGCGTCTCACGGGCTTCGGGCCGCTGCCGCTTGCCGCGATTGCGCGCGCGCTCGCACTGCCGGCTTCCGTCGTCGCGCAGGCGCTGACACTGCTCGAAACGCAAGGCTACGTGATGCGCGGCCGCTTCACGCCGGGCGCGACCGACGAGGAATGGTGCGAGCGGCATCTGCTCGCGCGGATTCATCGCTACACGGTGCGTCGTTTGCGGCGCGAGATCGAGCCCGTCGAGCGGCACGATTTCATGCGCTTTCTGCTCGCGTGGCAACGCCTGACGCCGGACACGCGCGGCGAAGGACGCGACGCGCTCGCCGCCGTGCTCGATCAGCTGGAAGGTTTTCAGGCAGCGGCGAGCGCCTGGGAAGAGGACATCCTGCCCGCGCGTTTAAAGGACTACTCGATCACGTCGCTCGACGAGTTGTGCCGCGCGGGAAAGATCGTCTGGACGCGTCTCACGGAGCGAGCGCGCGGCGCGAGCGGCCCGGTGCGCAGTACGCCCATCGTGCTGCTGCCGCGCCGCGCGCTGCCCATGTGGAGCGCATTGCTCGATATGTCGAAGCAGCCGGAGCTGTCGCCGAAAGCGCAGATGGTGTTCGATGCGCTGACGCAGCATGGCGCGATGTTCTTCGACGAGCTATCGGGCGATGTTCATCTGCTGCGCGTCGAACTCGAAAATGCACTCGGTGAACTGGTCGCGGCGGGACTCGTCAATTCGGATAGCTTCGCCGGCTTGCGCGCGCTGCTCAAACCCGTCGCGAAACGCAACGCGTCGTATTTTCCGAGCCGCCGTCCGCGCGGCGCGGGGGCACTGATCGGGGGCATGGACGATGCCGGCCGCTGGGCGCTCCTCAGGCGCAAGCCGCTCGCGGCGCCCGACGAACCGACGGCAGCGCCGCCTTCGCGCCGCTCGCCTGCGTTCGCGCCGGACGTGCTAGAGCATGTCGCGATGGCGCTGTTGCGCCGCTATGGCGTCGTGTTCTGGCGGCTGCTCGAACGCGAAGCGGAGTGGCTGCCGCCGTGGCGCGATCTGCTGCGCGTGTACCAGCGGCTCGAAGCGCGCGGCCAGGTGCGCGGCGGGCGGTTCGTCAACGGCCTCGCGGGCGAGCAGTTCGCGCTGCCCGAGGCAATTCCGCTGCTGCGCGACATGCGCCGTCATGCAAACGACGGCAGCTATGTCTGCGTCGCGGGCACCGATCCGCTGAATCTCGTCGGCACGTTGCTGCCGGGCGCCAAGGTGCCTGCCGTAGCGGGCAACCGTGTGCTGTATCGCGACGGCGTGCCCGTTGCATCGCTCGTGTGGGCGAATTCAATCTGCCCGACGACGCCGACGGCGAAGCAAAGCAGCAGATGCGCATGCGGCTCGCGCGTCGTTATTGAGCGCGCAACGTTGCCGCGCGCCCGGCGTATCGAGATCAATGAGCGGCACGACGACGCGCACGTCGTCGTGCGCCAAACCGGCAAGCAGCACGAAACATGTAGACGCAACGAGACCGAGGCCGCGCGTCGGCGACTACGCCGCTCTCGAAGATGCTCGACGTGCGAGCGGCACGAACGTTCGGCGAATGCCGTCGCGCGATAAACCGGCTGAAACTGGAACGGCGGCTGAATGATTTGCTTCGGCAGTCGCACGCGAACGTTTGCGAAACCGATTCCCAAAAAACGTCACTTTTTCGATGCATTCTGATTAAAGAAAGCCTTTTCTAAGGTCGTTAATAGAAACGGAGCCGGACCTCCGGCCGCTTCGTTACAATGAAGCCCGTCAGTCAATAAGACTTTCGCCGCCCGCGTGCTGTACTCGTATTCAGAGCTCGACTGGAGGCAACGTTTCTGCCCGGGGACCCCTCATGAACGACGACCAACACGATCAGGTGCTTTTCGCGCGATTCGGAACGAGCAGCCCGTGCTGGCGCCTGTCGAGCGACAGCAACGCGCTCGAACTCACGCCTGAAACGGAAGACGATGCGGCAACCGTCGCCATCGCGCTGTCGGGCGCGCAAGCCGCGCAGATTCGCCGCCTGACGGGTGTCACGTCGCACCTGACCATGGACGTGCGCCTGTTCGGCGAGCCCTTGCGGCTGCATCTCGTCGGCAAGAAACTCAACAGCAGCACGTGGGCGGGCACGGCGTCGGCGTTCGAAGATACGGAATCCGTCGCGCGCGATCTCGTGCATGGGCTGTCGTTCGCCGAACAGGTCGTGTCGGAAGTCAATTCCGTGGTGGTCATCGTCGATAAGAACGGCCGCATCCAGCGCTTCAATCGCCTCGCCGAAGAACTCACGGGCATGAAGGAAGAAGACGTGGTCGGGCGCAGCGTGTGGGCGCTCTTCATGTCGTCGGAAGCGGGCGCGGCATCGAGCCAGAACATTTCGGGCTTTTTCAATCGCGGCATCGCGTATGAAGTCGAGCGCCGCGTGCGCACCGTGCACGGCGAGCGGCTCTTTCTGTTTCGCAACAAGTTCGTGATGAGCGGCAGCGGCGTCGACGAGCAGTTCCTGATCTGCTCGGGCACCGACATCACCGAAGAACGCCGCGCGCAGGAACGCCTGTCCGAACTGGCGAACACGGATTCCCTCACGGGCCTGCCCAATCGCAACGCGATCCACGACCGCACGCGCACGGCGATCGCCGGCGCGGCGGCGGGCGAATCCGTCGGCATTCTGTTTCTCGATCTCGACAACTTCAAGAAGGTCAACGACCACTACGGCCACGTGTTCGGCGACCGGCTGATCCAGGATGTGTCGTCGGCCGTGCGCGAGTGCCTCGGCAGGGACGACACGCTCGCGCGCCTGGGCGGCGACGAGTTCATCGTGCTGTCGCCCGTCGCCTCCGTCGCGTCGATGGAAGCGATGGCGCAGCGCATTCTGGAGCGCCTGCGCACGCCGTTCAGCCTCGGCCTCGTCGAAGTGTACACAGGCTGCTCCATCGGCATCGCGATGTTCCCCGAGCACGGCGACAGCCTCGAAGCGCTGATCCGCAGCGCCGACACGGCGATGTACGTCGCGAAGGACGACGGCAAGCGCACCTATCGCGTGTTCTCGCCCGAAATGAACCGCAAGGTGGCCGAATACATGTGGCTCGACACGAACCTGCGGCGCGGGCTCGAAGAGGGCCAGCTGACGCTGCACTATCAGCCCAAGATCTCGCTCGCGACGGGCACCGTCTACGGCGTCGAGGCGCTGGTGCGCTGGAACTCGCCGGAGCGCGGCCAGATCATGCCCGCCGCGTTCATCCGCTATGCGGAGGAATCGGGGCTCATCGGGCCGCTCGGCCGCTGGGTCATGCAGACGGCGGCCGAACAGGCCGCGCAATGGAAGGCGCGCGGACTGTCGCTGCGCGTCGCGATCAACGTATCGGCGCGGCAGCTGGTGGATACGGCGATCGTGTCGCATTTCAGCGAGGCGCTGGAGCGCGCGCAACTCGACCCTTGCCTGCTCGACGTCGAACTGACGGAAAGCTGCCTGATCGAAGACGAAGCGGCCGCAATCGACGTCATCACCCAATTCCGCGAGCTTGGCGCGCAGGTTCACCTGGACGATTTCGGCACGGGTTATTCGTCGCTGTCGCAGCTCGGGCGCATTCCTCTCGACGTGATCAAGCTGGACCGCAGTTTCGTGAGCTCCATCAACGCGGACAGGAAAGCTCAGGCGCTGGTGCGCTCGATGGTGGCCGTCGCGCAGGCGCTACAGCTGAAAGTGGTCGCGGAAGGGATCGAGACGGAACAGGAAGAACTGTTCATGAAGGGATTGGGCGTCGAGTACGTCCAGGGGTTTCTTTACGGCAAGCCGATGCCCGCCGCCGATTTCGAGCGCTGGCTGCATGACAGGCAGAAGATCCGGCTGATCGCCTGAACCCCCGAAAAGTTCGCTCGACCGTAAGGATCTCCTGCCTGGCGGCTGCCCGTGCCGCGCGGATTTTGACTTCGGTTACTTCGGCTACCTGGTGTTGCATGCTGCGTGTTGCCTGTTCACTGCCTGTTCACTGCATTAAGATTGCGTCGATCAGGTTGGTCATGGGTTGACGGGTGCAAATGGAGCGCGTGTGCTGCCATGCGCGGAGGCGTTCTGCCAGCCTGTCTGCGGCCGGACCTTGCTTACGCAACATTCATCGCAGCGGGACGCAGGTTGTTCGCGCGGCGGTTCTGCAGCATCACGAGCCGTTCCATGAACGCGAGGTCTTTCTCCTCGATCGTGAACGCGGCCTGCACCCAGTCTTCCGTAATCTCCATCAGTTCGGCGCGCGACAATTGCAGCACCCGCTGGCGCGCGCGCACCATCGCGCGGATGCCGTTGAGCTTGGGACGCAGCGTGTCGATGAAGGTACGCGTCGCGATGTACGCCTCGCCTGGCTCGAACAACTGGTCGACGAGACCGCGGCTTTCGTACCACTCGGCCGTGTGAGACTCGCCGCCGCCGATCAGCTCTTCCGCGAGACGCATGCCCGCCTTGCGCGCCACCAGCGAGTACCCGCCCATGCCGGGGAACAGGTTGAACGCGATCTCCGGAAAGCCCATCCGCGCGTCCGTCTGCGCGAGCACGAAATGATGCGCGAGCGCCGCTTCGAAGCCGCCGCCGAGCGCCGTGCCCTCGACCATCGCAATCGAAATCGCGCCCGTATCGAATCCCCGCGCCGCCGCATGCACACAATCGACGCAGGCGCGCGCGTACGCCATCAACTCCTGGCGGCGGCCCCCGCGAATCGCGTCGGCGAAGAAATTCAGGTCGCCGCCGACGTTGAACATGGTCGGAATGATGGAGCCCGTCACCCAGAAATCGATGCGCACGCCGGAATCGCGCGCGGCCCGCGCGAGTTCGAGAATGTCATGCACCAGTTCGAGGTTGAAACACGGACGCGGTTGTGCGCGCAACATCATCCACATAATGTTGCGCTCTTCTTCGTAATAAGCGGAGATTTGCGACAGTTTGCCAGCTTCGAGGAACGGACGGCAGGCGTGATGGTTTTGCAGATTCATTTTGAACGGTCCTTTTAGAGTTGAACAACGGGTGAAGCATTGCGAGCCTAAAACAGACCAGAATCCGCAGGGGCGGGCAAACGAACAGAACCATGCAGTTCGTCATAAGTAATCGGACGCCCACTGGACGGGCCTCTTGACCAGAGCCATTCTCGCAAACGATTGCGTTCTGGAGTAAATGTTCAAACGCACGTTCGCGACCGCTCCCGAATGGAGCGTAAAGCGGCAATTAGAATATTTCTTTTAATTCGAAGGAATGGGATGACCAACCCTTTCATGCAATCGAAAGATATTCGGATTGCATTTTTTGTGAATTCAGGGTGTTAAGTGGCGAAAATCGGCATGGCCGTTTTTTGAACGGCGCGCCAGCGTTTGAAGCGGCTCGATTGACGCGTGTTGCGACCGTCCGACACGCACATGTCGATGCGCATGCAACGGCTTGCCCGTTGCATTGTGTGGCGACGGCAAGCCGTCGCTGGCCGCAGAGGTTGCCGCAGAGGTTGCCGGAAGGACGTGTTATTTCAGGCGCGCGGCCCAGCTGTCCGTTCGCTCCAGCGACAGACCCGCCGCGAGTGCCGCTTCACGGATCTGCCGCCACGTTTCGGGATCGACGGGAACGCCGTTCGCCTCGCGCTCGGCGCGCGTCGCGCGTTCCGGTTCGCCCGGTGCGTAGATGCGTTCGGCTCCCGCCGCGAGCGGCGACGCTTTGACCCATTCGACGAACGCGTCGGCCTCGGCTTGCGCATCGGGCGCGTCGAAGGCGGCGGGATCGACGATTACCGACAACATGCAGTTGATGATCGCGCTGGTTTTTTGCAGCGTGTCCTCGTGCGTCGTATAGCCGCCCGAGAGCGCGCCGCCGAAAATCTCGCACATCGCCGCGAGCCCGAAACCCTTGTGGCCGCCCGCCTGTCCGCCCACTGGCATCAGCGCGCCGAACGGCGGCTCCATCATCACCTTGGGATCGACGGTCGGCTTGCCTTCGTGATCGATCAGCGCGCCGGGCGGCACCGGCTTGCCCTGGTTGTATGCGACGCGTGTCTTGCCATAGGCGACGGCGCTCGTCGCGAAGTCGAGCACGAGCGGCGCCTTGCCTTCGCGCGGGAACGCCGCGCAAAACGGATTGGTGCCGATGCGGCGGTCCGCTCCGCCGAACGGCGCGACGAGGGGATCACCCGCCACGTTGACGAAGTGAAACGACACGAAGCCCGCCTTCGCGCACTGCTCGGCCCAATGGCCGATGCGGCCGATGTGATGCGCGTTGCGCAGCGCGACGGCGCACACGCCGAGTTTTTTCGCGCGCTCGATGCCCTGCTCCATCGCCTCGTAGGCGACGACCTGTCCGAAGCCCTTGCCGCCGTCGAGCGTCAGCACGGCGCCGACATCCTTCACGACGCTCGCGTGCGCATTGAGCTTCAGTTCGTGTTCGCGCAACGACGCGACATAACGCGGGATCATGCCGACACCATGCGAGTCATGTCCCGTCAGACTGGCCGTCACAAGGTGATCGGCCACGAGTTGCGCTTCGCGCGGCGAACTGCCCGCCTGCTCCCATATGGCGCGGACATATTCGTGCAGTTGATCGGCGGGGATGCGGGGAACGGATTTGGGGGCAGCGGGCGTGTCGTTCATTCGATGCGTGGCTCGTCAAGGAAGAAGCGTGAAGCGCGGGACCGTCCTGGCGACGTTCCCGCGCGATGGACTCAGGCGCGGCACGGGCACGCGGGCATCAAGGCGCCGCGGCGATCACCTGCGCGACGGATGCCGTCAGCTTCTTGCCGTACGGCACATGCAGGAACTCGTTCGGTCCGTGTGCGTTCGACTTGGGTCCGAGCACGCCGCAGACCATGAACTGCGAAGTCGGGAAGCCCGCTTTAAGCACGTTCATCAACGGGATCGTGCCGCCCTGCCCGATGAACGCGACGTCCGCGCCGAAGTGCTGGCGCGACGCGTCGTTCAGCGCGCTGCCGAGCCATGGCGCCAGTTCCGGCGCGTTCCAGCCCGTCGCGGCGCCCGCGTCCGGCTTGAACGTGACCTTCGCGTTGTACGGCGGATCGAATTCGAGCAGCGACTTCAGTTGCTGCACGGCCGTTTCGGCATCGACAAGCGGCGGCAGGCGCAGCGACAGCTTGAACGCGGTGCGCGGACGCAGCACGTTGCCCGCGTCGGCGAGCGACGGCAGGCCCGCCGCGCCCGTCACCGACAGCGACGGACGCCACGTCGAATTGAGCAGCGCTTCCTGCGGATCGGTGGTGGTCGGCAGCACGGGGCCGCCGTCCTGGCCGCAAGCCCACGGCAGCTTCTTCCACACGTCGTCGCCGAGAATCTTCGCGGTCGCTTCCGCTTCATCCAGACGATCGAGCGGGATCGGGCAATGAAAGCCCTTCGGCAGCAGCGTGCCGTCGGCGGCGTCTTCGAGACGCGCGAACAGTTGCCGCATGATGCGAAAGCTCGACGGCGCAATGCCGCCGTAGCCGCCCGAGTGGATACCTTCATCGAGCACCTGCACTTCGAGGTCGCCCGAGACGAGCCCGCGCAGCGACGTGGTCAGCCACAACTGATCGTAATTGCCCGCGCCCGAATCCAGACACACGACGAGTCCGACCTTGCCGAGACGATCGCGCAATGCGTCGACGTACGGCAGCAGATCGTAGCTGCCCGACTCTTCGCAGGTTTCGATCAGACCGACGCAGCGCGGCCGTTCGATGCCTTGCGCGTCGAGCGCCGCGAGCGCCGTGACGCTTGCGTAGATCGCGTAGCCGTCGTCGGCGCCGCCGCGGCCGTAGAGCTTGCCGTCTTCGAGCTTGGGCGTCCACGGACCCAGGTCGTTGCGCCAGCCGTCGAATTCCGGCTGCTTGTCGAGGTGGCCGTACAGCACGATGGTTTCCGTGCTGCCCGAGCGCGTGGCGGGCGACTCGAAGAAGATCACGGGCGTGCGGCCCGGCAAGCGGACGATTTCGAGCTTCAGGCCGCGCACGGGCTGCTGCTCGGCCCACTTCGCGGCTTCCGTGATCACGCGCTCGATGTAGCCGTGCTTTTCCCAATCGGCGTCGAACGCCGGGCTCTTCGCGGGCACGGCGATGTAGTCGGTCAATGCCGGCACGATCTCATCGTTCCACTTGCGATCGACGAATTCGCGCAGTGTGTCGTGATTCAGCTGGTTAGCGTGCTGGGTATCGTCGGAGATCATGATGGCCCTATCCGGTGCAGTCGAAACGCACATGATAGACCCTATGGGCGGCGTTGCCGAATTCATCCGCGGCGCACTGGGCATGGCGAGACGGCGCCTACGCCTCGCTTGCAATCGGCCTTCGACCGCGCAAGCACGAGGCGACTGATCGCGCGACAATGAAAGGATTATCAACCGCGCCTTGCGGAGGCTCCCGATGAACAGCGACATGATGGTTCAAGGCGTCGCAGCCGTCGCCACGTTGGCGCTGTACTTTCTTCCGTCCATCATCGCCGACCGGCGCAAGCGCCATGATGTGCTGACGATCGCGCTGTTCAACGCATGCATGGGGTGGACGGTGTTCGGCTGGCTGGTCGCGCTGTACTGGGCGTTTCAGCCGAATCCGCCCGTGAATCTGGAAGGCGAAGTGGTCCGTTCGCGGCGCGTCATCAGCATGCGTTCGTTCACGACGATGCTCAGCGAACGCGTGAACCTGCGCGCATCGCGCGAGCGTCCGCCGAAATGACGGCAAGGGGTCGCGCGCCCACGCGCAAGCAAGCCGCCCCTCTACCAGCAAGCCGCCCATCCGCCAGCAAGGATTTCCGCCGATGCAGATCACCCCGTTCCAGATTTCGATTCCCGACGTCGAACTCGCCGCGCTCAGGACACGTCTTGCGCACACGCGCTGGCCGGATCCGTTCGATAGCGAGCCGTGGTCGCTCGGCATCGAGCTGAACTATCTGCGCGATCTCGTCGACTATTGGGTGCATACGTTCGACTGGCGCGCCGCGCAAGCGCGCCTGAACCAGCAGCCGCAGTTCGTCGCGCGCGCGGGCGGACTTGCCGTGCATTTCGTGCATCGACGCGGCCTCGGTCCCAGGCCGTATCCGCTCGTGATCACGCATGGCTGGCCCGGTTCGTTCATCGAGTTCGTCGACCTGCTGCCGCATCTGTGCGATCCCGCTTCCGTCGGCGCGGACCCGGCCGACGCCTTCGATGTCGTCGTGCCGTCGATGCCCGGCTACGGCTTTTCCGAACGGCCCGCCAAGCCGGGCATGTCCGTCTTCGCGATCGCGGACCTGTGGGTCGAGTTGATGCGCGGCCTCGGCTATGAGCGGTTCGGCGCGCAAGGCGGCGATCTCGGCGCCGCCGTCTCGATCGCGCTGGCCGCGAACCACGCCCAGCATGTCGAAGGCATTCACCTCAACTTTCTGCCGAGTTCGTACGCGCCGGGCATCGGGCCCGATGATCCGCCCATCACGCAGGAGGAGCAGGATTTCCTCGCGTCCAAAGCGGTGTTTGCGGATGCCGAGGGCGCCTACGCGCACATGCATGCGACGAAGCCGCAGACGGCGGCCGTCGGCCTGAACGATTCGCCTGCGGGCCTCGCAGCGTGGATCGTCGAGAAATTCCGCGCGTGGAGCGATTGCGACGGCGACGTCGGGCGCGTGTTCACGAAAGACCAGTTGCTGACCGATCTCTCGTTGTACTGGCACACGCAGACGATCGGCTCGTCGATGCGGCTCTACGCGGAAACGCGCGCGCGGCCGTTGCGCTTCGAGCCGGGCCAGCGCGTTGCGCCGCCGCTCGGCTTCGCGCGGTTTCCGAAGGAGATCAGTCGGCCGCCGCGCTCGTGGATCGAGCGCGTTTTCAACCTCACGCAATTCGCCGACATGCCGCGCGGCGGCCACTTCGCCGCGATGGAACAGCCCGCGCTGCTCGCCGAAGAGATCCGCCGCTTCTTCCGCCCGCTGCGGCGTTGAAGCGCGGCGGGGGCACGCATCGCGAGGCGACGGCGCTCAAGTGTATCGACGGCGGCTGCGGCAGGTGTCTCTGGCCCGCGCGCCCATCGCGCGCAACAATACGACGGTTCGCGCGACTGGCGCTCAATCGAGGTGGGTCACCACCGGGAAACGCGAACCGCGACGCACGTCGCGCTCCGCCGCGCGCCTGGGCCTTGCCTCGATCCTCTGATCGCTCTCCCTTCTCCGGAGCTCACGCAATGCCTCACACCACCCATCTGCTTGCATTCGCCCTCGTCGCGCTCGGCATGGCGCTCACGCCGGGGCCGAACATGATCTACCTGATCTCCCGCTCGATCTGCCAAGGCCGCACGGCCGGTCTGATCTCGCTCGGCGGCGTCGCCCTCGGCTTCGTGTTCTATATGTTCTGCGCCGCGTTCGGCATCACGGCGCTGCTGCTGGCCGTGCCGTTCGCATACGACGCGCTGCGCTTCGGCGGCGCGCTCTATCTGCTGTTTCTCGCGTGGCAAGCCGTGAAGCCGGGTGGACGCTCGCCGTTCCAGGTCCGAGATCTGCCCGTGGACAGTCCGCGCAAGCTGTTCACGATGGGTTTCGTCACGAACCTGCTGAATCCGAAAATCGCCGTGCTGTATCTGTCGCTGCTGCCGCAATTCATCGACCCGCAACAGGGCAGCGTGCTCGGCCAGTCGCTGATATTCGGCGCAGTTCAGATTGTGCTGAGCATTTCCATCAATTCGATCGTCGCGATGACGGCGGGATCGATTGCCGTGTTTCTCGCGCGAAAGCCGACGTGGCTCGTTGTTCAGCGCTGGATGATGGGTACGGTGCTCGCCGGTCTCGCCGTGCGCATGGCCACGCAAGCGCGGCGGTAGTGGACGCCGGACGCCGTTAACGTACGACGCCGCGTACGACGCCGGACATCATGCCCGGCGCCCGCGAAGGTGATGTCGAACGTACAGGAAGGATGCGCCCGCGCGCGGCGCGCCGCGTTGCACGCCGTTCAAGGCGCCACGACGCGGACGAACTTGCGCAACTGCACCGAGCCGGCGGGAATGGAGCGCGGCTGGCGCCATACTTCGTCGGGCGCGAAGGTTTCCTGACGCAGTTCGCCGTGGTCGTCGAACCATTGGCAAATAAGCCACTCGCCCGTTTTCTGGGCGACCGGCCCCACATACGTCACAGTCATACGCGAGCCGCCCGCCTTGAGCGTCACCACGTCCCCAATGTTGATTTGCGCTGTTTGCGCTGTATCAAATGCGTCGAGAGTAGCAGTCAGCATGGTTGTCCCCGTTATAAGCATTAGACTGGCTGAAGATTCACTGCCATAACGCACTGCGGTCCAGCAGATTAATAAGAGTGGCGCCAGATTAACAATTGAATATTTCGTCAGCAAGTCATTTTTATTGGAAGCGTTTTCAGAAAAATCGAATATAAACGGTGCAATATCGCGAACGCTCGTCCGTTTTTGTTTAGTGCGCCAATCGCCCTCCGGCAACGGCGGCATGTTGTCGCGCAGCACTTCGACGCAGGTCGTTTAGGCCGGTCGATGCGGGTTAACGTAAATATGCCCGGTCGTCCGATGTCATGATGTTGACATCCATATGTCGGACGCCGCTCAAATAGGCCGCAGCGTGATAATCGGCGCCATCTGTGAATAAGCGCATCACTGCTGAACGCCGAAAACCGTTGCATTGCGCCATACTCGCCGGGTGAAAAGTATGACAATCGATCGCGAAAAAGTTTTTGCTTTGCGTTTTTGCCCAATCGAAAAACAAAAATGCAGCGGCTCGGGATTTTCCCTTAGCCGCTGCATTTGCGCTGCGTCATTCCGTTATTTGACCGCTATCAATGCAGCCTGAATTCGCGTCACGCTGTCTTGACGGCGCGCCGATGCGCAACCTGCTGATGTCGCACCAGCGTCACGCTGAGCGCAATACAGATCAGCATCAGCACCGCATTGATCGCGAGGCTGCGCTGGAACGCATAGGCGTAGCCCGCCGCCGAAGCGGGCGCCGACAAGGCGCCGAAGAACGCGCCGCTGATGGCAGCCGTCCCGAATGCCGAGCCGATCTGCAACGTCGAGGTGACGACACCCGACGCGAGCCCTGCTTTCGCCGGCGCGACTTCGCCGAGCACGATGCGCATGATCGACGGCAACACGAGTCCTTGCCCGACGCCCGCGATCACGAGCCCGAGGTAGAACAGCGTGCCGAGTGCCGCGTGCGTCGCGGCCCAGCCGGTCGCGCCGAAGCCGACGGTCAGCATCGAGAATCCGAGCGTCAGCACATGAGCGCCGATGCGCCGCACGACGGCGGGCGACGTCAGCGGCCCGGCGACGAAGCCGAGCGCGAACGGCATGATCGCGATGCCGGACTGCAACGGCGTCCAGTGCAAGCCCGTCTGCAGATAAATGCCGTACGTGAGGAAAAACGCGCTGTTGCAATAGAACAGGAACGCGAGCACGAGCCCCGTCGAAAACGCGGGATTGCGGAACAGTTGCAGATCGACGAGGGGACTGCCACCGGCGCGTTCGACCCTGCGCTCGACGGCGACGAACGCGGCGAACGCAGGAACGGCGAGCGCGAACATCGAGAAGGTCCACCACGGCCAACCGGCCTCGCGGCCGTGCGTCATCGGGTAGATCAGCAGGATCAGCACCAGCGACAGCAGCGCGACGCCCTTCAGATCGACGCCCTCGTGCTTTTCCGGCTGATTCTCGGGCACGAATTTCCATGCGCCGACGAACGCGAGCAAACCAACGGGAATGTTGATCAGGAAAATGGCGCGCCAGTCGAGGCCGAACGGCTGATAGGTGATCAGCGCGCCGCCGCCCAACTGTCCGACGATCGACGCAAGCCCGAACACAAAACCGTAAAAGCCCATCACGCGCGTCTGCTGATGCAGCGGCACGACGGCGCGCACGGTCGCGAGCACTTGCGGCGCCATCACGGACGCAGCCATGCCCTGCACGATCCGCGCGATCACGAGCACGTGCCCGTTGGGCGCGAAGCCGCACAGCGCCGACGCGACGACAAAGCCGGCCATTCCCGTCATGAACATGCGTCGCCGGCCGAACAGGTCGCCTAGCCGCCCGCCCGTGATCAACAGCACCGCATACGCCGACGCGTACGCCGAGACGATGAGCTGCAACTGCGCGTCGGTGGCGTTCAAGCCGGTGTGAATGGCGGGCAACGCGAGATTGACGATGAAATAGTCGAGCGGCGCGAGAAACGCACCGATGAACAGCACGGTCAACGCCAGCCCTTGCCGCTCGGTGCGCTGGCCGCGCGGCGTGTCGGCCGCCGCGTCCCGTGCGTTAAGGCGGGAGCCCGACGGTGCCCTCACGTCCGACGCTTTCATGCATCTATAATTCATGACTATTCGTTCAATAATTCGACAAAAAAAATCAGGTCAGTGCGCGCATCGCGATATCGACGATGGCTCGCAATTCGTCTTCGCTGCGGCTGCACCGGTTGAGCACGCGCAAGCCCTGCGTCACGCAATGCAGGAAATCCGCGACCGCCCGTTCGTCGAGATCGCTGTCGAACACGCCCGCCGCCTGTCCGCGAATCACGGCAGCCGACAGCAACGTGACGACGCGCCGCTGGATGGCGCGGATTTTCGCGTGCAGCGCCTCGTCTTCCGGTTGCAGTTCAAGTGTGCTGTTGGTGATGAAGCAGCCCCTCAGCGACGACGCGACGCGCGTGTGATGCAGCAGCGCATTGCGCAGCGCCACGTCTGGCGCGACGTTCGCGTTAAGGCGCTCGACGAGGCCCGCGACCGCCCCTTCGGCGTAGTGATCCAGCGCGGCCATCATGATGCCGTGCTTGTCGCCGAACACGCCGTATAGGCTGCCGCGCAGCACGCCCGTGGCATGACAGAGATCGTCGATGGAGGTCGCATGAAAGCCGCGCCGCCAGAACACGTTGCCTGCCTCGGTGAGCACGGCATCCGTGTCGAATTCGCGCGGCCGGCCGCGCCCGCAGGCGCCTTCGGAACGGGCGGCAGAGACGCGCTGGGGCGCAGCGCGGGGTCGGTTGGTATCGTTCATGTCCAACAGTTTATGACTGAACGTTCAATAATTCAAGGCGTGGTGTTGATGTGATCGGTGTGAGTCTGTCCCTGCACAACAGACCGTGAGAATTGAGCAATAGACTCGGAAACGCCGCTGGACGGCCGTGCAATAGACCTCAAAAAATGAAAGCCGATTTTAATATGTTCAGTATCAACCTCTTTCGCTAGGGTCCCCACGGAAATTCGCCACTGCAATAATTCGAGAGGTCGCCCGCCCTCCCGCAGGGCCACGCCAAAGCTCGATCGGCCCCGCTTTGTCTACCCGCAATCTCTGCCCTCGCACATCGCAACCAACTTGCGATGTACGAGCGTGCGCGGGCGACAACAACTCTACGTTAGATGAAACGCAGTGATACGCCATCACACTTTGCACGCACAAGGCAGAGAATCGGTGCCCTCTTGCCAAGTCACCTTCGATCGTCGCGCAGCCAAACACTATGGCGACACAAACACTCGAGGCCGCAAGCAGTTCCAACTTCGATATCCGGAATCGAACAATCAAAATGAGGGCGTGCCGATCCACAAGCCCCCATGCGATTGAGACTGGAAGCTCTCATGGAGTCAAAAACATTCGAACTCTTTGCCGCCTTCAGTGCGGGCACCTCAGAGCGTACCCATTACGACCGGTCGTCTGCTGGCGAGTGCTCGAAGCGGGGACGGCCAAGAGCAATCCCGCTGGCGAACTGCCGAGCCGATTGACTCGACATCGACCTTTGCTGACATTGAAGTGTCAACCACTGTGAGGCAGTTGATAGGCGCTTTGCGGTCATTCGCACCGTGGTAGCCTCGGATGTCCGGTGCGATGCGAGTCAACGAGTACTCACGACCCGTTGCGGTCGTTGAATGCAGCGTCATTTCAACGGCTGCTTCCAATTTGACAGCGACCATTCGCCCAATCACGGTGTCTTTCACAAGAAAAGTGGCCCTGACCCACGAGTCGAAGGTCCGGCAGAAAGGACTCTCCAGCGGTTCCACATGCGCCTAAAGGTGGGCATCGGACGAGGATAGTCCTACAATCCGATTGCTGAACGTCGTGGCCGCGGGTCATCAACGTCGGGATTTTCTTTCGCCGCACTTTGATTGACCAGCGATCTATTCGAGTCTCTCCACCCAGTTTGGAACTCACCTGAAGGAGAAGAGATGAAATCCATGAAGACCTACGTTGCCGCAGCGATCACCGTCAGTGCCGTTGTCGCCACCGGACCCGTCGTTAGCGCGCAGGAGACGGGTGTGGCAGCTTCGCCAACAGCCCCCTCTAGTTCGTCGAATAGAGCAGCAAATAGAGAGTTGGCGAAGCGAGTTCAGACGGCGTTGTACAAGCAAAAAGGCATGGACTGGAGCGATGTTCACGCCATCGCTCGTAGCGGCAAGATCTATCTTGTAGGAATGGTTCCGAAACAGGCACAGATAGATCTCGCAGGGAAGGTTGCTGAGGGTGTTTCTGGAGTTACGTCGGTCCAGAACAATTTGACAGTGGAAGAAGAAGGGCATTAATGGTTGAATCCAACCGCATCCCCTTTGACTACAATGGCGCGCCTTGAGGACAGGAATGTTATGTTTTCAACGGCGACGCCGTTGCAAGGGAAGGCATGAAGGGCAGGCTCTGCTCGATATTCGCGCGGCCTCCTCGCATCGCGTTCAAACGAGCCGGTTCAAGGCAGAACGAAACCATGTTAATGGCCGCTTCGTGAGCCGAAGCGCCGCCCGAATGGCCACACCACGGACGTATCCAACGACCGCTGCTGGCCGATAGCACCCATTGGATGATGAGGCCACAAAGCGACGACTGTTGGCGTGATCTCATCGATCATGAACGACGGCTTGCAGCAACATAGACGTGCGCGTGAAGTCGGCCACTTTCAACCATCGAAAGGGACATCGACGATCGGTTAGCTCCTTCAGAGCAACGCTGCATCACCAATTTCCCTTCCGTCAGGATCAAAGAGCGTCCCGTTTCGTCCTGCAGCGTGCTTCAGGATACACAGCACCATCGCCGTTCATCGCCGCTGATAGTGCTTCGCGTTCCTTGCAACGCGGCAGTTAGCTACCGTTTCGACGTCGCACAATGCTTCGGGCCACGCGCGGTGCGGGCGTTGAACGCGCACGGCATCTCGACGCTCGCGGAGCTGACCGTGCGCATTCCGCGCCATCGCCAGTCATGGAGGCGGTGCCCGGACTCGGCGTGGCCAGTGCCCGTGCGATGGAAACGTTCTTCGCTGCCTGGCCGGCGCTCACGCGAAAAGGAGCGTGCGCTGGTGGCCATCACCCAGCGAAACGACATCGTGACGTGAGACGCGATCCGCCTGCCGCACGAGTTCGACGGGACAGCGAGTACCTTCCGCGTGCCGCGCGCAACGTGCGCGCTTGAAGCGACCAATGACGACCGGACGGTCCAAACCTGGCCCGCGCTGCACGAGTCACCCGCGACCCGGCGCATCCACCGGAAGGAGCGCAAGCGCCCGATCCCGGGGGCCATCGTTGAACCTGCCGGCGCGCCGTGCGTCTATGCACGTCGCCTGGCTAGCGCCCCCTTCAATGGTAGTCTCTCCATGCGTTCGGTGGCCCACGTGCTGTCTGCCCTGGCACGCTGTTCCGCTGGCCGATCAATCCGTTCGCGGACGTCGATGTTCGCGGCAGCAATCCAACACCGCTCGACGCCTCGCGCGCCCGACGGACGGCGAATGTGGGCGCGCAGCGGTTGCGCTTCCCGCTCGATTTCGGCTACATGACTGGGCTCCGGACCCGCGAACTGGTCGATGCCACGCTTGCCAACACGAAACCGGATGCCCGGTAAAGGCAAAAGCTCGCATCCGTCGAGTCACACTGCGAAACCCGCGAAATAATGTTTAAGTGTGTTTCTCCCAGTCCTTTGACTCCGCCAGGAAATCCTCCATTTCCTGCCAGAACTCATCGGATGCTTTGTCGGAGAGCCGTGCAAAGGACTGGTCGAATTCAACTGCTGTCTTCGCGCCGAATACGATAGTGGTAACAGCCGGGTGCCGCAGAGGAAACTGCAGGGCCGCCGTCGCCAGAGACACATGATGACGCTGACAGATACGCTCCAGTTTTCCCACTTGCAACAAAACCTCTGGCGTCGCCGGCCGCATGTTGTAGTACGCATCAGCGCGCGCGCCCGTCGCAAGAATGCCGGAATTGAAAGGCGACGCGGCGATCCACGCAATGCCCTTCTCCGCGCAGTGGTTCAGTAGCGCAGTACTGTCCGCGCGAAGCAACGAGTATTCTCCGGCAGGCATCACAACATCGACAGTTGCCCGTTCGGCAAAGTCCAGACAGGCACGCCAGTCCATACTGGCCACACCGATCGCTCCGACCACCTTCTCTTCCTTCATACGCCGCAACGCAGCGAAAGCGCCTTCGACCGCGGAGTCAAGTTCGTCGCGATACGCGGTTCCGGCAAAGCCGGGATCGAGATCATGGATATAAACGGCATCGAGCCGATCGACCCTGAGCTGAGACAAGCTGCGTTCAACCGATCTGAGCGTCGTATCGTAGGTGTAGTCCAGAAAATAGTCGCCCCCGCCGGGCATCGCGCTTGCGCCGGGCTGGCGCAAATATCTGCCGAGCTTTGTCGATAGGTAAAGTTCTTCTCGAGGAAAATCCGCGAGCGCTGCGCCAAGCCGTTGCTCGCTTTCGCCGCCCAGATACGCCGCCGAGGTGTCGAAATAGCGAACGCCGCTCGCCCATGCGGCATGAACCATTCCAAAGAATGCCTGCTCGCCTGCTGCGTTCGCCAGACTGCCCGCTCCGACCCCGACCGATGGAAACTCAACCGCTCTTTCTGCCTTGTTGATTCGCTCCGTCATATGATTTGTATCCTACCTATCTGTCTTGACAATGCGCTATTGCGTTTCGTAGCGAGCCCGCACCCGATCGCCCACGGGCATATCAAATGCCGCGCGCGCCCTCGCCATTGGCTGAAATGTATTGACGTCGTATGCGTTCGGCGGACGATCGCAGTATTGCTGCGGCCCGTGCGCCGACTTTCTCGGAATAGCGCACCGATGGAATCGCGACGTTCAGCGATCCAAGCGGAAAGCCCGATGACGACAGCACCGGCACACCCACGCCGACGATCCCCGGCGTGTATTCCTCCATCGAATAGGCAACGCCGCTTTGCCGGATAGTCTCGATCTGAGCGAGCAGCACCTTCTTGGTGGTCATCGTCGCTGGCGTGATGGCCTGCATTTTCACCGTCTTCATGTACTCGCTGCGCATCTGATCCGGAAGAAACGCGAGGATCACTTTACCGCCCGACACGGCGTAAAGCGGTGCAAGATCGCCCAAGCGCAAATGCGAAACAAGCCGTTGCGGACTCGTGACCGTCGCGACGACTTCTACCTGATCTCCCTTAAGCTGGTTGAGTGCACACGATTCCAGCGTCTGCTGCGTGATCTCGCTCAGCACGGGCTGAGCGCAGTTGATGAGTGAACGGCTATGCGTCGACTGCTCCGAAAGTCTGATCAGCGCTTCCCCGAGCCGGTAGCCTTTGGTTAGCGGCACGAATTCGACGAAGCCGCGCGCAGTGAGATTCTTGAGCAGCTTGGTGAGCGAGCTCTTCGGTATTTCAAGCGTGTCGGCGATTTCCGTATGTGACATCTCCCGTCCCCACCTGGCGAGCAACTCGATCACATCCAGCACGCGATCCGCCGACTTGACCACGCCACTCGATTCGTCTTCCAGTAACATGCCCGACTCCTGTTCACATATGGAAACATACTAACATCAGGCAACCTGGTCCGCGAGAAACGTCTGCATATGCGCATGGATTCGCCGCGCCTGCTCGTCGAACGGCAGGCCACGCAACGCAAGGGTGGGAGCCTCGACCGCAAGCGGCAGATCGTGTCGCAATGTCGACAGCAGCTCGCGTAACGGCAACTCGCCATCGCCGGGCAGAAGACGCGCCGTTCTCGCTTCTTTTCTTAGTTCCTCGATGGTCTGTGGCGCGGCGGATGGCGCATCGCAAATCTGGATGTATTCGACGAGACCCAGGTCGATGGCACCGATCTGTTCGCACGTTGCGCCCGAGCGGAAGAACTGCAAGGCGTCGATGAGCACCCGCGCATTCGGTTGGCCGCTGGCGAGCACGAGATCGCGCGCATCGGCGGGTGTGCTGACCGCGCAGTACGTGATCGATTCGAGTCCCACGAAAAGTCCAAAACCGTTGGCCGCTTCACAGAGCCGGCCGAAGTTGTCCAGCAGACGGTTGCGTTCGTTATCGTTGCCCACACTCAGCACGTGTCGCGCACCGAGCGCGCGGCCCGCTTCGAGCGCAGGTAGCAATGCCGCCATGTCCGTTTGCGGACCCAGCCAGATCGCTTCGATGTCGAGCAGTTCGACGCCTGTTGCATCCAGTCGCTCGCGCAGTGCGCGAATCAGCGCGGGATTGCTGGCGACGTCCACGATCGGATCCGCAGCGGTGGGCGCGACCAGCCGCAAGCCGCAATATTCGAAGCCCGCGGCGGCGGCCGCGTCGACGAGTTGCAGCGGATGCGCGTCGAGCATAGTCAGATGATGCAGCGACAGTTCATGCATGGGAATAGGTCCAATAGAGAAACCAGCATGCAGGCATGCGGCGTTCAAGTTTGCGGCGGCAGCACAAAGTCATACGTCAGCAGAGAACCTGGCACATCGACGCGATGCCCGCCTGGACTGAGTCCCGGTGCAAGCGGCAACAGCGTCGTAATCAACGCATCCTTTACGCCAAACACGACATCCGAATCCAGATAGGCGTCGCCGCTCACGAACACGTGCGTGACCAGCGTCCTGAAACCTGGCGCACTGACGCGGAAGTGGACGTGAGCCGGGCGATACGGATGTCGTCCTTGCGCATCGAGCATGCGACCGACCGGTCCGTCGTCCGGAATGGGATACGCGGCGGGCACGATCGAGCGATACCAGAATGCGCCGCCCGGATCGGTCCGAAAGCGCGCGCGCATATGAAGTTCCGTCCTGCCTGATGCCTTCTGCACGTCGTAGAAGCCGTGACTGTCCGCATGCCACGTCTCGACCGACGCACCTACTATCGGTTCGCCATGCAGATCGCGTACCGTCCCTTCCACCAGCAACGGCTCGCCCTCCATGCCGTCTGCAATCGATGCGCCGAGTGGCAACGCAGCGGCTTCTTCGACATAGAACGGTCCGAGCACGGTGGATTGCGTGGCGTCGCCAGGATGACGATGATTGATCGCATCGACCAGCATCGACACGCCGAGCGTGTCCGACAGCAGGATGAACTCCTGACGGGTACCGGAACACATCTGCCCAGTATGCGTCAGAAAGCGGATCGCAGCGGCCCACTCGTCTTCCGTCGGTTCGATCTCTTTCACGAACGCATGTAGATGACGCACCAGCGCTTCGCTGATTTCACGCACGCGCTCGTCCCTGCATCCTGCCAGACGCTCCATAACCGCCGCCGTAATGTTGTCCTCGCTAAAGTTGCGCATTGCTGCTCCTATTACGACAAGTCGGTTTGTGGCCGCGCCCCGCACCACGCTCGTTCCAGCATCGCCTTGACCGATTCCCGATCCGGCGTGCGCGGATTCGCGTACGTCTGCTGAAGCACCAGTTCGGCCGCGCGCGCGATACCGTCGCGCGGCATTCCGATCGCGGCGAGCGACTGCGGCACACCCAATCGGCTCGTCAGCGCATGCAGTCCCGTCCAGGCCTCGTCGGCCTGCAGCGCGCGTGCGACGCGCTGCAGCGCGTGCGGCGCAGCGATGGCCTGATAAGCGACGACGTGAGCCAGCATGACGGCATGCGTGTCCGCATGAGGCAAATCGAAAATGCCGCCCAGCACGTGACACACCTTGTGATGCAGCGCCATCCCGACCGAGCCCAGGCAGGTTCCGCACAGCCAGGCGCCGTATTGGGCGCGGCTGCGCGCGTCGAGACCGGAAGGATCGTCGAGAATCGCAGGCAAGGCGGCAGCAAGCGCCGCGATGCCCTCTTCCGCCATGATCGATGTGACGGGATTGGCATCGACGGAATACAGCGCTTCGACTGCGTGCGCAATTGCATTGAGACCACTCGTCGCCGATAAACGTACGGGCAATGTCAGCGTGAGTTCGACGTCGTAAATCACCACTTCCGGTAGCACGTCCAGCGTGCGGCGCGTATGCTTCTCACCGTCCCGCGTTTCGCCGATGATCGGCGTGACTTCGGATCCGGCATACGTGGTGGGTATCGCGATCTGAGGCAGCCCGGTGCGCAGCGCAATTGCTTTCGCAAGACCTATCGCGGACCCACCGCCCACAGCGATCAGACAGTCGGCGTGCGCTTCCTGTACGACCGCCAGCGCCCGCGACGTGACGTCCCACGGCGTGTGCATTGCAGCCTCGCAGAATTGCGCAGACGGCGGATTAAAAAGCGCCGCAATGTTTCCCGCGAGTTCCCGCTGTTCCGGTGTAGAGACGATCAAAGGACGCACGCAGTTTAGTTGTCGTACTTCGTCGGGCGTGTCGTGGCGCCTGCCGGCACCGAACAGCACGCGGGACGGCAACGCTCGGTAGTCGAAGCGCTTCACCGGGGAAGACGGCATCACAGTGCTCCGCTTTGCAGAAACCGGCGGCCGCGCTCGTAGAGCGCTTCGACGGCAGGACCGGTCAGCGTGGGCATGTCGCGCTTGACCTGGTAGCCGATGCGAGTCTGCAGATACGCGAGATGCCGGTACCCCGCGGGAAATTCCGCCAGCAAGGCGTCATCGAGAGCGGGACGGGCATCCGGTCTGACGGGATCAAGACGATCCTTTTCGTAGATCGGCTGACGCAGCAGCATTTGCCACCGGTCACCAACCTTCTCGAAGAAATCGTAGAAGCGACCGGTGCACACGACGTCGCACAACGTCCCTTCAACTTCGCCGCGCTGGGAAATGGTCATCTTGGTTTGCGCGACCGCACGCGTTCCGCTCACATTGACCGACGTGCCGCCCAGAAAGTGCAGGATGCTTACGCCCTTCGCCCAACCCGCCTTCGTGACTTCGATGAACTCGGAACCGCTGCCCTGGAACCACGTCGCCATCATGCGGCCATCCGGATGCCAGACGGTCGCGAAGCGTTCCCAGTCGCCTGCATCCCTCCATAGCGCCCAGTTCTCAATCACCTCCCGAATCATCAACCTGTCGATCATCGCCTGTTCCATCTATCACCTCGCTTGTTCACGTATAGGAATCGGTTTCTATATTGATACGCAAGATTCCGTACGGTCAAGGGAATTCTGGCGCGAACCGGGGCATTCCCTGGTTTGTTCCTGTATATGAATGAACGGCAGTGAGATCGTTGACGAGCCATCCTGTCGTTTCTAGTATGGAAACCGAATCACCCACAGGAACATATTGATCTGGGAAGCGACCTATGAATCAACTGAAATCTGACACACGCACTGCCATCGTGACGGGCGCTGGTCGGGGCATCGGGCGCGGTATCGCGGAACGTCTTGCGCGCGAAGGCTACCGCATCGCCTGCTGGGATATCGATTGTTCGCCACTCGACACACTGGGAGACCTACACACAGGCTTTGTGCAACCGGTCGATGTCGCCGATGCGTGTTCTGTGGAAGCAGCATTCGCCGCCACGCTCGAAGCGTTCGGCCACGTCGACCTACTGGTGAACAACGCGGGTATCAACGGACCGGTCATGCCGATCTGGGAGTATCCGGTCGACACATGGAACCGTGTTCTTGCAGTCGATCTGAATAGCGTGTTCCATACCTGTCGCCTCGTTGCACCGCATATGCGCGAGCGTGGCAACGGACGCATCGTCAACGTGGCATCAATCGTCGGCAAAGAGGGACACCCGAACATTTGCGCCTACGCCGCGGCAAAAGCGGGTGTCATCGGTCTGACCAAATCCATCGCGCGCGAGCTGGCCGGAAGTGGTGTCACCGCGAACTGCATCGCACCCGCCATTACGGAAACCGATCTGTTCCGCGAGATGACGAAGGACCACATCGAGGCCAGCAAGGCCCGCATCCCGATGGGCCGCTTTCTGACCATCCCGGAAATCGCTGCGATGGTGGCGTGGATCGCAAGCGACGAATGCAGCTTCACGACTGGCTTCACTTTCGATCTGTCAGGTGGCCGCGCGACCTATTGAGCCTGTGCGGCCGAAGCCATGACAGACACGACACGGACAGGAGACAACATGCAAGCACAGCCTCAGCACAGCAGCGTTCAGGCCCGAACTGCCACGGCGAGCGCCTGGATTGGATCAGCGCTCGAGTACTACGATTACTTCATCTACGCGCAAGCAGCCGCACTGGTGTTTCCGCAGCTGTTCTTTCCAACCGGGGACAGCCGCATTGCGATTGCCGCGTCGCTGGCCACATACGGCGTCGGTTACCTCGCGAGGCCGGTTGGCGCATTCCTGCTCGGCCGTCGTGGCGACACACATGGGCGCAAGAATTTGCTGCTCACATGCATGTTCATGATGGGATTCTCGACGCTCGCGGTCGGGCTTCTGCCGACCTTTGCGCAAGTCGGCTTCGCTGCGCCTGTCATGCTTGTGATTCTGCGGCTCATTCAAGGCTTCGCAGTCGCAGGCGAGATTTCCGGCTCAAGTTCTCTCGTGCTGGAGCATGCACCGTTCGGGCGGCGCGGTTATTTTGCGAGTTTCGCGATGCAAGGCGTGACCGCGGGTCAGGTGTTCGCCGCCGCCATCTTTTTGCCGCTTGCCTCGTATCTGCCCGAGGAACAGTTCTTGTCGTGGGGATGGCGCGTGCCGTTCTTGCTCAGTTTGCTCGTGCTCGTCGCTGGTTATGTCATTCGCCGCAAGGTATCGGAAACGCCTGCATTCGTCGATGAAGCAAACAATCGGCAAATCCCTGCATCGCCAGTGACCGAGGCGCTGCGCGACAGTTGGCCCGACATCGTCCGCATCTCGGCAATCGCGCTGATTGCGATCATTCTTTCGGTGACGTCGATCTTCGGAGCGGCCTACGCAGTGCAGCCCGCATATGGGATTGGCCTGCCTAAAGGTCTGTTTCTGTGGATCCCGCTACTCGCGAACGGCGTTGCCACATTCGTCATTCCGTTCGCAGGCAGCCTTTCCGACCGATGGGGACGCCGCCCGCTCATCATATTCGGCGCGCTCGCGTCGGGACTTCTCTCGTATGTGTATCTGTATGCGATCAGCCTGCACAATGCGACGGTTGCAATTGCCGTTGCAATCGTGATGTGGGGCGTGGTCTACCAGTGCTTCAATGCGGTGTACACCAGCTTCATGCCGGAGCTGTTTCCGACACGCACCCGAGTCACGGCAATGGCTATCGGCCAGAACGCCGGCACCGCCATTATCGCTGTTTTGCCCGCATGCATCGCCCTTGCCGTGCCGCCCGGAACCCAGCACATACCGCTGATTGTTGGAACGATCACGCTGGCGATTTGCGCAGTCGGCGCGTTGGGCGCATGGACCGCTCGGGAAACGTTCCGGCTGCCCGTCAGCGCGCTGGGCAAACGCGATGCCGCGCCAATCGGCAAACAGGAGTACAACCGGCTACGCGCAGATATTCGCAAGAAAAAGTCCGCGTCGAATGTGCCTGTGTAAGGGTCGATCTTCGAGTTTTCGATTGCCGGCATTTCGGCGAGCCGAACAGGTTCACATCAGTCGACTGGTGGAAACGTACCTTCCGACAAGGTCTTGATGAGCCGTGCGCGCCGCCGTTCGAGATCCGCCATCTGACGATCGATGGCTTCGAGGCGTTGCCGCTGGACTTCGGTAATCTGGTCGCACGAGCGCGCGCCTTCGATGAGAAGCATGCAATCCGGAAAGCCGCGAATGTCGTCGATAGTGAAACCGGTCGCGATCATGCGCTGGATCTGCTTGACCTGCGTGACCGCATTCTCGGGAAACATGCGGTAGCCATTGCTTGCGCGCACCGATGCGAGCAAACCATGTTCGTCGTAATGCCGGATTGATCGCACGCTCGTACCGGTGCGTTGCGACAGTTCTCCGATCGTCAGCAGCTTCTGCGAGGGTGTCCCGTTCATGAAAATCAGCTTAGTACATTTCGCTTGACCCTCACATTAACGTGAGGGTTGAGACTGAATGCACCGTTCATTTCCGAGGATTATTCCGTGTACACCCGCATGCTCACCTTTCTCCTGACCGGCGCACTCTCGGCGGCAACCCTGTTCGCAGCGGCACCAGTTGCAGTCGCCGCCTCCAGTTATAGCGTGACATCGAACGATGGCGTAAAAATTGCCGTCCAGGAGAGCGGCAATCCCAACGGACCGGCCATCATTCTGGTTCACGGCCTGCTTGGCAGTCGCCTGAACTGGGACGCACAGGTGCAGAGCCCACAATTGCGCCAATACCGGATTATTACTTACGATCTGCGTGGCCACGGGCTTTCGGACAAGCCATCCGGCGCACAACCGTATCACGATGGACGTCATTGGGCCGACGACCTCGCTGCTGTCATCAAGGGCTCGCATGCGGTCAAACCCGTCGTGGTGGGTTGGTCGCTCGGTGGCGTGGTGATATCCAACTACCTGGCAACCTATGGCGATCGCGACATTGCCGGCGCCGTGTACGTCGATGGCGTAGTTGAGCTCGCACCCGGACAGATCGTGGATCACCCGGAGGTCTATGCGAACATGAACTCCCCGGATCTGAAGACGCATCTCGACGGGGAACGTACGTTCGTTGGACTGTGCTTCAATCGTCGGCCGGATGTCGACGCCTTTAGCCGGCTGCTCGCCAACGCCGCGATGGCCTCGTGGGACATGCAAAAGGAAATCCCGACCATGACGGTGTTTGCCGCTGACGGGATCGGCAAGGCGCGCGTGCCATTGCTGTTCATCTACGGCGGGCACGATGCACTGGTCGACACGCACGTGACGCTGGCCCGCGCGGCCGAACTCAATCCACGTATCGCCAGCAAGGTGTACGCCGGGTCAGGACACGCGCCGTTCATCGAAGAGCCGGACCGGTTCAACCACGATCTGGCCGAGTTCGTCAGGTCGGTGTCCGGGCAATGACGTCACGTTCCACGAGGAGAAAATGATGACAACCCGCACCGCGCGAACTGCGGCGAATGACTTCTTCCCCGGTTTCGCCGCGCTCGATATCGAAACGGATGATGTCTCGTTTCGCGGCAGAGTCGGCGGCACGGGATCGCCGGTTCTCCTTTTGCACGGCTATCCGCAAACTCACGTCGCGTGGCGATTGATTGCGCCCGAGCTTGCGAAGCACCATACCGTCATCGTCCCGGATTTGCCGGGATACGGCGCCAGCCGGACCCGCAACGATCAGCCGCGATGGACCAAACGTCGCGTCGCCGGTGCGCTCGCCGCGTTGATGGACCGGCTCGGCCACGACCGGTACGCTGTGGTCGGACATGACCGGGGCGCGCGTGCCGGCTACCGGCTTGCACTGGACCATCCTGATCGGGTCGCCGCCTATGCATCGCTGACCGTCATCCCCACCCTCGACGCTTTCGCCGGTATCGACAAGGCCTTTGCGCTAAACGCGTGGCACTGGTTTTTTCTGGCGCAGCCCGCTGACCTTCCGGAACGGATGCTGGCGGCCGATCCGGACGCTTACATCGACGCAGCGTTGGCGAAGATGGCGGGAGGACTCACGCGCATCGATCCTTCAGCGCTCGACGCTTATCGCACCGCGTTTCGAAATCCGGACGTGCGTCACGCGATCTGTGAAGACTACCGCGCCGCTGCCGCAGAGGATGCGGAATATGACGCCGCCGACCTTGCCGCGGGAAGAAAGCTCGCCTGTCCGGTACTGGTGCTTTGGAGCGAACAGGAACAGAAGGCGAGAAACACCTCGCCTATCGATACGTGGGCTCGCTGGGCGACGAATGTCAGGGGCGCAGGATTGCCGGGAGGTCACCTGTTACCCGAGGATGCGCCGAAGGAGGTATTGTCGGCCCTCGGTGGGTTTTTAGGCGACAAGTTCTAGGCATCTCGTGCACGCGGCGCGCGAATCATCGCTGCGCCGTGTGGGACATCTGTGTTGACGATGTCGCCGGCTTTACCCGCGACTTCGCGAACGTCGAGAGGCGTAACCAGTCCCGTCGACGTGCCGATTGCCAGGCGATTCGGTACCATCCGGCATTGTCGGGCGATACGCCGTTGCTGCTCACTGCTTCGGCGAAATCGCACAATTACCGCTACTACACGATCAACGACGATGCCAGCAGCACGACCGGGCTCGAATACAACGACAGCGGCCTGCTCACCAAAGCGACACAGGATAAATCGACGAATCGCGCTACGCGCATGCAGCAATAGCTTCTGCGCAGGATGATCGAAGATACGGCGACGCCGCTTTCGAACTCGAAATCGCGCGATTTATTAAAGTTGTTGAGGTCCGCGTCGTCGCTCTACAGGTCCGGGGCTTTTCGCACAATTTCGCATGTTGTCATGTACGAACTCGCCAGAGGAATCACCTGGACGACAGTTGTCGAGAGAACTCACGTGCCTCAACGCAACTAGTCATCTCGTGATCGAGCAAAGCTATCGTTGTCTGTCATAGCGTCCGTTTTCGCAGTTAATTGATCACCGACAGTCACCAGCAGACCGGAAGCCGGTCTCCTCTAGTGCCTCGACGATTTCGAACGAGTAGTGGCTTTAAGGCGGTCGCTCGTGAGCGACGCAACGGATGCGACGCTTCCTTGGCGGATAGTCAGGCTACCGAGTGTCCCCGCGCTGCTTCGAGGACTTTGAACCATTCTTCACGCGTCAACGTGATGCCGGCGCCGTACGTTGCATCGCGGATGCCCCCGACGCGGCTCGTTCCCGTCAGCACGATGGGACGGGTCGGCAACCGGCATACCCACGCATAGGCGAGCGGGACCCAGTCCGACAGCCCTCGATCGCGTTGAATCCGTTGCAACACCTCACGCACACGCGTGCCCGTCGGATCGGATTCGTCGAACAGCCGTCCTCCGCCAAGCGGTGACCAGATCATCGGCACGACATCCGCAGCATCCATCGCCGTCAACGTGCCGTCGTCGAGCGGCGCAGTATGGAACGGCGAAAACTCGATCTGATTGCTCGCCAGCGGGACACGCGAACCGAGCCAGTCGAACTCGCGCGCGGAGAAATTCGACACGCCGAACGCGCCAATCTTGCCCTGCGCGACCAACTGCTGGGCAAGCTCCGCGAGTTCGTCCCGATCGAGCAGGGGATCGGGGCGATGCAACAGGAACACGTCGATGCGCTCGCGTCCGAGCACCGATAACGCGTTGTCGACACTTCGTCGCAGATGCGTAGCGCTGCTATCGTAATATTTGACGCGCGTAGCGCCGTCGTTGATCGACGGCAGACGAATGCCCGCTTTCGTGATGATCTGGATGTCGTGACTGCCGCCACGGGCAGCTAGCGCTTCGCCGAAAAACGCTTGCGCCGCGCCCCCGCCATAGATGTCGGCAAGATCAAAGCTCGTCGCGCCCAGCGTAACGCACTCGTCGATAAAGCGCGCCAGCCCTTCGCGGGACGTGTCCCAACGCGTGACGCGCCACATGCCTGCGACGACCTTCGAGACCACCACGTCTCGCGCGAGCGCGACAGGCGGCACGCGTTCGATCATGCGCGTTCGGCCCTCGCGGCATACCACTGCGCCACGCGTTCCGAGCGATAACGCCGCCCGCGCGCTGTAATTTCATCGCGAATGCGCAGCGGTTGCGGATCGAAGAGACGCGCATCCATGGTTTTGAGATCGGCTGCGACCCGAGGGCGGAACGCCATTTGTCCGATTACGTCGCGCTCCAGATCGACGCCTGGCGCGATCTCGATCAACTCGAGGCCATCGTCTCCGAGCCGGAACACGGCACGCTCGGTAACGTACAGCGCAGTCTGCCCGCGCTCGCGCGCGAACGCCGCGCTGTAGCTGACCTGCTCGATCGATTCGACGAATTTACGATGCCGCCCCTCGCTGCGGATGACGGTCTGGCCGCTTTCCCACGCGACATCGAGACCGCCTGCCGTCAGCGTGCCGCTGAATATCACGCACTTCGCATTCTGGCTGATGTTGATGAAACCGCCGACCCCGATGATCTTGTCGCCGAAACGGCTGATGTTGACGTTGCCCTGTGCGTCGACTTCGGCGAACGACAGAAACGCAAGGTCGAGGCCGCCTCCGTCGTAGAAGTCGAATTGCGACGGTTGCTCGATCATCGCGGCGAAATTCTGGCCCCCGCCCGAATCGCGTCCCGTCAGCGGGGCGCCGCCGATAATGCCTTGCTCGTTGGTCAGTACGACTGCGCCGAGCAGATCTTCTTCGGCGGCGATCGTCGACAGTCCCGTTGAAACGCCTGCGCCGAGATTGCACACTGCGCCGGGATAGAGTTCAAGCGCCGCCCGTCGCACGATCACCTTGCGGGGCCCAAACGGCAACGGCTTGATCGCCGAGAGCGGCACGCGCAGTTCACCCGCGTAACTCGGATCGTATGAGGTCGCGTACGTCTGCGGCTGATCCGGCACTACCACGACGAAGTCGATCAGAATGCCCGGCACTTTCACCTGTTTCGGCGGCAACGTCTCGCGCCGCGCGACACGTTTGACCTGCGCGATCACGACGCCGCCCGCACGGCGCGTCGCCTGGGCCATCGCCAGCATTTCACCGAGCACGGCTTCTTCTTCCATTGTCACGTTGCCGTCTTCGTCCGCGGTTGTGCCGCGAATGAAGGTCACGTTCAGCGGCAAGGGCTTGAAACGCAGATATTCGTCGCCGTCCAGTTGGATCACTTCGACAAAATCAGCTGGCGTACAAGGGCTTTGCCGCGCGCCCTGCTGCCGCGGATCGACAAAGGTGTGCAGGCCCGTTTTCGTAATCAGGCCGGGACGCCCTGCCGCCATCTCGCGCATCAGTTGCGACATCACGCCTTGCGGCAGCGTGTATGCCTCGATCTTGTTCTCTGCCGCAAGCGTCACGAGACCGGGTGAATCGACCAGTGCACTTGTGATTGCGCGTCGTAGCAAGCCTTCATGCGCGAGATGGCTCGCGCCCAGTGCCGCACGATCGCCAACGCCGACGATGCTCATCGACGTGATGCCGCGCGGCGCCCCTTCGCGTTTGAACCGCTCTCCAACCGCCGCCACCAGCGCGTCTGGCACCGCGTGCCCACCGCCCGATCCGCTGATGAGCACCGTGTCGCCGTCTCTCACGAGCGAGGCCGCTTCTTTTGCTGTAATGATCTGCATGATGTTGTCCGATGATCCGCTGCAATGCGCTCTTATCTGCCCTCTCCCTGCTTACTCACCCTTCAGTTTCTTCGCCCAGCGCATGACGTGTTCGCCGACAGCGACGAGTTCGCCGCGCTGGTTGAACACTTCGTTCTTCGCGATGCTGCGGCCTTTTTCCTTATCGCCCCTGATCACTTCATAGACGACGGTGATCGTATCGCCGAGCGCGACCGGCTTCAGGAATCGCAGCTTGTCGTAGCCCGACGAGACCGGGAAATCGGTGAGATTCTCTTTGTGGATCACATGTTCGATCGACAGCGTCGAAGCGGTCGACATGTAGCCCACCATGAGTGCGCCGTGCGCGATGCGTCCGCCGAGATTCGACTTCTCGCGCGCGTACTGCTCGTTGACGTGCGTCGGGCTGAAATCGCCCGTGATGCCGGCGAACAGCATCACATCGGTTTCAGACACGGTCTTGCCGAAGGTATAGCGTTGCCCCACTTCGACGAAGTCGAGACCGGATTGCTCCATGCTGTCACTCCTTTACACCACAGTTCGATAACGTGCGACGCAGGTGTCCAGCACGTCGTCGCCGTCGCGCTTCCACCAGTTGTCGCTGGAGAAAATTTCCACTTCGATGAAACCATTGAAACCCGCCTGCTCGACCTGACGGCGCAGCCGCGCGATGTCGATTACACCATCGCCCATCATGCCGCGATCATTGAGCATGTCGCGGGTCGGCACGAGCCAGTCGCATACGTGAAAACCAAGCAGCCGCTGTTTACCGGCACGGGCAACCTGCGCATCGACCTTCGGGTCCCACCACACGTGATAACAATCCACTGCGACGCCGAGATCGCCTTGCATCGAAGGGTCGAGTGCGTCGCACAGATCGAGTGCATGTTCGAGCGTATTCACACATGCGCGGTCCGCGGCGTACATCGGATGCAGCGGCTCGATCGCGAGCGGCATGTGCAGTGACTTCGCGTAGTCGAGTAGGCGGGCTATGCCCTCCTTCACCTGCTCGCGCGCGCCGGCCAGATCGCGGCTCTGCGGTTCGCCCTCCATCGCGCCCGGCAAGCCGCCGACGACCAGCACCACGCAGGGCGCGTCCAGTTCGCGCGCGGCATCAAGCACGCGCCGGTTGCGGTCGAAGACCGCATCGCGTTCGCTTGCATGCGCGACCGGAAACAGACCGCCACGGCAATAACCGCACAACTCGATCTGTGCTTCGCGCAACAGGCGCTTCGTCTGCGCGACGCCGACGCGCTCGACGTCGGCGTGCCACGGTGCGATCGCGCGAATGCCACGACGCGCGCAGCCATCGATGATGCGCTCCAGCGGCCATTGTTTGAGCGTCGCTGTGTTGAGGGCAAAGTGTTCCAGATGTTGTGAAAGATCGCGCATGACTATCGCTTCTTTCATGCGACGGTGGTTGGCATCATCATCAGTGTCTCGCCTTCCTGCACGACTTCGCCGCGCTGATTCAGCACCTTCAGGCGCAGCGTTGCGATCCCGCGATCGGGCCGCTTTGTAAGACGCTTGCCAATGACTTCGATATCGACGTGAATGCGGTCGCCGATCATCAATGGCGCGCGAAACGACCAGTTCCAGCCGAGGGTCGCGAGCCCTTTGAGCAGCACAGGGCAGCGCGTCTTCAGTCCGTCGGCGAGCGACAGGCCGAGCAGGCCGTGCGCGATGCGCCCTGGAAAGCCCGCTTCCTGTGCGGCGACGTCGTCGACATGAATGTCGTAGTGATCGCCCGACACGCCCGCGAAATTGACGACGTGCGTCTCGGTCACGGTGACACCGGCGGTCAGGTAATAGTCGCCTGCCTCGATATCGTTCAATCCGTAAAGGCCCGGCTTCAGCAGGCGCCGCGTGTCAATTGCGACAGACTCGCTCATTGTCGTATCTCCTTCCCGTTTGGAGGATAGGTAGCGCGTTCACCGTGCAGAGGCATCGGCGGCATTGCGAAGGTGGAAACGTTGATTTCCGAAAGCGCCGCCGTTGCGCGCATCAGCAGCGGCGCGAGTTCCTGCATGCGCTTCGTCGTCATGCGGAACATCGGACCCGCGATGGTCAGCACGCCGATCGGCTCGCCATCCTTGCCGCGAATCAACGCGGCCATTGCTGCCGTTGCCACTTCGACACTATTGCTGACCGTCGCGTAGCCGTTCGCGCGAGCGCGGCGCAATTGCTTGAGAAATTCCTCCGGCGTGCGCGGTGCGTTCGGGCCGTAATCCTCATCGCGTCCGAAGCCGGTCTTCATCACCCGCGCGAGCGCTTCCTCGTCGCTCATGGTGGCAAGCCAGACCAGCCCGGATGCCGAGCAGAACAAGGGGGCTTCCGCACCGCTGTCCGGGTCATAACGCAGGCCCGCGCGCGTGCCCAACGATTTCGACACCCAGACCAGCCGCTCGCCGTCGATCAGACCCAGCCGCGACAGTTCCCCCGAAACGCTCGCGAGTTCGTCCATCAGCGGTCGCGCGAGGTCGATCAGACTGTTCTTGGATACGAAGCGAATACCGAGCGACACCGCCTTCAGCGACAGGCAGTACTGCCCCATCTCACGGGTCTGGTGCACGTAACCCATGTCAATCAGGCTGGTCAGCAACCGATGCATTGCACTCACCGGGATGTCGAGCGCTTCCGACAGACGACTCAGCTGCATGCCGTTTCGATCGGTCGACAGCAACTCAAGGATGGCCATGCCACGTTCCAAAGCGACGCTCATACGTTACCTACTCATTGCAAGTGATTCGGTTGATTTGCACCGGAGCGCATTCATACACGATGTCCAAAAAATTCGGCGAGCGCGCGAGCCTGCCCTTCGATCATGCGCTTGCCGCCAATCGTCGTCACGCCTTGCGCTTGCGCAGCACGCATCAGTGCCGTCACGTCGGGCTTCGGCACGATGTCGAAGAGCACATGCTGCGCATTCATGCCGGCGATGTCGACGGGTAATGCGTCGTCCGGCTTCATCCCGAGCGGCGTCGCGTTAACGACGATATCGTGGCCGTCGAACGTGGGCTCGGCCGCCCGGCACGCGCATGACGGCACGGCGCTGGCCACCGCGTCCATTACCTGCCGAACGCGTTCGCCGTCAACATCGCTCAACGCGATCTCGCGCACGCCGCTTTGCGCCAGCGCAATCGCGATGGCGCGTCCGGCACCGCCCGCGCCGACGAGCAGCACACGCTTTCCTGCCGCCGCATGACCGGCATCGTTGAGCGCGCGCACCAGACCAGCACCGTCGAACATGTCGCCTTCCCATCGATTATCGGGCAGACGGCGCATCGCGTTGAGCGCGCCCGCCGCCTGCGCGCCCGGCAACACGTGACTGACGAGAGACATCGCGTCGACCTTGAACGGCACGGTCACCACGATGCCGCGTAGATTGCCGATCGCCATCAGCGAGCGCATCGTTTCACCGAAGCGCTCGCGCGGAACGTGCACCGGCACCAGCAGCGCATCGATCTGCGCCTGCGCGAACAGCGCGTTGACGACCTGCGGCGAACGCACCTGCGAAACGGGATCGCCGACGATCGCATATAGCGCAGTTGCGCCCGTCACTGGAATTGATGAAGCCGTGCTCATACGACGCGCTGGGTCTGCGTGCCCAGCCCTTCCACGCTCAGGCGAACCGTGTCGCCATGCTTCAGATAGCGCTCCGGTTTCATGCCGAGACCAACGCCGGGCGGTGTGCCTGTCGTGATGAGATCACCCGGCATCAGCACCATGAACTGGCTCACGTACGACACGATCGTACGGATCGAAAAGATCATATCGCTCGTGTCGCTGTCTTGCAGGCGCTCACCGTTCACTTCGAGCCAGAGCGGCAGTTTCTGCGGATCGGGGATCTCCCCGGCGGTCACGAGATACGGGCCGATTGGACCGAACGACGGCGCGCACTTTCCCTTAACCCACTGGCCGCCGCGTTCGAGCTGGAACGCGCGCTCCGATACGTCATTGCAGACGCAGTAACCGAGCACGTACGATAACGCGTCGGCCTCACTGACGTAATGCGCGCGTTTGCCAATCACGAACGCGAGTTCGACCTCCCAATCGGTTTTTTCCGAGCCACGCGGCAATACGATGTCGTCGTCCGGCCCGACGATGCAGCTGGGCGCCTTATTGAAAATGATGGGTTCTTGCGGCAGCGGCGCATTGGTCTCCTTGGCATGCTCGACGTAGTTCAGGCCGATCGCGAGAAAATTGCCGGGCTGCGCAACGCACGGACCGAAACGCGTGCCCTTGGGTACTTCAGGCAGCGTTGTGAAATCGATGTCCGAGAGCCTGTGTTCGAGGCCGGAAGCGATCGTTGCGGGATCGATATCGGCGATCACGGAAGACAGATCGCGATGCGTCCCGTTCCTGTCGACGACACCGGGTTTTTCCGCCCCTACGGGACCAAAGCGAAACAGTTTCATGCCTTTTCCTCTTGTAGATCGTCAGCGCGAAGCGCTGAGGCTGTATTGCAGTTGATAGGTACCGCGCACAATCGAACCGACGCCCGCGAGATGCAATGTATCGTCGGCCAGTTCGCGCTCGGCGAGTGAAGCGAGCGTCCCTTCGTCCGCCGCTTCGATCAGCAGCACCCCATCGATCTGCGCATCGGGTCTGCCGCGCAATTCGAGTTCGCGCGTCGGCTGCGTTTCGCGCTGCACCCCGTCGAGCAGATGCGCCCCGACCACAGCGGAACGCGCCGGCAAATCGTCGAGTATCGAAATCAGCTTGCTGATCGACTTGTCTCGCGCGCCAGACGCGACGGACGGAAACGCGAAGCGGATCGTCTGCATCCACGCACCCTCGCCGGCACCTCGCGAATGCGCGACGCGGCACATCGTGCGGGACGTGTCGACGAACGTGGCGATCACCTTCGTGGTCCACGGCGTCGGATGATCGAGCCGGTCGCGATAGACCGGCGACTCGAGCACATCGAGCGATTCCGTCTCGTAGAAATTGAAATAACGGGGCGAGCCGCAACTCGCGACGTAGCGGCGTCCGCGCAGAAAGCCCGGCAAGCCGACACGCTCGGGGATATGTTCCGACACGTGCCACGCCAGAAATTCGGCGTCGCCACCCGGTGCGATACCGTTCCAGAATGCAAGCGCTGCCTTACCAAGCATCACGACGAATGCCCTCCTGTTGCGGATGCGCGGGAGCGTCGTGCGCACCAGCTTGTTCGATCGAAATACCACGCGTTTCGCGCGTGGCCAGAAAGATGATCAGCACGCCGAGCACGTCGCCGAGCAGCGTGTAGAAGAACATGCCATTCGGCAACGCCACCTTGAAGTAGTCGAGCGACGCAAGCACGATGAACGGCGCGATGCCGCCGCCGATCACGCCGATGTTGTACATCAGCCCGACCCCGGTCGCACGCACGTTCGAGGGAAGATTCTCGGCGAGGATCGTTGGATAGATGCCCGAAGCGCCTACGATCCAGAAGCCAGACAGGAACGCGAACGTGCAGCCGAGCGCAAGCGAAACCGGCGCGAGATTGACGAGCGCGAACACGCAACAGCAGCCGATCCCGAGCATCATCGCAATCGCATTCTTGCGGCCGATGCGTTCGGCGATGAAGCCCGAGCAGAAGAACCCGCAGATCTGTCCGACCGCGCCCGCGCTGGTAATCATGCTCACCGACGCCGGCGGCATATGCAATTCGCGCAGATACGTCGCGAGCAGACCTTGCAACGGCCACGAGCCGAATTGCAGCAGGAACTGCACGAGGCTCAGCACGAGCACGAGCTTGAAGTGCTCGCGAAACAACGTCGCGGCGGGCGATTTGCGCTTCGACACGATGCCTTTCTCGCGCGCCTTCAGCCACACAGGCGATTCCGGCACGAACCGCCAGATATACAACCCGACGATGAGGCCCGGAATGATCCCCGCGAAGAACAGGGGACGCCAGCCAAAGTGCGGATAGATCAAACCGTAGAGCGTCGCCGCGAGCACGCTGCCAAAGCCCCAGCCCGTGTCGAGTATTCCAATACCGATCGCGCGGTATTTTTCCGGCCACACTTCGGCGATCATCGTCGAGCCGAGCGTAAGGATCGGCGCCATGCCGAAGCCGAGCAGCAGCCGGAATACGAGCACCGCCGTGAAACTCCATGCGAGTCCCGTAAACGCCGCGCCCGCCGTGAACCACGCGAGTGCGATCAGCATCGGAATCTTGCGGCCGATACGATCGCTCAGATTGCCGAACAACATCCCACCGAGCCAGCGCACGCCGAAAGTCGCGAGGATCAGCAGTGACGCGGTGTGCAACGTGACGTCGAAGCTTTTGGCGATGTCGATAAGCACGAAGGTGATCAGCAGAAAGTCGACCGCGTCGAGCGCCCAAAGGCACCATGCACCCGCGAGCGTCAGCCATTGCGCGCGATTGATTTCCTGATACCAGCGCCGCTTTGCGGGCGCCGTTGCCGGTTGGTTCACGTTTGTCTCCTTGATTTGTCTATTGGTCGTTCAGTAACGCTTTGACTTTCGGATGCATCGGCAACGGCTCGCTTTCGAGCCGTGCATGTAAACCAAGCGAGCGATCGGAAAAGACTTCGGCGGGCATCATCTTCAAATCGGGAGAGACGTCGATCTCGAACGGGATGCGGTCGAGCACATCTTTCTGCAAGTCGATACCCGGTGCGATTTCGATCAGCGTCAAGCCGCGGCTCGAAAGCGAAAAGACAGCCCGCTCGGTCACGTAAAGCACGGTCTGTCCGCCATTGCGCGCGTTTTTCGAGCTGAACGAGATCTGCGCCATCGATTTGACGAACTTCGAATGGCGCCCCTCCGCGACGATCCTCAATTCGCCGTTCTCGACCGCAACCTTCAGACCGCCCGCGGTGAACGAGCCGCCAAACACCATCTTTTTCGCGTTCTGGCTGATGTTGATGAAGCCGCCGACACCGACCAGCCGATCCGCGAAGCGCGTGATATTGACGTTGCCCGTGTTGTCGATTTCGACGCATGACAGAAAAGCGATATCGATGCCGCCGCCGTCGTAAAAGTCGAATTGATAAGGTTGATCGACGATCGCTGCATAGTTGCGTGCAGCGCCAGCGTCGAGTCCGTTTGCAGGCGCGCCCCCCGTCAGGCCTTGCTCATTGGTCAGGGTGACGAGATCCAGAACGTCTTCGCGCGCGGCAACGAGGCCGATGCCCGTACATACGCCCGAGCCGATATTGCAGACCGCGCCGCGCCGCAATTCCAGCGCGGCGCGCCGCGCGATCACACCGCGTTCGTCGAGCGGCAGTTCGGGGAATGTCGTGAGCGGCGTCTTCAGTTCTCCCGCGAAGGAGGGATCGTAGAAAGTCTGATATGTCTGCATCTGGTTCGGTTCGACGACGACAAGGTCAACCAGATTGCCGGGAATCTTCACGCTCTTCGCCGGCAGCATGCCGCGCTTCGCAAGCCGTTTGACCTGCACGATGACGACGCCGCCGCAGCGCCGCACGGCCTGCGCCATCGACAGCATCTCGCCAAAAATTGCTTCGTGTTCGTGCGAAATGTTGCCTTCCTCGTCGGCAGTCGTGCCGCGCAGCAACGCCACATCTGCTTTAAACGATTTGTAGAACAGCCACTCGCGCCCGTCGCGTTCGACCAGCTCGACCAGATCTTCGGTCGCAATCGAGCTTTGCTTACCGCCCTGATTGCGCGGATCGACGAAAGTATTCAGCCCCACATGAGTTGTCAGACCCGGCCGGCCGCCCGCGATTTCGCGAATCAGCTGCGAGAGCACGCCCTGCGGCAGCGTGTACGCCTCGATGCGATTGGCGATAGCCAGTTTCGCGATGGGTGGAGCGTCTACGACGGTCCCGCACACGACGCGCTTGAGCAGGCCCTCGTGCGCGAAGTGGCTGGCACCCAGTTCATCGCCGCGATTGCCGAGACCGACCGGGTGAATCGTCGTGATCTTGCGCGGCGCCCCCTCTTTCTTGAAGCGTCGCTCGATTGCGGCGAGCAAAGCCTCGGGCACCGCCATGCCGGAGCCCGAGCCAGTGATCAAGACCGTGTCGCCATCCCCAACCAGTTGCGCGGCCTGATCCGCGGTACCGAGCTGCATGCCTGTCTCCGTTGTAATTGTGGAAATGTTTTCCAGAAAGTTTTTTCAGGTTACGACAGGGAATGGGATTCGTCAACGCCGATCGCGTTTATTTTGGAAAGCATTTCCAGAAACAGTTTCCAGAATATGGGGTCGGCTACAGATCGGCAGGCAGGCGGATTTTCCAGCTATGAGGAAAAGTCCCGCCATACGAACGTATCGCGGCGCTCGCCAGGATATAGGGGTTACTACGGTCGAGGAGGCTTGGCGCCTGGACCCAAGCGCTATCGTTTGACGACGAAGCCTCGCGGTGCACGGGCCCGCTGCATTGGCCGCACGCGAGCGGTTTCGACACTCGAAAGGAGCGCGATCATGAAGTCTTGTATAGCGCCGAGGCAGCCCGTACCGGCGGCCGCGAAGGCCGGGCAGTGTCGTCAGACCATGTGCTCGGTCTGGCGTTGACGATGCTCCGTGAACTGGGCGGCAGCGGAAACATCGACACCGATCCGGAACAGCTCGTTGCGGCCGGCTATTCGGCCTGCTTTCTGAACGCCATGCGTTTGCCGGCAGTCAGATCAAGATCGCGGTGCCGGCGGACGTGCAGGTCACCGCGACGGTAGGCATCGGTGCCAGCGATCGCGGCGGACCGGGACGTTTCCCTTTACGGGTTAAGCGCGAGGTGGCGCTACCAGACGTTTCCGCAGAGATCGCGAATCAGCTGGTTCAGGCCGCCGACGCGGCGTGCCCGTATTCGAACGTGTTACGCGGGAACGTCGATATCGAATCCAGCCTCGTGTAGGCGGTAGTGCCCAGCGCGGTCACGGCCCTGCCGCGACCGCTCCATTGCCCGCGTACACTGCACCCGGTTCGCCGAAAACGCCCTGCATTACATGCTGCATTTCGTCGGCACGCGGAATCGATCCAAAGGTACCGTGACGCTCGACCGCAAGAGCGGCGGCGCGCTGCGCGCACTCTATCGCCGACGCCAACGGCGCCGCTTGCGACAGCAGCGCCGCCAGCACGCCGCAAAACACGTCCCCGGCTCCCGACGTATCGACCGCCGCTACCGGCAACGCCGGCAGATGCACCGTCTGCGCCGCGCTCACCAGCAAGGCGCCGCGCGCGCCGAGCGTGACGACCACCCACTCAGGTCCGCGCGCGAGCAGCCAGCGCGCCGCCTGCCCGGGCTCGTCCATGCCGGAAATGTCGCGAATCTCGCCCTCGTTCGCGATCACCCCGGCGCAACGCTCGAGCGCGGAAGCATCCGGCCAGCACCAGGGCGCGGCGTTGACGATCACCGTCGCGCCCGTGTCGCGCGCGTGCCCGATCACCGCGCGCGTGCATTCGAGCGACAGGTTGCCTTGCATCAACAGCGTATCGTCCGCGCTCATGTCGGCAATCTGCGCGACCACCTGCGGCGTGTCGAGCGCGCGCGTGCAGCCCGCCGCGGTCACGATCGAATTTTCGCCGCTGCGTGTGACCGTCACGACCGACATGTCCGTCGCCACGTCGCAAGCGACGAGACGCAGCGCATGCATCTGCTCGGACTCGAGTCGCTTGCGGATACCGGAGCCCTCGGCGTCGTTGCCGATGGCCGCGTGAAAGACAACGGCTGCGCCGGCACGATGCGCAGCCACCGCCTGGTTGAGGCCCTTGCCGCCCGGCGCCCGCTGCACGGCCACCGACAGCACCGACTCACCCGCGCGCGGCGCCCGCTCCACCAGAAAGGTGAGATCCGCAACCGCGTTGCCGACGACGAACAGCCGCTTCATGAGCGTGCCTTCAGGGCTTCCGTCATGAACACGTCGACCCGCTCGCGATCGACGGGATTCCACCACACGCCGTCGCGCTTCAGGAAACTGGCGATGATCACCGCATCGGCGACCGTGAACAGGTCCCCGATGTTCGACGGGTTCACGCCCGAGCCGATCATGACCGGGAGTGCCGTGCCTTTTGCAATCGCCCGCAGCTCATCCATCGTGGCCGAATCTCCGGTGCGCTGGCCGGTGACGATCGCCGCATCCGCATCGAAAAATTCGACGTCGCGCGCGAGTTCCGCCAGTGAGCGGTCCGCGGTAATCGCGTGCGCGCCATGTTTGACATGCACGTCGGCGATGATCTTGATGTCCGGCGCCCGCAGTCGCGCGCGATAGCGCGTGGCGAGCGCCGCCGGCCCTTCGATGAAGCCCTCGTTGGCCACGTAGGCATTGGCCCACTGATTGACACGCACGAACGACGCGCCGGCCGCCTTGGCGACGGCAAGCGCCTGGATCGCGCCGTTGGCCAGCACATTGATGCCGACCGGCAACCCGACCGTACGCCGCACCGCGTCGGCGATCACCGCCATCGTCGCCGCCGTTTCGGGTCCGAGGTCCTCGGGCTTCGCGAACGGAATGTCGCCGTGGTTCTCGACGATGATGCCGTCCAGTCCGCCCTGCGCGTAGGCTTTCGCTTCCCGCACCGCATATTCGACAAGCTCGCCGACCGGCTGCCCCTCGTAGTGCGGCGCACCCGGCAGCGGCAGACAGTGGATCACGCCGATCACCGCCTTGCGCCTGCCGAACAGGCTTTCGATTGCGTTGGGTTTCTGCTTGAAGACCGGTTGTGTGCTCATTGGGTCGTATCCGCAATAGACGTCAAACTTCGTAGCACGCACTGTGAAAATCGATTTCCAGTGCGAGAACCTTGGAGAAAATCGCGCTGCTGCGCTCAAAATCGAACTGTTGCTCGCTCCAGCCGTCAACCTGTGCCTTCAGCCATTGCACCTGCGCACTGAAGGTCGGGTCCGCATGCAGCGCAACCCACTCGCGTATATAGCGGTTGTCGTTCGGCGTGCGGTTCGCGCGCGTGCACCAGGTGCCGTACATCCATTCCGCCGTCAGCATCGACACGATCACGTCTTCGTATCTGCCTTGCTGCGCGATGTCGAGCATGCCCGTGTCGAAGGCCGCGACGGCAGCCGGCAAACGCTGGTCGCGGTGCGCCGCCGGCAAGGCCAGCGCCGCGACAGTCCGGTCGAAGTACGGCACCTGCTCGGTGGACAACGCGTTCAGCACGCCGATCAGCCAATGCTTCTGTTCGATCGACGGTGCCTTGATCAGCGCATGGCCGAATATCCCGATGGCGGTTTCGACAAAACGCCCTTCGTACGACAGGTAGCGGCCGAATGCATCGGCAGGCAAGCGGTTGCGCTCGATGTCGATGACGAAGCGGTGTTCCTGCATCGCCTGCCACAGGTCGGCGTTGGCCGCGAGCAGGCGCTCCGAGTGAGTGGATATCGTATGCGTAGTCATCTGCCGGAGGCCCCGTTATTTCTTTGCCGATTTGTAGCGGCCGAATACACGTGTATTCAGCCAGATTGCGCCGAGGATGATCACGCCCGTGATGATCTGCGTGAAGAACGGCGAGATGTGCATCAGGATCAGTCCGTTGCCGATCACCGCGATGGTCAGCGAGCCGAGGATCGTGCCCGTGATGGTCGCGCGTCCGCCCATCAGCGACGTGCCGCCCAGCACGACGGCCGCGATCACATCGAGCTCGAAGCCCACCGCGGCATTCGACGAACCCGAGCCCAGCCGCGACGCGAGAATCAGCCCGGCTGCGGCGGCTGCGAGACCGGTCAGCAGAAACACCGAAGTCTTGATGCGCAGCGTCGGCATGCCGGCACGCCGCGCCGCTTCGGCGTTCGCCCCCACAGCGACGACACGCCGTCCATAGCGGCCGCGATTCAGGTAAACGTAACCGGATACGCACACGAGCACCGCGATCAGCGCCGGCACGGGCACGCCGAACAGCGAGCCCGTACCGATGAAGTCGAAGCCCGTGCCGGGCTCGATCGGCACCGAGAAGCCTTTGGTCGAATAGAGCGCGATACCGCGCAGCGTCGACATCGTCGCGAGCGTCACGATGAACGACGGAATCGCCTGGCTTGCCGAGATCCACCCTTGCAGCCAGCCGACTGCGCCACCCAGCGCGAGCGTCGCGAGCACCGCCGCAGGCCATGGCACGCCATGCTGGATCAGGATCGCCACCAGCGCATTGGTCAGTGCAGCCATCGAACCGACCGACAGATCGATACCCCCCGTCGTGATGACGAAGGTCATCGCGATCGCCACCACCAGAATCGGCGCGAGCTGACGCAGGATGTTCAGCGCGTTGCCGGCCGTCAGGAACGTGCCGCTGCCGAGCGCAAAGACCGCGCAGCAGCCGATAAAAAAGCCCGCGATCGACAACACCTGCGCATGGTTGGCGAAGTAGTCACGCGAACGCGAGCCGAGCTCGCGCTCGGTATAAGGCGTGGTGCTCATCCGTGTCTCCCTCCGACGATCAGCTGAACCAGTTCTTCGAGGCTCGTCTCGCCAAGCTGACGCTCGGCAATCTTGGTGCCTTCGTACATCACGGCGATCCGGTCGCAGACCCGAAACAGATCCTGCAACCGGTGCGTGATCAGCACGACGGCCACACCCTGCGCCTTGACGCGATTGATCAGATCGAGCACCGCATCGACTTCCGCGACGGCGAGCGCCGAAGTGGGCTCGTCCATGATCAGCACGCGCGGCGAAAACGACGCGGCACGCGCGATCGCAATCGATTGCCGCTGGCCGCCCGACAACTGCTCGACAGTGTTGGTGAGATTAGGAATGCGGATCTTCAGCCGGTCGAGCAGCGTGCGCGCTTCGGCCTGCATGCGCTTGCGCTGCAGCATGCCGCCCTTGCACAGCTCGCGGCCGAGAAACAGGTTGCCGACCACATCGACCGTATCGCACAGGCTCAGGTCCTGATAGACCATCTCGATGTGACGGGCCCGCGCATCGGCAGGACCGCTAAAGCGCACTTCCTCGCCGGCTACATGAATCGTGCCGGCATCGGGCAGATAGGTGCCCGCCATCACCTTGGTCAACGTCGATTTGCCTGCGGCGTTGTCGCCGATCAGGCCGACGCACTCGCCCGGGTAAAGGTCGAGATCGATGCCGCGCAACGCGGGGAACGAACCGAACGATTTGCGGATGCCCTTCATCGCCAGCACCGGAATGCGCGGCGGCATGGCTTCGGGGGACGGCGATGGTTGCCTCGTCATGAGCGCCTGCATGATCATTTCGCCGCAAAGAGGCCGCGATATGCGCCGACGTTCGCCTTCGTCACCCAGGTCACCGGCGAGGTCACTACCTGCTGCACCGGCTTGCCGCGATGGGCGTTGTCGATCTGCGCGATCGCGTCGCGGCCCATCGAAGCGGGGTCCTGTTGCAGCACGCCGAGCACCGTGCCCCGCTCGATGCCGCGGATCACTTCCGGCGCGAGGTCCCAACCGATCAGCTTGACCTTGCCGGCACGTCCCTGTGCCTGCACAGCCGCGATCGCCCCCAGCATGGCCGGTTCGCCCGTCGCATAGATCGCGTCGAGATCGGGATTCGCGGTCAGCAGGTTCTCGGCGGCCGACAGCGCAACGTCCTGCGTATTCTGTCCGTCGACGACGCCCGCCACTGTCACCTTGCCGCTTGCCGTAATGACGTCCTGAAAGATCTTCTGCCGCGTGTTCTGGATCACCGAGCTCAACGCGCCGACGATGCCGATGCGCGCGGTGCCTTGCGGATTCTTCGCGAGATAGTCAAGGTAGTGCGCGGCCAGTTCCTTCGAGCCGACCGTGTTGTCGACGGCGACCTGCGACTTCTGCGGTCCGGGCGGGAGCACCGCATCGAGGCCGACCACGGGAATACCGGCCGCCGTTGCATTGCGAATGGCGCCGCGCACCGCGTTGGCGTCGATCGCGTCGACCACGATGCCGTCGACCTTTTGCTGCACGTAATCGTCGATCGCATTGACCTGCGCGGACGATGCATCGTTGGCGTTGAACACCACCAGCTTCACGCCAAGTTTCTTCGCTTCCTCCTCGGCGCCCGCGCGCATCTGGTTAAAGAATGCTGCCTGCTGGTTGATAACGATCAGCGCGTAAGTCGGCGTGTCGGCCGCGGGCGCGGGTGCGCCAAAGCCGACGAGGCCCAATAGCGCGACTGAACAGCCAAACGCAATACGTAGTGCCTTGTTCATAAACCCTCCAGAGTACGGGCAAGCTGTCAGACGGATGTCGGCGGAGCCACGGATGCCCGTTTCACGAGCTCCACCGGAAGACGGACTTCGGTTTCTGAGGGGTCGCCCTGCGACGCCGCGAGCATCAGCTCGACGGCGCGCGCGCCCAGTTCGGCGATCGGCTGGCGAATCGCCGTCAACGGCGGATCGAACAGATGCAGCGGACCCGCATCGTCGAATACGATCAGCGACAGACGTTCCGGAACGGCGATGGCGGCGCGGTGCAGCGCATCGAGCAGACCGATCATGATTTCGCCGCTCGATACGAACACCGCGCTCGGCGGACGGTTAAGGCTCAGCAGCGCACGCGCCGCCTCCTCGCCGTGCGAGGGAGCATAGGGCCCGTACATTTCGAACGTGACTTCGGCACCGGCCTGCGCGGCCGCATCCCGCAAGCCCGCGAAACGGTCGCGCGTGCTCGCGAGTTCCGACGGACCGCCGATAAACGCGATACGCCGATGCCCCTGTTCGGCCAGATGCTGGCCGGCCAGCCAGCCGCCGTGATAGTTGTCGTACAGCACCTTGGCGCTGCGCACGCCCGGGATGTCTTCGTCGATCAGCACCAGACCGCGCGTATCGTTGAGCGCCTCCACGAGTTCGGGCGTGTGGTAATGCGCGCTGACGAACAGCAGGCCGCTCACCTGGTTGCGCCGCATCCGCGTGACGTATTGCAGTTCGCGATTCGCGTTGTTCGAGGTCGCGTTCAGCAGCACGCCGAGCCCTTTGGCTTCGGCAGCCTCTTCGACGGCAGCGGCAAGCAGCGCAAAGAACGGGTTGGCGATCGTGGGTATCACGAGGCCGATCGTGTCCGAGCGTCCGCGGCTTAGGCTGCGCGCATGCAGGTTCGGCACATAGCCCAACTGACGGATCGCGCTGTCGATGCGATGCGCCGTGTCGGCGGGCAACACCAGGTTGGCATTCAGGTAGCGCGATACGGTGGCCATCGAAACACCCGCCGTGCGTGCGACATCCTTCAAACCTGGTATCAAACGGCGTTGCGTCACGCGTACCTCGCAGAAAGATCGTGAATGACGGTTAAGGGCTGTCGTGCTTGTAAAGCGTTTTACGGATTAAAGGAAGCCATATATCCGTTGTCAAGGCGGTCGAAAAAAAATTTTACCGTGCGCAACAGGGTCGGATGCTTTGCTATTTCGGCAGAAAAACGCCTAAAACAGGCACCAAAATGGTGTTCCCGTTTTCGGTGCCTGTTTTGCCCCAGATGCCCGAGTGTTTTTTGACTGGTTGACGGTCTGCAAAACACGCCGTAGATTTTATAAAGCGTTTTACTTAACGCGCGTTTACCGAGGTAAGCGATGACAGCGTCCCAAAGCAGCCCCGTTCCATCGCCCGGTCAACCGACCGTCGGCGTCGACAGCGGATACGTCATGACCGTGCTGGGCCCGGTGCCCGTCAGCGAGATGGGCATCACGCTGATGCACGAGCACATCCTGATCGATGCATCGAACAAGTGGGTGCCTCCCGCGTGTTGCGCAGACCGCCATATCGGCGAGCAAGAGGTGCACATCGGCATCCTCGGCGCGCTGCGCATGAATCCGCTGATGAACCGCGATAACTGCCGGCTCGTCGATGTCGATCTGGCTGTCGAAGAGCTGATGAAGTTTCGCGAACTGGGCGGCGCGACCGTGGTCGACCCGACCAACATCGGCATCGGCCGCAATCCGCTCGCGTTGCAGGATGTCGCGCGGCGCACAGGCCTGCGCGTCGTGATGTCGACCGGCTTTTATCTCGAAGCGTCGCATCCGGCATATGTGCGCGAACGTTCCGTCGACGAACTCGCCGCACAATTGATGTTCGAAGTCGGCGCGCTCGAACGACAACCCGACGTCGCCGCCGGTCTCATCGGCGAGATCGGTGTATCTGCCGCGTTCACGGCCGAAGAGGAGAAGTCGCTGCGCGCCGCCGCGCGCGCGAGTGCCGCGACGCGCGTGCCGCTGTCGGTGCACCTGCCCGGCTGGGTACGGCACGGTCACCGGGTGCTCGACATCGTCGAAGCGGAAGGCGCGAACCTGCAGCACACGGTGCTGTGCCATATGAATCCGAGCCTGTCCGACGTCGCGTATCAGCACACGCTGGCGCAGCGCGGCGCATGGCTCGAATACGACATGATCGGCATGGACTACTACTACGCGGACGAACAGGCCCAGTCGCCGTCGGACGAGGAAAACGCGCGGGCGATCCGCGCGCTGATCGACGCAGGCTATGCAGACCGCGTGCTGCTTTCGCAGGACGTGTTCCTGAAGATGATGCTGACCCGCTACGGCGGCTTTGGTTACGGCTACATTCTCGAGCACTTCGTGCCGCGCCTGAAGCGGCATGGCGTGACCGACGCGCAAATCGAAACGATGCTGATCGCAAACCCGGCACGGGTGTTCTCGAGCCGCGCGAACGCCCGATCGTCAACGCTTCTGCACAAGGAGACCGCATGAAAAAGAACGTGCTGCTTGCCGGCGAATCGTGGACGTCAACCGCGACGCATGCGAAAGGCTTCGACCAGTTTGCATCGATCACTCACCATAGCGGCGCAGATGCGTTCCTGAAACTGTTCGAGCACGGCGACTATGCCGTCACGCATATGCCGAGCCACGAAGCGCAAACGCACTTTCCCGCGACGCTGGACGCTCTGCGCGCGTGGGACGCGATCATCCTTTCCGACATCGGCGCGAATACGCTGCTGCTGCACCCCGACACATGGATCAAGAGCATGCGCACGCCGAACCGGCTCAAGCTGGTGCGCGACTATGTCGTCGGCGGCGGCGCGCTGATGATGATCGGCGGGTACCTGAGCTTTCAGGGCATCAACGGCAGCGCGCGCTTTCGCAATACGCCAGTGGAAGACGTGCTGCCGGTGCGCTGCCTGCCGTACGACGATCGCGTCGAGGTGCCGGAAGGCTTCACGCCGCAGGTCGTCGCGGCGCATCCTGTGACCGAAGGTCTGGGCGCCGACTGGCCGCATCTGCTCGGCTACAACGAGGTCGAATTGAAGCCGGATGCACAACTGATCGCGAGCGTGCCTGATACCGGCCATCCACTGCTGGTCGCCGGAAGCTTCGGCGCGGGCCGTACGCTCGCATGGACAAGCGACATGTCGGTCCACTGGCTGCCGCCGGAATTCTCAGCATGGCAAGGTTACGGGCGCCTGTGGCGCAATTGCCTTGCGTGGTTGACCCGATGTGAAGCGCGTTAGACCCGAACTTGCATCAAACCCCGGCAAACCAGTCATACCCCTGCTTCTCCCAATAGCCGCCGGGAAACACATTGGTCACCTCGATGGCCTCGATATTCTTCGCGCTCTTGAAGCCGAGCTTGGTCGGAATCCGCAGACGCAGCGGAGCACCCCATTGAGGCTCGAGCGGTTGCGAGTCGAAGTCGAGTGCGAGCAGGGTTTGCGGGTGTAGCGCGCTCGCCATATCGATGCTGGTCGAATACCCGTCGAAGCAGGTGAACGCAACGTACCGGGCGCTCAGATCCGCGCCGACCCGGCGCAGAAATACATGCAGCGGAACCCCGCGCCATTGGCCGATCTGGCTCCAGCCTTCAATGCAGATATGCCGGGTAATCTGGCTTTCCTGCGGCAGCGCCGTCAAAGCGGCAAGCGTCCATGCCCGCTTGTCGGCCACGTGTCCCGCGACATTGAGCACCCACTCGTCTGGCACCGCGCGCACCTGCCAGTCCGGATAGAACGCGTTAAAGCGGAAAGGACGCGTAATGGCGCTCGCCGGATAGGTCTGCGCGAGGCGGCGACGGTCGAACAAAGCCGCCTGAATCCCGTCGTCGAAGCGAAGCGCCGTCTCGAGCGCGGCATCGACGCCGGAATGCGTCGACAGATCGCAGCCGCTCAACAACGCCAGACCACCGAGCGATAGCGTGCGTCGCAGGAAGCCGCGGCGGCTCGCACGGAGCAGTTCCGCGCGGATGTCGGCGGCATCGACGGCGACGCGATTGCGCTTGTCTGTCATGGTTGTTCCTCCCGTTCCCGGGGAGCGGCAACGATCATCGCTTTCAGCGTGCGCGGATGGATCGCGACGAGCGCCACATGAAGGATCGCAAATGCGACGATCGCGAGCATGAGCGCCAGATGGATATGACGCGCGAGCGGATAGCCGCCGAATGCCGCCGCGAGCCAGCCGAGCTGCACCGGCTTCCAGATCGCGAACCCGGTTGCGACCTGCACGACGACTGCCGCGAGCACGCCCACATAGAGCCCGCGCTGCACTGCGTTGTAATGCCCGAGCCGATGCGTCAGGCGAAAGCGCAGCGCCGCATGGAGATCGCGTACAAACGCGCCGACCGCGGGCGGACGAAGATCTTCGCCGAAGTGGCCTGACACGAAGCCGTAGACCAGATACGCCAGTCCATCGACGCACAACACCCACATCGCCGTCAGATGCCACGCGAGCGCGCCGCCCAGCCAGCCGCCGAGACCTGCCCAGCGCGGAAAGACGAACGGCAGGTCGGGAGACGCGTTGTAGATCTCCCATCCACTGAAGATCATGCATCCCATCGCATACACGCCGATCCAATGCATCACGCGGATCGGAACCGCATGGGCGGGTCGCGATGGCTGCAGGCGGTCGGACATCGGGCGTCTCCTCAATTCAGAAAGGGCATCGTAATTGGCGGCAACATCGCGTAGCCGTTTACATCGGGGGCTTCACGCCGCCGATTCCCACTGCGACCAGACCCGCGGTCGTTTCGCCGCCATTCGTCGCGCCCTGGATAAACACCGCTGCGCCCTTGGTCAGGTCCGCGGTCGATCCCGGCCGAAACGTGACGATCGGTGCGGTCGGCGGCACCACGATGGACTGCGATCCGCCGTTATAGGAGACCGTCAGTTTTTTGACGCCGTTCTGCGCAGACGCTGCGCTGACATTGCCATTCGTCATCGCGCTATGGACTGTTGCAGCGGAGGGTGCCGACATGGACACGACGTTACCGTTGGTCATCGCGCTCGATGTATTCGAATGACCGGACAGCGTCGTATCGGGCAGCGTGTCCCACGCGTAGTGACCTTCGCCGATGCCCTTCATGGCGGGCGGGAACACGGTGACTTCGAGTGCGACCTGGGTCGGACCGACGCTCTTGGTCGCCGTGCCGATGTAGCTGCCCTGCTCGACCTTGTCGAGACTCGACTCGATCACGCCGAGGTATTTGGTGTCCGCGTTCAGCGCGACGGGCAGATCCTGCCCTGACGAGGTATGAATCACGATCTTGCCGGCATCGACCGACGAAATCGTGCCGCGAATGCGGGCCGGCGCGGTGGCCGGGGCCGCGATGGCCATGGTGCTGGAGAGCAACGCAGCGGCGAGAGCAATACTGAGGCGTTTCATCGTAGATCATCCTTTCTGTCGCGAATGGTGAATGGGGAGCAGCACGGCTTGCTTGTTTCGGTGCGCCTGCCGCCCATGAGTCACAGGATGACGAAGCCGGGGTTTTGCCGATATCGGTCAAATGACCGATAGATGCCCGAGGAGACGCCGTGGCGCGATTTCGCATCGATACATGCGCGGATCTGAGCGGAATTCAGGAGTCGATATGCAGAGGCTGCGCAGCCTTGAGTCTTTTCCAGCTAGCCTTTATGGCACTGACGGCGGCAAGCGCCCCTTGTTTGCACAGGCAGTCTTCCATGTGAACAACACGAGCGATTCAGCTGTTCGGTCGGAAACGTATCGGTGGCGGCGGTTCTATGGAAGGGAGAACTGGTCATGCCGTTGATGTGGCAAAGCTATCACTGCATGTAATCGCGCACGTTTTCACGGTTAATCGGTCACCGACAGTGACGCAGAGTCTGAACTTGAATTGACCGCTAAGTCCCCCGTCCGCCCCGTCACTCCGCAAACAGGTCCGGCCCGAACACCTCGTAGTGAATCTTCGATTCATGCACGTCCATGCTCTTGAGCTTGTCGTGCTGCATGCGCATGAAAGGGATCGGTCCGCAAATATAGTAGTCCGCGTCGGAGAGCAGGACGTCGCCTGCAATCCGGTCCAGGTCGACAAAGCCGGAATAGTCGTAGTCCTGCCCTTGCACGTCACCGGGCAACGGCGAATCGTAAAAGATGATCGCCCGGAAATTCGAATGTGTCGCCGCGGTCCGTTTCAGGCGGTCCCGCATCGCGTGAACGGCACTGTTACGCGCGCCATGCACGAATACGACAGGACGCCCCGGGTCCTGAATCGCACGCTTGAGCATGCTGATCATCGGTGTGAGCCCGACTCCGCCGCTGATCAGCACGATGGGGGTGCTTGCATGCACGTCGATATGGAAGCTGCCGTACGGCGCGGCGAGTCGCAACTCGTCTCCGACCTGTACGTGATCGTGCAGCAACGACGATACGTAGCCTTCCCGTTTGGCCGCATCGCCAGCCTCGCGCTTGACGGTGATCCGATAGGTCTTGCCATTCGGCATGTCTGAGAGGCTGTACTGCCGGATCTGCTGCAGCCCGAGTGCCGGAACGTGCGCAGCGACGCTGATGTACTGTCCCGGCTCGAAATTGACGACGGGCTGTCCATCCTTAGGTTCGAGCACAAAGGAAGTGATCACGCTGCTTTCAACCGACTTTTCCGTGACGATGAATGGCCGCCAGCCGGTCCAGCCGCCGATCCTTGCGGCCGTCTGTTCGCGCAATGAACTCTCCATACCCATCAGAACGTCCGCGAGATTGCCATAGGCCTGCGCCCAGGCTGAGATGATCTCGTCCGTTGCCGCATCGCCGAGTACCTCTTTGATCGCGCCGAGCAGATGTTCGCCAACGATCGGATAGTGCTCCGCACGCACATCGAGGCTCGCGTGCTTGTTCGCTATGTTTTTCAGGACCGCCAACAAGCTGCTGGGGTCCTCGATGTTCTCCGCGTAGGCATAGACTGCCCGCGCGAGTGCCTGCTGTTGCTGGCCCTGTTCCTGGTGCGCCATATTGAAGACGTTCTTCAGCTCAGGGTGGGCATCGAACAGTCGCGTATAAAAACGCTGAATGATCGCGTATCCGTGTTCGGCGAGCACGGGCGCTGTCGCCTTGACGATGTCCTTCGTTCGTTGCGTGAGCATGACACATCTCCGCTATGAGTAATCGTGCATGGTGCGCAACCAACGCGCCCAGTCACATAGAGAGTGACGGCACACAAGCGGCACACAAGCGGCACACAAGCGGGTCACTCGCCTAGTCTATCGTTGTCCGCAATGGGGTTCAGCGGATGGGACTCAACCACAAAAGGCCACCAGCAAACGGACCCGACCGTCGCTGTCGCGCCAGCATCCTCATATCGCGCGCACGCATGCGATCCTCACTTATGCGGCTTGCTGTGCCGCGAGCTAACATCGAGGGATATGAGCGTAGATTTCATCTGGAGCGCCCTTTGCAGAACAGGCACGCAGCGGGTTCCGATCGCAAGGATCTCTTCAGTGTGCAATGCCGTGCGTCTCCCGCTGCAGCCTCTGGACACAAGCTGCAGCCCGACGACCCATTTGCTGAAATCCAGGAATTGAATCATGGACAGGCTCACGAATATGCGCGCATTCTTGCGCGTTGTCGAAGCGGGTAGCTTCACTGCTGCCGCACAGACGCTCAATATGACGACGGGCGCCGTATCGCGTGCCATATCGGAGCTCGAAGCACATTTGCAGATCCGCCTCCTGAACCGCTCGACCCGGCGCTTATCCGTTACCGACGCTGGCCAGCGATATCTCGTCAGTTGCCGACAGATTCTTGAGGACCTCGATCGTGCAGAAGCCGAGGCCAAGAACGCACACGACCGGCCCTCCGGCATCCTGCGAATGCATAGTTACGCGAGTGTCGGGCAGCACTATGTATTGCCGGCAATGGCTCGCTACCAGAAGCTTTATCCCGAGGTGACGGTGGAACTCACGTTGCTCCAGCGCGCGCCTGATCTGTTTGAAGGATCGTGCGATGTTGCGATCGTTGCGGCCTGCGCGCTGCCCGATTCAGAACTTGTGTCGCACCGACTCGGCTCGACCTTCAACGTTCTTTGTGCGTCCCAGGAATACTTAAGCGCACATGGCGCCCCGGAGGTGCTGGCCGATCTCGCGAGACATCGCTGCCTGATTCTGCACACGCCGGCTTTTCCGACACACATATGGACCTTCGAAAGCCCTGCGGGAAAAGAGGTCATCGAGGTGAATGGCCCCGTTCAGACGAACATTGCCGAGTCGCTGCTGGTGGCTGCGCGTGAGGACATGGGAATTGCGACGGTGCCGATATACGCCGCCGTTGACGATCTGAAAAGCGGAAGGTTAGTGCGCGTCTTGCCAGACTATATCCTGCAGAAAATGAACATTTACGCTATCTACGCATCCAGGCGCTATATCGATGCCAAGATCAGTACCTGGATCGATTTTCTTCGCGCCTGGATGCCAGAGGCAATGGCGCGAGACGAACAGACTCTACGCGATCTCACGGCGAAAGCCGGCAGTCAACCTCGCGCTACAGCACCGCTCGACGGCAATACGGGAGGAATCTCCGGCATTGATGGAACAATCTGAAGGAAACGCCGCGACAGTTCGCGACATGGTGAGCGACGCGAAGACACCCATCACGAGGCCGCTGTCGAACGCACGAGGCCCGCATCCCGGGTTAAGGTGCGACCGTCTTGCCCGAGCCCGTGTCCGACATCCCACCCGAAACGCCACCATAGCCGGTCGACGCGGATTGTTCCGCCGCCAGTCGCGCTTGCGCCGCTTGAATCTCGACCGGGTAATCCGTGGCGCCCCCATCGCCCAAGCGGCACCCAACTTTTTCGAGTCGTACGAGTTCGTCGCGAACCTGCTGCCGCCTGACGCTGCCTTGCGCGAATGCCATAACGGATGCAGCAATCGCCACGCTGAGGGCAACAGCCTGAACCAATGCTTTCATGATCGATCTCCGCTGCTTGTATGGGCACGAACCCTTGTTCGCAGCCAGTGAGCGCATTGTCAGCAGACGACCGGGCAGCGTAAACGCCATCGCGAGTACAACTTTTGTACTTCGCGGACACAGGTTCGCTGACGATTCACGCGCCCTCTCCGTCGCACCGTGCAAGCACGCACCACGTCAGCTACCCATGGCAGACGATTCCGGCGCCGCCCCCTTCGTGGACACGGCGTTCGAACAGGTGCACGCTTCAGCCAAAGACGCGTGTCGTGCTGACGATCGAACGTACACCCGCGGGTTTCATCACTCACGCACCAATCGCGTCTGGTCCCGTCACAGCGGCTCCATTTCGAACAGCCATGACCGCGTTTCGTCACCGGCATATCCGGCCCCGAGCTCGACTTCAGCCCCACGACGGGAACGCTCGCGCAAACCAGGTAACTACTCGACCGAGGCAGCATCGTGCCGCGACCGCCAACCAATTCGCTACGCCCGGGCGAGAGACTCGTCGTCGAACCGGACAAGCTGCTCTTCTCGCTCGGCACGTTTGCCGCTGCGGCGATCGTGTTGATCATCACGTTCACGGCGAGTTTGCCGCGCCCGTGGTGGGCACTGCTCACCGTCTACGTGACGGCGCAGCCCTTGGCGGGCGCAACGGCCCCGAAGGTGCTCTATCGCCTCCTGGGGATCGCCCTGGGCGCCTGCGTGACGCTTGCGCTCGTCCCCAACATGCAGAATTCGCCCGTCTTGCTGGTAGCGTGCCTCGCGATCTGGACTGGGCTTTGCATCTATCTCGCCGTGCTCGATCGCACGCCTCGCGCCTTTCTGTATCAGATGGCCGCCTTCAGCGCGGCTGTCATCAGTTTCCCTTACCTCGACAATCCGAACGATATCTTCACGACCACGATTTCCCGCGTGCAGGAAATGATCGTGGCGATTATTTGCGTGACGGCGGTGCACACGATCATGAGACCCATGGACGTGCGGCACACCATCCGCAAGCGTGCCTGTTCGTTCCTCGTTCATGCTTCACGCTGGACGGCGGATGCGCTCGGCACCCGTCACACCGTCCTCGAGTACGAGCATCGACGGATGCTGGCAGCCGATGTCACCGAGCTCGGCATCATCGCGAGCAATCTGCCTGCCGACAGCCGCCAGGCACTCTCTACGCGAGCGGCGGTCACCGAACTCCAGCATCGTCTCGCGGCCCTGCTGCCTCTCGCTTCGGCGGCCGCCAACCGGCTGGACAAGCTGCGTGCGCTCGACGCCGTCGACGCCGAGACGGCCAATCTCGTTGCACGCGTGATCGGCTATCTGCGCGAGCCGCCCGATGTCGCGAACCAGTTCGATGACGAACTGTCGACCCGTTGCCGCGCATTGGCGGCAGCACACGCCAGCGGCAATCGATGGTCGTCGCTGTTGGCCGCAAACCTGTGCGACCGCATGGCGGCGTTCATCGATACCCTGCATGTCGCACACACGCTGGTTCGCGCCATCGACGACAGCTCAATCGACGTCACGCCCCATCTGCAGGAAGCCGACAAGACGCGCCTCTTTCCTTTGCCGCGAGATCACGGCATAGCGTTGCTCGCGGGTGTCGCAACGACGACGGCCGTGTTGATCTATTGTGCCGTATGGATTCTTCTCGCGTGGCCGAGCGGCTCGACCACGGCGGCTTTCGCGGCGCTCATCACCTGCTCGTTCGCCGCACAGGATGATCCCGCACCCGCCATCGGCCGTTACCTGATGGCCACACTCACCACCTTTCCGCTGGCGGCCCTCTATTTGTTCGTGCTGTTGCCAAGGGTCGACGGAACCGTGATGCTCATCGTGATGCTGGCGCCAGCCCTGCTATGGATGGGGTATCTCCAGGCCGATCCGGCGCGCGCTGCACGCGCATTGCCGATGTTGTCCTGCTTCATCGTCGCAATGGGCTTTCTCGACCGGCTTCACGTGGACTTCGCCGCGTTCGCCAACACGGGACTCGCGCAGCTTGCAGGCATCGTCACGACGCTGGCCGTCACCAAACTCTTCCGGTCCGCGAACCTGCGCTGGAGAGCGCATCAGATACTCCATCGAAACTGGTCCGACCTCGCGCGGCTAGCCGATCCGCGCGAACCGCTCGATGCCCAGTCATGGACTGCGCACGCAGTCGACCGGTTGGGTCAGCTTGCCGCGCGCATGGCACTAATCGGCGCGGCGGACGCGCTACATGAAGCGGACGGATTGATCGATCTGCGCATAGGCCGCAACATCATTCAGGCTCGCCAGGCGCTTCAGCATTCGCGTGAACACACGCGCATCGCAATTCAATCGACGCTGATGGAGATCTCACAGCTGTATCAGGCGAGGCTGCGCGAAGGCAAGGCGCTCGCCGGGTCGGCATCTTTGCTGGGCGCGCTGGACCGATCCATCGGCGCAACGATGGACAAGACAGAGGAAGTGGGTGACCGGACGCTGCTCGCGCTCGTCGCGCTGCGCTGCAATCTGTTTCCCAATGCTCATCCGCTCGAGGTGGACGCGTGATGATCGAGGAAATCCACATTCTCGGCGTCTACATGCCCGCGGGCCTCGCCTGGGCCGTGATAGCCGTCATGATCACGGCGGCCGTTCGCCGGCCCTTGCACCGCCTTCCGTTTCATTTGCTTCTTTGGCATCCGGGCCTGATCGAACTGGCACTGTTCCTCGTTCTCTGGTGGAGCATCGCGCGGCTTGCCGATGCGTATCTCCCGCACGGATTCATCACCTGACATGTGGCGCGTTTCCTACCTGATCCGGGCACTCTCGACGATCGTGGCCATTCTGGTGGTCCTCGCCGCGATCTACGGCTTGTGGGTGCGCTATCAGATCGAGCCGTTGACGCGCGACGGCAAAGTGCGCGCGGACGTGGTGCCGATCGCTCCCGACGTCAGCGGCCTCGTGACCGACGTGCGGGTGCGCGACAACGAGGTCGTCAGGAAGGGCCAGGTACTTCTCGTGATCGACCCGTCGCGCTACCGGATCGCGCTCACGCAGGCCGAGGCCGATGTATCGAAGCAACAGGCCGCCTACAACGAGGCGGTCCGCGAAGACCGGCGCAACCGCGCGATGCCTGACGTCGTCGCGCGGGAGACGGCGGAGCAAGACATCGCCCGCGTCCAGCAACTTCGTGCGGGTCTCACGCAGGCCATCGCCGCACGCGATCTCGCGGCGCTGAACCTCGAGCGCACACTCGTGCGGGCGCCCGTCGACGGCACGGTGACAAACGTCGACCTGCAACCCGGTGTGTATCTGAACGCGGGCAAGGCCGCGATGGCACTCGTCGATGCGAAGTCGTTGCGCGTGGAAGGCTACTTCGAAGAGACGAAGCTGCCTGCCATTCACGTCGGAGACCCGGCGAGTATCTATCTGATGGGTGTCGCCAACGAAATACGCGGACATGTCGCGAGCATCGCGGGCGGGGTGGAGGACCGTGAACGCGCCGGCACCAGCGCGCAGCTCGCGAATGTGAACCCGTCGTTCACGTGGGTGCGGCTCGCTCAGCGCATTCCCGTCAGAATCGAAATCGACGCGGTCCCGCCGGGTGTGCGGCTCATCCCGGGCCAAACAGCCTCCGTGGAAGTGCATTCGAGCACCGCTGAGATACAGGTACGGCGGAGCCTGCCATGGTAGGCGCGCGCATGCTGAGCGTGGCGAGCCTGGGCGTGGCGCTCGCCGGCTGTGCCGAGGTGGGACCGGACTATCAGATCCCGCCCCACGCGAGCGTGAACGCGCCGGCGGCGAATGGCGCATTCCTTTCCGGCGGGCTCGCGGTGTCCAACGCGCCATTGCCGGATCAGTGGTGGCACCTTTTTGATGATCCCGTTCTCGATGGCCTGATCGAAAAAACGCTGGCGGGGAATACGGACCTTCGGGTAGCACAGGCGAATCTGGAACGAAGCGATGCACTGCTCGCGGAAGTCCGCTCGCGCCGCGACATCAGCATCGTTGCCGATATGGAAACGAGCTACACGCAGCAATCCGCGCAGGCAGTGCTGTCTCACGTCCAGCCGCCGCGGCATGGCATCTACAACGTAGGCATCACGATGAGCTATGACCTGGATCTTTTCGGGGCCATCCGCCGTGGCATCGAAGCCGCCTCCGCCGAGAACGAAGCCGCCGTGGCAGCGCGCGATCTGGCGCGCATCAACGTGGCCGCCGAAACCGCGCGCGCCTACTCCGACCTCTGCAATGCGGGCAACCAGATCGACGTCGTCCAGCATGCGATCGTCATTCAGGAACAGAGCCTTTCGCTTACACAGCAGCTAATCACGAACGGCCGCATCGCACCCTTCGAGGAGGAGCGGCAACGCAGCCCGATCGAAGTCAACCGTTCGCTGCTCGCGCCGCTACGGGCCCGGCAGCAGAATGCGGCCTTTCGGCTCGCCACGTTGATGGGGCTGCCACCCGGGCAATACGACCGCTCGCTGCTCGCATGCCATACACCGCTGAAGCTGCGCACGCCGCTGCCGACAGGCGACGGTCAGGCGCTGCTCAAGCGCCGGCCGGATGTGCGCGCCGCCGAACGCCGGTTGGCCGCGGCCAGCGCCGAAATCGGCGTCGTAACCGCCGAGCTCTATCCCGACATCAGGCTTGGCGCGTCGATAGGCTCGACTGGCGCGCTGACCAACGCCTTCTCGCCACTGACGAACCGCTTCGCCATCGGGCCGCAGATTACCTGGGATCTGCATCGAAGCGCCATCCGCGACCGCATCGCCGCAGCGCAAGCGCACGACCGCGCGAGCCTCGCCTACTTTGACGGCGTCGTGCTCACGGCGCTGCGCGAGACGGAAGCTTCGCTCGACACTTACGCTGCAACGCTCGACCGGCTGGATCACCTGGAGGCTGCCAGGGACGAAGCGCTGAGGGTATCGCAGAGGACTGAGCAGCTCAGGCGCGGCGGCAAAGTTGGAGGACTCGTTGCGCTCGATGCGCAACGCGCCTGGGTTATAGCCGAAATTGCTGTTTCCGTCACACAGGAAGATGTCAACAACAATCAGATCACTGCTTTCCTCGCGCTAGGCGGCGGTTGGCGTTGAATGTACTCGGGTCACCCATTCATCTGCAATGACAGACGATCATCAGGTTGCGCACGTTCCGGCTCCCGTTCACTTCACGCGTTAATCGCCGGCTTTATTGAAGCAATGGAAATACTTCTCGCTAGAGCGCCGTTTGAAGCTGCAAAAGCCGGCTCCAAGAGGATCTCCCCATTCTCCGGAACAGTGCTTTCCAGAAAACGCATGCTTACCAGCCCTGCAGGAAAACGATACTTGCTCACCCGCAATTTTGACGCGGGAGTGAAACATTCCAGCAACGCGAACGGACAACCCGCGCGCAGTGCCTGGAACAGCACCACTGCCGACACTTTCTTCAGCAGCCCGATCAACAACGGGTACCAGAGCGCGAGTTCCGTCGGCATCGCGCGTACTGCAGCGGAATATGTGAAGGATAAGGTGATCGTTGGGGTTGTCCTACAGCAACGTGCAGGCAACACGCGACAGTCAATCGACGTTCGCCTCCAATGAGCATTGGAATGTCGGCACCGCGTTTTCATCCTATCAGCTGACGCCAGCAACTGCCGTTGGGCTCAGCTATATCTATACGCACGCGAGCGGCGATACCTCCGCGACCTACCATCAGGTGAACACCGCCGCGACCTACAGCTTCTCTCGTAGAACGGAAACGTATGCACTCGCGGGATACCAGCACGCAAGCGGCCTTCAACGCGTGGCGGCGGGCGGCACGCGCGAGGCCCAAGCGTTGATCGGTTCGTTCGGCATTGCAGGAAGTTCGACCCAGGTACTTGCGATCGTCGGCATCCTCCACCGGTTGTAGAACGTGTCGATCCAGCCGGCGAGCGTCCGCGGCTGCCATCGGCAGCGCGGACGCACTATCAAAGTCGACTCGAAAGCCTCTGGTGAGGAAAATCGACGAGCGTTGCAGGTTTGCGTCAGCCTGAAAATAAAGGCAACGCGCGCGCCACGCCCTGCCGACCCGCGGTGTGCGATCAGCCGGCCGAAGCGCGCCGGCTGAACCCACGGCGGCGCGTGAATCAGGCAGCCTTCGCTTTCACATTGCCCGCTTTTTCCGCGAACTGAGTGAGCTTCAGATCGGTGGCCTTTTCCTCTTCGAGCGTTTCCGTCAGCAGCTTCACGCCTTCTGTGAAGCCCAACTGCTTACCAAGCGCACACAGGCTGCCATACGCTGCGATTTCATAGTGTTCGACTTTCTGCGCGGCAGCGACCAGGCCCGCGTCGAGTACCGGGCCTTTTTCTATTTCGTCGATGAGTTCGTCACCTTCTTCAATCAGACCTTCCATCGCGACGCACTTCATGCGCTTGAGCTTGAGGCCGCACACGTCGACGACCTGATCGATACGCTCGACCTGGCCCTGCGTCTCTTCCAGATGGGTCTTGAATGCGTCGCTCAGTTCCGGATTGCTTGCGGCGCGCGACAGCTTCGCGAGCGCTCTGGTCAGCTGCTTCTCGGCGCTGTAGATGTCCGACAGCATATGGACAAAAAGATCATCTACCGTCTTACGTTGTGCCATGTTGCACTCCCTCTGGTTGGAACTTCACTATGAACAATCAGCGACGCTGACTTGCGGACCATGGGAGCCGGCCCGACCGCGACCTGCCCCCCCGCTTTCCACGAGCAATGGGTATTCCAGCGAAACCGGGCGCGGCCTCGTGCTGGCGACTGAGGCGGTGTGACGCGGTGCGTGCCGTTCAGGCCCGGCGCTTGCGTCACAGGCGATGCCACAGGTCGATCCCGCCGACGGAAAGGTTCAACGCGGGTTCAACACGGGTTCAAGGGGTTCAACGGGCAAAGGGTTGGACGATGATTACCGGCCGCGTCCGGTGCGAATACGCGGCAGCTAACTGGAGTGACAAATGGAAACTACCAAGATTGAAGGTACCCTCCGCGAAACGGCGGGAAACGTGAAGGAAGCTGTCGGCTCGATCGCGGGAGACACGAAGATGCAGCTCGAGGGTGCAGCCAATGAACTGCGCGGCAAGGCACACAGCTCTGTGCTGACGCCAGCGATCTGGCCCGCGACACCATGGCGTCGAATCCGCTGGCAGTGCTGGCGGGCGCCAGTGCGGTCGGCTTCCTTCTTGGTGCGCTTTGGGCCTCCAGCCGTCGTGATTATTGATGTTGCGTCAGGTGACGGCAAACGCTCATCCTCATTTTTCTCCGACGGAGCGGTACGATGTCGATCCAGTCCAAAATGAATCGGTGGAGCGCCGTGGGCCGCTTCTATATGGAGCGAATGGGCGATTACGGCGAACTTGTCACCATCGAACTGGCGCAGGCCCGAATGGAGCTTGCGCGTGAAGTCATTGCGCTCGTTGCACTCGCGGTCGCCGGGCTGTTCGCGCTGTCGTTCTCTTGCATCGCAGTGCTTGCCACGGCGCTGACAACACCCTACTTCGTGCAGGTGTCCTGGGCTATCGCGGGTGCGTGGGTCCTGCTTTGCATTATTTCTTTCCTGGTCGTTCGCTCGCAGAAGCCGGCGCGCTCGTTCCATGTACTTCATGACGAGATCCGCGAAGACCTCCGCGTGGCCAAGGAGGCGTTGAAATGATCTCTAAAGCTACCGCGCTTGCCGCGGCCGAGGCGTCAGTGCTGGAGCGGATGGCCGCATCGCGCGCAAGTCTGGTCACCGCACGCAACGCAATGCAGCTGCGTCAGATTGGTGCCAGTCCTTCACTCGTCGCGAGGGCGCGCGAATATGTTTCCGTCGCGCCGAACGTGACCTTGCTCGCCGCGATATTCGTGGGGTCGCTGGTGGTCGGACCACGCAAGATAACAGGCGTGGTGGTACGCAACGGCCTGCTTGCGTGGATCGCGCGAACGGTTCGGCGTCTTGCCGGAAACTGAGTATGGCGACACCCGGGCCGACGCCGAGCAAAAGACGCGGTTCATTTGGCACCTGTATTTCAGCCCTGTTTCGGATGCGCGAGAAAGAATCGCAGCATTTCTGCGCTCGCGTCCGGGCCGGTGGGATCGGTGTAACTGCCGCGTGTATCGCCACCTGACCAGGCATGCGGTGCGCCATGAACGGTCCACAGTTCTGCGTCGATACCGTCGGATGAAACAAGCGACGCGACGGTGCAGGACCGTCGGCTCGCTTCGACGCGGCGCGGTGCATCGCCGCCGCGTCGCGGTTCGAAGCCCTGCACCAGCTGCGCGGCATTTGCGATGTTAACCGTGGCGTCCGCGTCGCCGTGAAAGACGATGATGGGCCGTCGCGGTGCGCGCTGGTCGCTGTGCGCGTGATGTCGCCTGCCATGACGCTTTCCGCCTTTCATGGCCGCGAGCGCGGAAGGCAGATCGTGCGCGCACCCTGCGGGCAGGCCGGAATGGATGCCCGCCGCCGCGTACAGCTCGGGATACGTGGCGATCATGATCGCCGCCATGGCTCCGCCCGCAGACATGCCTGCAATGTACACGCGCGCCGGATCGACATCATGGGCCGCGATGATGTCGCGCGTGATGCCTGCGATCAGCGAAGGCTCGCCACGCTCGCGATGCTGGTCGTCGGGCTTGAACCAGTTCCAGCACTTCGACGGGTTGGCGTGCTTCGGCTGCACGGGATACGCGACCAGACATCGATGCTGCTCGGCGAGCGCGTTCATTTGCGTACCCACGGCAAAATCATCGGCGTTCTGCGTGCAGCCGTGCAGCATCACAATCAGAGGCAGCGGTTGGCCCGCTGCGCGAGCCGGCACGTACAGACGATATTGCCGCGAGCCTGCGGTATTCGAATACGCATGCGTGCTGAAATGGCCGCGATCTTCGATGTCCGCGTCCAGCTTGCCGTCTCGCGCCGTGTGCGGTGCGACGTCCCGGTTCCCGTTCCTCGCGAATGGGGAAACGGGCGCCTCGTGCCGTGACGCGGTTTCGTACTCGCCATCAGCGGCACCGCCTTGCAGCACGCGTTGAATGACTTTCGTCGCTTCGGCGGGACCGCGCGTGCGTAATACGTTCATCGCTTCGTGCATGGAGCCCAGGAAGTTTTCGTCGAGTTTCATCATCTTTTTCCGATTAGCGAATTAGGTTGAGCGTCGTGTGGCTAGTGCATTCTGTCCGCGAGCGCCGCCTTGACAGCGGGCGAAGCGTGGAATGCGCCCAGCACATGGACGCTTTCGATCGTTGCGAGCGCAAGCTCCGGCGTGACGTCGCTGGCAATGCTCGCGAGTCCGAGCACCTGAATGGTGAGCCGCTGGCGCGCGGCACGCACTGCTTCAAGGTCCTGCCGGGAGAAGTGCTGTAGTCCGAGTACGAGCGCGCGGCGTGTCACCGTGTCCTGAACGACCTGTGCATGAAGGGCAAGCTGGTTGCGAATCGCAGTCCGGATCAGGTCGGTCCGGTTTCCATAAAAGCCCTCCTCCACCAGAAGGTCGATCTGGCCGAGATCAACCGGACCCAGGTTGATCGTGATCTTTTCCGAATCGCCCCCCTTGGGACGATCCGTTGCCGGCGCCATCAGCTTTTTCATCTTTCCATCCGATTACCATCCACATAGATGGTTATAGGCTGGTTTTTGCCGCGCTGCAACATCAACATTCGGGGTCGAAACGCCGTGATCGCGCGCGACAGCTTGGGCGGCGTGCCACAGCCGGCGCTCGCGTGCGATGCGACGGACTTACACGCACCGCTTGAAATGCTGCGCTGGTGGGTCGGTCGTCGGTTTGCACGTGAGATCGTCAAAGCCAGGTTCGGCGATTGCGCAAGGACGGTTGGCTTAAGCCAACCTTAAGGAGGTCGTGATGTTCGTACACAACAAGCGTCTGCAATACACGGTTCGTGTGAGCGATACCAATCCCGGGCTCGCCAATCTTTTGCTGGAACAGTTTGGCGGACCGCAAGGCGAGCTGGCGGCAGCGATGCGCTACTTCACCCAAGCCGTCACCGAAGAAGATCCCGGCCGCAAGGACATGCTCTACGACATTGCCACCGAAGAACTCAGTCACCTTGAAATCATCGGCTCGATCGTGGCGATGCTTAACCGTGGCGCCAAAGGCGAGCTGGCCGAAGCGGTCGATTCACAGGCCGAGATGTATCGGAAGATCAACGGTGCCGGCAACGATAGTCACGTGACTCAGGTGCTCTATGGCGCGGGCACGCCGCTCACGAATTCGGCGGGCGTGCCGTGGACGGCGGCGTATATCGACACGATCGGCGAGCCGACCGCCGACCTGCGCTCGAATATCGCAGCCGAAGCGCGCGCGAAGATCATCTACGAGCGTCTGATCAACGTGAGCGACGACCCGGGTGTGCGCGATGCACTCGGCTTTCTGATGACGCGAGAAGTGTCGCATCAGAAGTCGTTCGAAAAGGCGCTGTACTCGATCACGGGCAATTTCCCTCCGGGCAAGATGCCGCCCGTGCCCGAGTTCGCGAGCGTGTACTACAAGATGTCTCATGGACAGCCGCCCGTGCCGGGGCCGTGGAATCAGGGTACCGGGCTGCAGCTCGTCGACGATCCGCCATTGACGGCGGACGGCGGCGACGGCACCGCATCCGTCAAGCTCGATCCCACGCAACAGACAGCGCTCGAAGCGATGAGCCAGCGGCTGATGTCCGATCCGTCGACCGATCCGGAAACGGGCGCCGAGCTTGGCATGAAGGCATCGCCCGAATCCACCAGGCCCGCTTAAGGCCGCTGCAGTTGACTAATCCGTACGCCGCGAGCGCGAAAGCGCCGCGGCCTTAGTGCGGAGTCCGTGCTGGCAAAGTGCGTCTCGGCCGGCCGTCATGCGTCATTCGATCCCTCATCAGCGTGTACGTCATTAGCGCAGCGGCCGCTCGCCTTCTGATCGCGGCACACAGCTTGCGTAATGGCCGCCATTCGGTCTGGATCAACAGGAAAACATGAGCTCCGCACACGAAGCAACGTTGGCCGCGTCGATGAGCCGTATCGTCGTCGACCCGGCCGACACTGTTTTGCTCAGCGACGTCCTGCGCCAATGGCAACTGTTCGCTCATATGATCGAGGCGACGCTTGGCGATGTGTCGTTGCAGCAGCTGCTGGACGGCGCCACTCGCGCGGCAGCCATGGGCTGTTCAGCACCGATGGCGAAGGTTCTCGAACTGGACAAAGCCGACAACACACTCATCCTGAAGAGTCAGTACGGTATGTCGCCCGACGCAATGGGGCAGCCGGCCGGGAAAGCCGAAGCGGGTAACCCGCCCGGAGAGGCCATCAGGAATGTCGCTCCCGTCATCGATGTCGACGTAAGACGACGTCCACCGCACTTGCTGCCCAAGCTCCTGAAAGACCATCATGTGGTCACTTCCGTCAGCCTGCCGTTGGTGAACGATGAAGGCGCTTACGGAATACTCGAAATCGACTTCCCGGAGCCCACTGAAGTCGGCGCGTTTCATACGTCGTTCCTGGCCGCAGTGGCAGCCGCGTTGGCCGAAGGTATCGAGAAGATCCGGGCGCGTGCTTCGCTGATCGTCGAGCGAGATGCGAAAGCCGTTCTGCTGCGCGAGCAACAACATCGCATCCGCAACAATTTTCAATCGATCATCGCAATGGTTCAACGCACTGCGCTTCGAGCGCGCGACGAGAAAGACCGCAAGGGATTACGCGACATCGAACGGCGCGTCTTTGCGATGGCATCGCTTTACGACCATCTGCTCGGCTTGAGCGAACAGGCCGAGCGCGCCGACCTGGGCCGGTATCTGAGTGCAATGGCTGCCAGCTTCGACGACTTTTACGAACTGACCGCCAACGGTATCGCGCTGAAAATCGAGCTGCAGTTCGGCATCGTTCTCAACCTGGACACCTGCACGACTATCGGAACGATCGTCAACGAACTCGTGGCCAATTCCGTCGAACATGCGTTCGGAGGCGAGCGCGGGGTGATAACCGTCTCGCTCGTTCGCTCGGGCCCGAACCTCGTCGTGTCCGTCGCCGACGACGGACACGGCCTGCCCTCTGCGACCCTCGACGAGAGCACAGGTCTTCGTACCGTGCGGCTGATGGTGGGCAGCATCGGCGGACAGCTGGATTGGCGGACAGCGCCGCAGCGCGGGGTCGAGTGGTCGCTCGTCTTCAGTGAATCGCCCCTGCTTCGCCCGGGGCGTTGATCCGCCAGGGTGCGCATCACCGTTACAGAAAAGGCGCGCCGCCCGTGACGGCGATCGTTGCACCCGAGATATAGCTCGCCTCGTCAGAGGCCAGCATGACGTACGCGGGCGCGAGTTCCGCGGGCTGTCCCGGTCGTTTCATCGGAACCTGCTCGCCGAACTTTTCGACCTTCTCCTGAGGCATCGTCGACGGGATCAGCGGTGTCCAGATCGGCCCAGGCGCGACGCAGTTCGCGCGGATGCCCTTTTCGGCGAGCAACTGGGCAAGACCGGCCGTAAAGTTCTGAATCGCGCCTTTCGTCGTCGCATAGGCGAGTAGCCCCGGGTTGGGCTTGTCCGCATTGATGGACGTGGTGTTGATAATCGAACCGCCTGGCTTCATGTGCCGCACCGCCGCGCGGGTGATCCTGAACATCGCGCTGATGTTGGTGTCGAAAGTGCGGTCCCATTCCTCGTCGGTGATATCGTCGAGCGAATCGTACATCATCTGGTAGGCGGCATTGTTGACGACGACGTCCAGCTTGCCCAACTCCTTCAAAGCCGTCTCGACGATCTTGTCGCAATGACCAGGCTGCGTGATGTCGCCGCGCACCAGCACGGCCCGCCGCCCCGCCTTTTCGATCCACCGTTTCGTGTCTTCGGCATCGTCGTCTTCGTCGAGATAGGCAATCAGCACATCGGCGCCTTCGCGCGCGAATGCAATGGCAACCGCCCGGCCGATGCCGCTGTCGCCGCCCGTGATGATGGCGGCTTTGCCCGCAAGCCTGCCGCTACCCGCATAGCTGTCTTCTCCGTGGTCGGGCTGCGGCTGCAACAGCGCAGTGCGCCCGGGAACATTCTCCTGCTGCTGAGGTGGAAACGGCGGCGCGGGCCGCTTGGCGTCGGTCATGATGTCCTCCAGATTGTGCGGGTGTTGCCGACGTGACCGAATGGCCGTCGGAGATCGGTGTCCAACGCGAGGCCTGATGCGAGGCCTGATGCGAGATCCAACGCGGCGTCTCAGCCTTCGTTGCCTATCGCCTTGGAGACCTGGGCGGGGTTTGCATATTCGTCGTCGGCCAATGCCGCCAACGCTTCCATCGCATCCTCGTCGGCGTCGTTCTGCTTCGCAACCTTCAGGAGTTCCTGTTTGGAAGCCGGATACGAGGCGCCCTTGAGCGCCTTTTGCACGTCGATGAACTTGCGGATCGACGGATTGTTTGCGCCGGATGTGGCCATGAAGCATCTCCCTTGATGAGTCGGCACAGCGAAACACGCATGTGGCGTTCCTGCCCGGCGGCCTTTGGCGCGACGCTGGCATCGGTTGCCGGCGATCGCGACCCGGCACATCACGCTGCCCCCCCGCAAAGCGAATGAGTCCGCAAGCCGCACGCGGCATACCGATTGCGCGAACCAGATCGCCTCCCGACACCCGTCGTAGGGAGTCGCCCGTTGTTCAACCTTCGTCCTGGGAGATATCCATGAGACTTCTCATCACTCGAGACGGCCTGCCCAGGCTGTCATGGGGTCCTGTCATCGCGGGCGTGATCCTGTCGATGATCGTCTATCTTGTCTTGAGCGTGCTCGGTGCGGCCGTAGGCGCGTCACTGCTGGCGCCGCTGTCGAAACCGCATCCATTGGAGGGCTTCGGCCTGGGCTCTGGCATATGGATGATCCTCACAACGGTGCTTGCTGTCTTCGTTGGCTCTTATTTCGCCGGACGCTGCGCTCCTGTGCTGGGATGGCTTCATGGTCTGCTCTCATGGGCCGTCATGACGCTGTTTGTCGCGTATGGCATGACGTCCATTCTTGCCGGCACCGTCAGCACTGCCGGCAGCATCGCCGCCACGGGTGCGCAGGTCGGCGCGACGGCCACGGCGCAAAATGGATCGGCTCCCGCGGTACTGAACTCCGCGAAGGAACAGATCCAGGGTGCTGTGGCCTCCGCCGCCTCGATGGCGTCGAGCCCCGCCGCGGAGCAACAGGCCCGAGAGACGGCCGATACGGCGGCGCGCGGCATTGCGCGGGCGAGCTGGTACTCGTTTGCGGCACTGGTCGTCGGCGCGATCATCGCAATCGTTTCCGGCGGCGCAGGCTTTCGTCACCAGCCACCCTTCGAAAAGAGCGGTTCTACGTCCGAGCGTGACGTTGCCGCTGGGCGCGAGCGTTACGTCAGGCCATGATGCCGGCGTGTCGGACGCAGCATGATCGGAAGGACGACGTATTGCTTTCCATCCTGCTGCGTCGTCCGCTCACGGCCAACGATGCATGGCGCGGTGCGTGTTCGGTATGGCGTATGCGCACCGACGCGAAGCGGCGCCGGCGCGCGCAGGCGCTTTGCGCGCCGCGTGACATCACCACTTGCGGAGAAAGAAATGGCTAGCGACAAAACGGAAGGCATCAAGGAAGAACTGAAGGGATACGTCAACAAGGGCGTCGGCTCGATCACAGGCAACGACGCGAAGAAGGCCAAAGGCGAAGCGCAGATCACGGAAGGCGATAACCGCAAGGACCTGGGCGATCAGCAAGAAAACGCTGAAAAAGGCAAGACCGATCCCGGCAACCCGACGAACCTCTGAACGGTTCGCAGCATACTGGTTCGCTCACATCCCTTAAGGAGAGACGCATGAGAGCTCTTACATGGCACGGCAAGAAAGACATTCGATGCGATACGGTTCCCGATCCGATCATCGAACATCCGCGCGACGCAATCGTCAAGGTATCAAGCTGTGCCATCTGCGGCTCGGACCTGCACCTGTTCGACGGCTTCATGCCCGGCATGAAATCCGGCGACATCATGGGGCACGAGTTCATGGGAGAAGTGGTCGACGTCGGCAAGGAGAATTCAGCGCTCAAGGTCGGCGACCGGGTCGTGGTGCCGTTCACCATCATCTGCGGCGAGTGCGACCAGTGCAAACGCGGCAATTTCTCCGTCTGCGAACGGACCAACCGCAATCGCGAGGACGCCGACAAGCTCTTCGGCCATACGACGGCGGGCCTGTTCGGCTACACACATCTGACGGGCGGCTATCCGGGCGGACAGGCGGAATTGGTCCGTGTCCCATTCGCCGACAAGACGCACGTGAAGATTCCCGACGGTCTGAGCGACGAGCAGGTACTGTTTCTCGGCGACATCTTTCCGACCGGCTGGCAAGCTGCCGTGCAATGCGATATCGAACCCACGGATACGGTGGCCATCTGGGGCGCCGGCCCTGTGGGTCAGATGGCGATCCGCAGTGCCGTCCTGCTGGGGGCGCGCCAGGTCGTTGCAATCGACTGGGTTCCCGAGCGCCTCGAGATGGCGCGCGCGGGCGGTGCGATCCCGATCAACTTCAAGGAAGAAAGCGTGCTCGACCGGTTAGCGGATCTCACTCACGGCAAGGGGCCGGAGAAGTGCATCGACGCGGTCGGGATGGAGTCGCACGCCACCCGCTCGTTCGATGCGATATACGACCGCGCCAAACAGGCCGTCATGCTGGAGACGGATCGTCCGCATGTGTTGCGCGAAATGATCTACGTTTGCCGCCCTGCAGGCGTGCTGTCCGTGCCGGGCGTCTATGGCGGACTGATCGACAAGATTCCGTTCGGCGCGTCGATGAACAAGGGACTCACCTGGCGCATGGGCCAAACGCACGTGAACCGCTGGACCGACGACCTCTTGCGCAGAATACAGGACGGCCAGATCGATCCGTCATTCGTGATCACGCATACGGTGGCGCTCGAAAACGGCCCGTCGATGTACAAGACGTTTCGCGACAAGGAAGACGGTTGCATCAAGGTCGTGCTCAAGCCTTGACGCCATCCGCCCGTCGCTGACCGCCGATCGGCTCCCGCCCGCCTATGAAGTGAAGAAGCCGCTCATGTGCGCAGCGTCATGCGCACTTCGGCATAGCGTTTGCTGAACGCCTTGAAAGCGCCCGCCTTGACGGGTCACTACGCTCGAAGAGGATTTCATGCGCTCAGACCGATATGTCACCAGCCGCTTTGAAACGCTAACTCCCGCCCATGCCGCGCGACATCCCGCCGCGCGATCACTCGACCGATTGGCTGCAAGCGGGCTTGAAGGGGCGTGAAATGGTACGCCGCAAACTGCTCGTCAAACAGACGGGAAAGCCTCGCCCGGACACGGCGGACGATTACGTCATCTATGTCACGACAAAGTTCACGGCCACAGGGCGCTTCTTCGGCGAGCTTTTACTGGTACGCACCACCGACGGACGCAAGCTCTATCCGTTCGACGGCGCGTCGCCCATCGGTCCCTTCGCCACCGTCGACGATGCGAGAGCCGCCGCCACCGCGCACGGCGCGTCGTTGATCGAAGCCGATCTGAGAAACCCCGAATCGTAGCGCAGCGTTGCTCCAACACGCTTTCCGCCTTCCCCATTGCGATCCCAAGGAAACGTCTTCATGAAGCGCATCAAGCTGAAACCGTTGAACGAGCAGGTCATCGTCATCACAGGAGCGACGAGCGGCATTGGCCTCGCCACTGCACGCGCGGCAGCACACGCCGGCGCGCGCGTGATGCTGCTCGGACGCGACGAAACCGCGCTGAAGACGATCGCCGACAACCTCAACGCCTCGGGCGCGCAAGTCGATTACGTCATCGCCGATGTGCGCGATACGTCGCAGATGCAGGCCGCCGCAGAGCGGACCATCGAGCGCTTCGGCGGCTTCGACACGTGGGTCAACAATGCAGGCGGCTCGATTTACGGACGGTTCGACGAGGTCCCGATCGAAGAGCAACAGGATCTGTTCGATACCAACTTTTGGGGCATCGTGCGCGGCTCGACGGTGGCAATCGCGCATCTGCGCAAGCATGGCGGCGCGTTGATCAACCTCGGCAGCGAGGTATCGGATATCGCTGTGCCGCTGCAAAGTGCGTATGTCGCGTCGAAGCATGCAGTCAAAGGCTACACGGATGCATTGCGCCTCGAACTGATCGAGGAGCGCGCGCCCGTGTCCGTCACGCTCATCAAGCCTTCGGGAATCCACACGCTGTTCGTCGAGCATGCGCGCAACCACCTCGACGTCGAGCCGAAGCTGCCTGCACCGCTTTACGCACCGGATGTCGTTGCCGACGCGATCTTGCACGCGGCCGTATCGCCCAGGCGCGCCATCTATGTCGGCGGTGCCGCGCCCGGCAACGTGGCATTCGCGCGTCTCGCTCCACGCCTGTTCGACGCATTCATGGGACGACTCGGCTTTCGCATGCAATCGACGGATCGGGCTGCGAGAGGACCGGACGCCGGCCGCCGCAGCGAAATGCTCGAACGATCGCCGCGCAAGCGCTTCGTGCATGAAAGCAGTCTCTACACGCGCGCGGCGCTGCATCCCGGATGGACGGCCACGCTGACGCTAGGCGCGGCCGCACTCGGTGTGCTCGCATGGAAGCGGCGCCATTGACGCCCGCCAATTCGCTATCCACAAGCCGGAAACACGCAATGACAGCTTCATCCGACGCAAGCATGCGAGCCATGCGCCGAACGTTGCGCGACGTGTTCGGTCTCGAATCGCTGCGCCCCGGCCAGCGCGAGATCATCGAGAGCGTGATGCAAGGCCGTGACACGCTCGCGATCATGCCGACGGGAGCCGGCAAATCACTTTGCTATCAGTTGCCCGCGCTTCATCTCGACGGCCTGACACTCGTCGTGTCGCCGCTGATCGCGTTGATGAAGGATCAACTCGACAAGCTGCTCGATGCGGGCATCGAAGCCGTCCAGATCAACAGCACGCTGAAAGCGGACGAAGAACGCACCGCGTTTGACACGATCGGCACCGCCAACCGCGCGATCGTCTTCGTCACGCCCGAGCAACTAGGCAAGCCGATGCTGATCGATGCACTGCGAGCGCGTGTCGAATCCGAAACCGCCAGGCGCAGTGCCAGACGCGACGAACCGTGGCGCGTGAGACTCGTCGTCATCGACGAAGCGCATTGTGTTTCGCAATGGGGTCATGATTTCCGGCCCGCCTTCCTGCAGATCGGCGATGCCGTCGAAAGCCTCGGTCGCCCGCCCATGCTCGCACTCACCGCGACGGCGACGCAAACCGTCGTCGACGATATCGTGCGCACGCTGGGCATGCGCGACCCGCGCGTGCTGCAAAAAGGCGTGTATCGGCCGAACCTGCATTACAGCGTGAAGCAAACCTCCGTCGCGGGCGGCAAGGGCCGCGCATCCGCACGCTCCGCGCAAGCCAAGCTCGCCACCATCCAGGCGCTGCTCGCGCAACGCGACGGCCCCGGCATCGTGTATACGGCGACCGTGCGCGAAGCCGAACGGCTGGCAGCGGCGCTGCGCGAATGGGACGTGCCGACGGCGCTCTATCACGGACGCCTCACCGCACGCGAACGTCATGAGGCGCAAGACACGTTCATGCGCGGCGATGCGCGCGTGATGATCGCGACCAACGCTTTCGGCATGGGCATCGACAAAGGCGACATCCGCTTCGTCGTGCATTACCAGATGCCGGGCAGCATCGACGCCTACTATCAGGAAACGGGACGAGCGGGACGCGATGGCGAGGCCGCTGAATGCATGCTGCTGTTCGATCTGAGCGACCGGCGGGTGCAGCAGTTTCTGATGCTGGGACGCTACCCGGATCGCGACCTCGTAGGGCGCGTGCACAATGCGCTGCGGCAAGCTCGCAACGCGCCGAGCAAGGGTGTGAGCGCGGGCGATCTTGCACAATCGCTCGGCGACGTCGGACGCAACAAGCTCCAGGTCGCGCTGAAGATCATGCTCGATGCGCATCTCGTGATCCGCAGCCGCGCGCGCCGCTATGTGTTGCGCGACGAAACCGTCGAAGAAGATGCGCTCGCTGCGTCGCTCGCGCGTTATGGCGAAATGGCGGAACGCGACCGCGCGGCGCTTCAACAGATCATCGACTACGCGCAGACAGGGCGATGCCGCTGGCGCACGATCCTCGAATACTTCGGCTATGACGAAGAAGTCGAGCGCTGCGGCACGTGCGACAACTGTCTGAACCCGCCGCACGTTGAGCCTGTGAAAGAGCCCGCGACAGCGCCGGGCCGCATGATGGACACCGCGCGCAAGACGCTCGATGCGCAACGCGGGTTTGCGCGCGGCCAGCCGGTGCGCGTGCGCAAGTACGGCACCGGCCAGGTATCGTTTGCGACGGCCGAACAGGTGGCCGTGCTGTTTCCCGACGGCACCACGCGCACTTTCCTCGCGCGCTTCGTCAAGGCTGTCGCGTAGAAATCGCTACTTGTGCAGTTTGCTTCTCAGCGAACTGACATCGTTGGCCGTGATCGGCTGGGCATTGTTGCCCCATGCGCTGCGTATGTAAGTGAGCACCTGCGCGATCTGCACGTCGGCGAGCGTCGTGGCAAAGCCCGGCATCGCCTGGCGCGGCGGTCCCGTGAGCGTCGACGGACTGTTGCCGCCTTCCACCAGGAGCCGTATCAGCGACGTCGTATCTTCGGCGAGCACGGACGGATTGCCCGTCAACGAAGGAAATGCATGGGGCACGCCCGTCCCGTCCTCGCGATGGCAGCTCGCGCAGAATCCCTGGTACACGTTGAAGCCCAGCGAAAGCTCATCGGGCACGCGGCTGCCGTTGGCGGGCGAACGGGCGGGATCGGCGCGCGGCGTGTAGGTGCCGGACGGATGCTGCGCGGGCAAAGACTTCAGATAATGCGCGATGGCCTGCGCATCGGCGTCCGTCAGATACTGCGAGCTGTCCTCGATCTGCTCGACCATGCTGCCGTATGCGATTGCGCCCCCGGCGTGGCCCGTCTTGAGGAACGACGCGATGTCGGCTTCGCTCATCCTGCCCAGCCCCGCCCCGTTGTCACCCGTCAGGTTCGGCGCGAACCAGTGATCGTTGACGCCGCCCGTGAGATACGTTTTTTTCGATTCGTCGTAGCCGCGCTCCTGAAAACCCGCGCCGCGCGGCGTATGACACGCGCCGCAATGCCCGAGCGATTGCACCAGATACGCACCGCGATTCCATTGCGCGTCTCGCTCCGCGCGCGGCCTGTAGACGCCTGTCGGCGTGAAGGCGAGTTGCCAGAAGCGCAGCATCCAGCGCTGGTTGAACGGAAAGGCGACGTCCGAAGGCGGCGTCGGCTGCGCGACGGGCGCGACGCCCTGCATCATGTACGCATAGAGCGCGCGCATGTCGTCGTCGGTCACCTTCGCAAACGACGGGTACGGCATCGCCGGATAAAGCCGCTTACCGCCTCGTGCCACGCCTTCGCGAAGCGCGCGGGCAAACTCTTCGTAGGTGTATTGGCCGATGCCGTATTGTCTGTCCGGTGTGATGTTGCTCGACATGATCGTGCCGAACGGCGAGCCTAGGCCGAGCCCGCCCGCGTAAGGCTTGCCTTTGACGGCCGCCGTATGGCAGCCTGCGCAGTCGCCCGCCTTCGCGACGTATTCGCCGCGCTGAAGCGTGGCGCGATCGGCGGCAATCGTCGATGACGAAACGGTGCGAGCGTTTTCATCGGGCGATGCGGTCGCGAATGTAAACGCAAATGCCATCGCATATGCAATCGCCGCTGCGCCAACAAACGCGCAAGCCACCCGCCGGCGAGTCGACGCGCACTTCACGGCGAACCGTCCCGCGGCACGATGGCCGCTTGCCCTGTCGCGAGCGCGGGCGCGCTGCGATTGCTCAACCAGCGCGCGGCAATCGCTAGCCCGCCAACGAGATACGCCGCGGCCGCGGGCACCCACATGATGAGTCCGCCCAACTGCTGGTCGTGCAGCGGATCGACGCCGAGCGCGCTGCAAGGCTCGGCATACAGCGGGTACCAGAGGCCGGGCGCCAGCGTGATCAGCGCCCCGAGCGCGCCCGTATGCACCATCGTCGTGAAGAGCGACAGCATCGCTTGGCCGTCCGTCTGGCGCCGTGCGCCCTCGCCCGCAACCGTCCACCAGAAAAGCAGCGCCGTGAGCAGAAAGCTCGCGTGTTGCAGCGAGTGAATCCATGGATGCAGCAGCGCCGCCTGAAACATCGACGGCATGTGCCAT
>BBSL01000408.1 GCA_001319865.1 Burkholderia sp. E7m39 | reverse complement strand
GCAATCAGCATCATCGATTCATGCTGCACCATATGCGCGGAGAACAGCGCTGCGCTCAGCGCATCGAGCGGCGAGAACAGCGCAAGTGCGAGCGCGACCCAGCCGCCCGCGAAGGCGAGCAGATGCGTCGCTCGCACGCGCGCGCTGCGAGATCGCGGCGACGCGCGGCGACGCAATCGCAGATAGCCTGTTGCATAGGCGGCCATGCTGAGCGCCATCAACACGACGACCCACGGCTCGTCAGCCCATCCAAACGACGCCGCCGTGTTCCCCGACGCGATCAGTCCATGCGCGCAGGCAATGCCCGGCGCGAGCGTCAGCCCACCTGGCAGCGACACGCGAAGCCGCGCATGCGCCACGACGCGTTTCATAGACAGGGCGACAGCAACCATTGCGGGAACCACATCATCAACTGGATGAGCGCCGAGAGGGCAGCCACCAGCATCGCCATCAGGGGAAANACGTGGCGCGGGCGGCGGGATCGCCATTCGCCGACGCGCCGGCTTCGACGAACTGCGACATGTGCCGCCAGCGTCGATAAGCGAGCCACGCAACCGCCACTGAAAACACGAATGCGACGGCGCTGACGATACCGAGCGCGACGGTGTTGCGCTGCGCGCACGCGACGTGCACCAGCGCATAGTTGACGCTTTGCGCAGCGAGCACGACGAGCGGCGCCGCAAGCAGTCCGGCCCAGGTTGCAAAAGATGGATTCATAGGGACATCCGTGGCGCGAAATAGATCACCGCGTAAATCGGCAGCCAGCTCAACACGACGAAGTACCAGTAGAACGCGTTCTCGCTCGTGTCGACGAGCCGCTTGCCTTCATACGGTCCCGTGAACAGCAGCACAGCGAGCACGGCGGTATCGACGGTGTCGGTTATCAGGTGGGTCGTGTGCAGCGCCAGCAGCGTCCACACGATCGATCCGTATGCGTTCGCGTACCACATCACGTTGAGCGCTGTGAACTCGAAGCCGCGCAGCACGAGGAAGATCACGGCGAAGCCGACGCATACCGCGAGCCACAGGCGCGCGAGTTCGCGATTGCCCTGGTTGGCGGCACGTCGTGCGAACTCGTTGGGCACCATGCTCAGTATCAGCACGACCGTGTTGAGCGAACCCCACAGCAGCGACGGCGGCGGAGCAAGCATCGGCCATGACGCGTTGACCGTGCGCAGATAGAAGTAAACGACGACGGCGAGAGCAAACACAGTGCCTTCGATCAGCATCAGTCCTGCCGTTGCCCACCACATCAGACTGCGCGCGCCAAAGCCGAAGCTGGGCAATCCACGCACATCGAGCGTCGACGGCTGCGCGTCCGCCGACGATGCATCGCGCGATGCCGGGACTCGCCGCACGTGTGACTGTTGCGAACGCCCGGCCTCGTCGGGCCAACGCTCCAGGGCGCGGGCAACGGCGTTCTCGCGCCGCGTGGGCCAGAACCAGACGATCATCGCGACCGCCACGGGCACCGTGCCCCACCATACCGCCGACGGCGTGTAGATCGAGCCGATGAAAAAGACCGTCGTCGCGATGGCGCTGACGAACGGCCAGATCGACGGCGACGGGAACAGCGGGCGTGTCTCGGGTATCGCGTCGAGGGCGGAAGTCGTCAGCACCTCGCGCGCCGTCGCCGCCAGTCCCGAGATGCACCGCGGCTCCCGCTGCGGCGACCACAGCGGCTCCTGCGCATGCACGACGGGCAGTGCATCGAAGTTGTGCGGCGGCGGCGGGCTCGGCACGCTCCATTCGAGCGAGCCGCCGCCCCACGGGTCCGCGCCGGCGAGCCGTCCGTGCCGTGCGTTGCGCACCACGTTGTACAGGAAGATGGCGATACTCACGGCCATCAACCCCGCGCCGACGGTCGCGCCGAAGTTCATCCCGTCCCATCCCATTCCGTGCGGATAGGTCCACACCCTGCGCGGCATCCCGTGCAAGCCGAGCAGATGCATCGGGAAGAACGTCACGTTGAAGCCGATGAAAAACAGCCAGAAGTGCCATCGGCCGAGGCGCTCGTCGAGCATGCGGCCCATCACCTTGGGAAACCAGTAGTAGATCGCGCCGAACAGCGGAAACACCGCGCCGCCGATCAGCACATAGTGCAGATGCGCGACCACGAAGTACGTGTCGTGCACCTGCAGATCGAGCGGCACGGAACCCAGCATCACGCCCGTCATGCCGCCCAGCACCAGGTTGAAGAAAAACGCCAGCACGAAATAGAGCGGCACTTTCAGGTTGAGCCGGCCCGTCAGCAGCGTGGCGAGCCAGCAATAGATCTGCACGCCCGAAGGCACCGCGATCATCACGCTCGCTGCCGTGAAGAAGCTCTTGCCGAGGGCAGGCACCGACGTCGCGAACATGTGGTGCACCCACAGCCCGAACGCGAGGAACGCGGTCGCGATCAACGACAGCACCATCGCGGGATAGCCGAATACGGGACGCCGCGAGAATGTCGCGATGATCGACGACATGAAACCGAGCGCCGGTATGAAGATCAGATACACCTCGGGATGTCCGAAGAACCAGAACAGGTGCTGCCACAACAGCACATCGCCGCCGAGCGAAGGGTTGTAGAACTGCGTGCCGACCAGCCGGTCGAGAATCAATGCAGTGCTCGCCAGCATCACCGCGGGCATCGCGAACAGCACCATGAACTGCGTGACGAGCGTGGCCCACACGAACAGCGGCATGCGGTTGAGCGACATGCCCGGCGCGCGCATCTTGAGTATCGTCGCGATCAGCACGATGGCTTCGAGCAGCCCCGACAGCTCGGTGAACGTGATCATCTGCGCCCAGATGTCCGAGCCTTTTCCCGTCGAATAGTCCGGGCCCGCGAGCGGGACGTAGCTGAACCATCCGGCGCGCGGTCCCGCGCCCACTGCGAGCGCGACGAACAGCAACACGCCGCCGAACAGGAAGACCCAGTACGCGTACGCATTCATGCGCGGAAACGCGATGCTGCGCGCGCCGACCATCAATGGCACGAGCCACGCGGCTACAGCCTGCATCACGGGCACGGCGAACAGGAACATCATGGCCGAGCCGTGCGTCGTGAACAGCTGATCGTAGAGATCGGGCGACATCAGCCGGTTGTCGGGCCGCGCAAGCTGGACGCGCATCGCGAGTGCGAGCAGTCCCGCCAGCAAAAAGAACACGAACGTCGTGACGATGAAGCGGCGCGCAATGGTCTTGTGATTGACGGCCGACAGCATGCCGAGCAGTCCGGGCGGATCGCGCCAGGTGTGCGCCAGCGCATCGAGCGTGTCGCGCGGCGCGTCGGGACCGTCCTTCAGATCGAGGTTCAGATCCGTCACGATGCGGGAACCCGTCGTGCTCATTGCAACGTCCCCAACCATGCGACGACCGCTCGCAGATCGTCGGCCGCGAGCGGGACGGCCGGCATCCTCGTGCCTGGCTTCAGCGTATTCGGATCGCGGACCCATTGCTGCAGGGTCGCTGGCGTGTTCGCGAACATGCCTGCTGCGATCGTCTGACGGCTCATCAGATGGGTGAGGTCCGGCCCGAGCGTTCCCTGCGCGGAGGTGCCGCGCACCGTGTGGCATCCCGCGCAGCTCGAACGCTCGAAAACCTGCCGGCCGCGTTGCGCGAGTGCGTCGGCTGATGAATCGGCCACACTCGCCTGATGCGCGCGCCATGCGCTGTACTGTTCGGGCGAGTCGGCCACGACGAGCATCGCCATCAACGCGTGCTCGGCGCCGCAAAACTCGGCGCATTGGCCGCGATATACGCCGGGCCTGTCGGCGCGAAATTCGATGGTCGACGCGATGCCCGGCAGCATGTCCTTCTTGCCGTGCAGATTGGGCACCCAGAAGGTGTGAATGACGTCGCCCGCTTTCAACGCGACGACGACAGGCCGCCCGGCAGGGACATGCAGCTCGTTGGCCGTCGTGAAGCCGGGCTGCCCGCCGTCGGACGGATAGACCGCCTGCCACCACCACTGCTGACCCGTCAACTCGATCCGCACGGGGTTCTCGACGGGCAGTTTCGACAACGCGCGATCGGTCAGCACATCGGCGACGACGAGACCTGCCAGCAGCACGACCGATATCGACGACGCCGCGATCACCCCGCGCCTTGTGCGCGCTTCGACGCGGCCATCGGGTGTGGGCTCGGGCGGCGCCCCTGCATTGCTGCGTTGCGCGCGAAGTAGCGCAATCAGCGTCGCGAGCAGCACGGCTGCGAACACGGCACCGCAGACGAGCAGCGTCAGATTCCACAACTGGACGATGTGCGCGGCCTGGATGCCCGCTGGCTCGAGCACGCTTTGCTGCGGCGCGGCGCTGGCGCTAGACGCGGCAACGCCCGCGAGAAGTGCGACGCCGCGTCGGTGCATCGGCTGCGAATGCGCGGTCTCGCGTCGAATAAGGCCGGCGTCGCTCATTGCTGTCGTCGAACGTGATGGCGGTTGCGTGCAGGCAGCATACGCCGTGCCGGAACGCAGAGACCCACGCGAATGAAAGCAGCGGACGGCGAAACGGCAAAGGCATAACGGATGCTCGTGTATCTGCGCGCGGCACCCCTTTTCGGGCCACTGATGGAATCGCGAATGCCTGCGCGTCTCACTGCCAGGAGCACTTCATGAATGCCAGTCGGTCGCCGGACAAGCCGGACCCGCAACAATCAGACATCGGGCGCGGCACGCCCCCTGCCCGCACGCCGGAACCACAACCCGACACCGACGTTCAGCCGGACCAAAATCCCGTGCGCGATACGCCCGACACCAGCGGGCCAGCGAACACCGGCGGTCCGGGCAGCGCCCCCTCCCCTTGAGCCGCGCAACATGAAGCCGATGCTGGGAACACGCCCATGTTGATCGAAGCGGCGTGGTTCGCCCTCGTCGGCGTGCTGCTGGTCGTCGTCGCGGTCGGCCGCGGGCTCATCGCGCGCCTGCCCTTGAGCGGCGCGCTGATCTATCTGTGCGTGGGATTTCTGATCGGCACGGCGGGTGCAGGGCTGCTGCCCATCTCGCTCGACACCGATGTTCGTCCCTTGCGCATCGTGACGGAAGCGGGATTGGTCGTCTCGCTGTTTTCGATCGGCATGCATCTTCGCGTGCCCTTGCACGATCGTCTGTGGTGGCTTCCTTTGAGGCTCGGCTTTCCCGCGATGCTCGTCACGGTCGCGATCGTCACGGGCGTCGCGATCTGGGGACTGCATCTGACGCTTGGCGCAGCGCTGGTACTCGCGGCCGCCCTCGCGCCGACCGATCCTGTTCTGGCCAACGAACTGCGCGTGCGTGAAGCCGGCGACGACGAGCCACTGCGGTTTGCACTGTCGGGCGAAGGCGGCTGCAACGACGGCGCCGCCTATCCCGTCGCGCTGGCGGGATTGTCGTTGTGCGGCATCCCGGGCTTCGCGAGCAGCGAGCCGTTTCGATTCGCGCTGACGGTCGTCTGGGGCCTGGCCGGTGCCGCGCTGATCGGCTGGATATGCGGCATCGGCATGGTGAAAATCGTCACATGGCTGCGCACGCGCTATGGCGAAGCAGTCGGCGTCGAAGGCTTTCTCGCGCTCGGCCTGATGGGCATCTGCTATGGCGCGTCGCTCGCGGCCCACACCATTGCGTTCGTCGGCGTGTTCGTGGCGGGCGTCGCGCTGCGTCACGAAGAGCTCAAGGCGACCGGCGAGCGCCCGCCATCCGAAGTGCTCGCCAGCGTGCAACGAAGCGAAAAAAGCACGGCGGCTACGGACCCAGAACGGGCACACGCCTATATGGCCGAATCGATGATGGGCTTCACACTCGAAATCGAGCGCCTCGTCGAATTTGCGTTGATGCTCGCCATCGGCAGCGCCGTTTCCGCACATTGGCGCGAAGTGCTGACCTGGCAGGCGATCTGGCCTTCGCTGGTTCTGTTTCTCGTCGCGCGCCCTATCGGCACTTCAGTTGCGCTCGTCGGCGCAAGCGTCGATGGCTATCAGCGTGTGCTGATCGGGTGGCTCGGCATTCGCGGCGTGGGCGCATTCTATTATTTGCTGCTTGCGCTGGAACAGGGAAAAACGCAGTTCAGACCGCTCGCTCCCGTGATTCTCGCGTGCATCGCGTTGTCCGTCATCGTGCACGGATCGAGCGCGACCCCGGCGCTCAATCGTTACCTTCACAGCCGGCGTGCGCGCGCTGTTGCTCCGTCGCCAAGGGCTGCACCGTCGAAAGCGCGGCGGTACGACAGCGCGGGCTGGTGAACGCGCTAGCAATTCGTCGGCGCTCGCATGCACTGGCAGGAACCAGGAATGCTCAATGGGCATGCGGCAGTGCGACTCAGCGCGAGACGGCACGCCGCACATCCTTTGCGTCTCGCGCGGTTCACATAGGGAGCACACGATGACTACCGGCCAGAAACAGCAGCAAGGAGGACAAGGCACGCCCGCGGATCGCGACCCTGCCGGGTCGAACCAGGACCAGAACCAGGACCAGACCTTCGAGACCGACATTTCGGAGACGGGCGAAGACGGCACGACTGTCCGCCAGGCCGAAGTTCGCGAGGACGACTTGTCCGAAACGAAGCCCCCGTCCCAAGACGACAATTCGTGAAGCCGACGTAGCACTCCGGCGCTCGTGCCAGTGCAACCCGCAGCTTTTGCAACGCAGGCAGGAAGACGTTCGGACCGGCTTCGGAAACCGTCCGCGTCTTCCGCCGAGGCGTTGGCGTAGAGATGCTGCCTGGCGCCCGCATTCTCGACATAGATTGTCAGCCGTTTCTACCTGTTCATTCGGGGAAGGAATTCACGATGCAAACCGATCCGACCATCGACCCGATCGCCGATCCCGCCAATCAGCCGATCGACGATCCCGGGCAGCAACCCCGTCCAGCGCCCGGCGTGCCCGCCACGCCCGGCATTCCGCCGGACATGGACCCGCTCCCGCCCACGCCATCGCCTGAAGAGAACGAAGGCGCCAGCCGCGCAGCCCAGCGCGATGATCGGGCGAGCCTCACCTAATGGCCGCGCGGGAGCCGTCGCTGTTTCGCGTCGCCGAACGGGCGATCGTGGCGCTCTATGACGGCGGCGTGTTGTCGCCGGCTGTTCTCGAGCGCGTGCTGTCGGCATTTATCGGCGCAACGGTGAAGTGGGAGACGGAGGCGGACATGCATTCCGTCGATGGCCGTACCTTTCACGACATCGTGGTCGCGACGATGATGCCGGGCCACGCGCCGGACGATGTGGCGCGCGAATTCGCACGGATCATCGCGCATCTCGAGTCGCCCGGTCCACGCGACGATGGACCCTCCGATGCCGCCAAGGCGGCCACAAAGCGCGAGACCAGAAAAGAACGATCCAGCGACGAGGACGAAACCCTGATCCGCCAACTTGGCGCCGCAAACCGTCCGAAGCGGCGTAGAAACGCAGCGGCCGTCCGGGAAGATGACGCGGCGCCTTCATCCGGTTCTGCGCCTCCGACAGGTTTCAATCCATTGGTCAATGCGAGGCTGCCGCGCAAGCACTGACGATTGCGCCACACACATCGGGTCGCTCTGCCACGCGCATGAAGCACGCTGCAAAACCCGCTGGAGGCGGCCAGGCACAAACGCGCGGCTCCTCAGGCACATCGATTGCTCAATGCCTGCCGGCTGGCTCCGGTCACAACACGGTGATTTACGGGCGAGGATGGTCGCTTGCCGACGGTCAACACGACTGAATGCAACCGCTAACCGTTCTCAAGATCAACTGAGCGGAGCACGTTGCTTGTCGCTCGTGCCGACCCGCATGCGCGCCTCGCCGACTGATGCAGTGTCCGGCGCGACATCGCACGCGTCGACACCCCAGGTGACCGGCCAGCCCCTTAACCTCACAACTTGATAAGCGGGCGCCTGCAATGGCGATCACCGCCAAAAAGAACAATGAACGCTACGCACCTCGTCGAGTGGGAACTGTGCCATCTCGAACGGCTCGTCTCCCATATGAGCACCGCCGCCCAGTTCCCGGCAACGTACTGGGAGGCCCGGCTGTCAGCGTTGACACGGCTGGCCGTCATTGCCAACCACCGCGCGCGTATCGAGCGTTTGAAGAAAATGCTGCCGCATGTTGAATCTTCTGCCATGGCCGCCTAGCCCAACCGCTCTTGCCGGCGCGACACAAAGAGCGGCGTCATCGCCCAAGTCGAGCAGTCGCGTTGCACGACATCACGCCGTGCAACGGCGTTCGGGGCCGGGCACGAAGCAGCTCGCGCCGGCCCGTGGCTCAGCTCTTCAGGTCGTCGGGCACCTTGCCGCCATTCTCGGCGAGCTTTTGCATCACCTGTTTGTGCAGCCAGACGTTCATCGCCGCTGAATCCTCTGTGCTGCCGCCGTAGTGGAGTTCCGACGCCAGTTCCTTGCGCGCGGCGAGACTGCTGTCCAGACCAAGCAACTTGAGCAAGTCGACGATAGACGTGCGCC
>BBSL01000407.1 GCA_001319865.1 Burkholderia sp. E7m39 | reverse complement strand
AACTTGAGCAAGTCGACGATAGACGTGCGCCAGTTGAGTTGCTCGTTGTGATTTGCCTGCATCTGGATGAGCACCGCCTCGACGTCGACTTCCTGCCGGGGCGCGGCGGATTGTGCAGGTGCAGCGGCGCTCGTGGAAGTGTCCGCGCTCGCGCCGCCCGTCGTGGCGGCAGACGGCGTGCTGGCAGGCGTTGCCTGCTGCCCCGACGTTGCGCCGGCTGCCCCCGGTGCTTGTGATGCCCCCGATCCGCCAGCGGCGTGGTGGCCGAAGATCGTGTTCATGATGTTGGAAAAGATACCCATGGCGCCTCCTGTTTGCGGGAGCCACGCGTCCCGCAAGCGCTGTGCCGACGTTTCACCCAAGGGAACGGAGATTGCTCTTATATCACATCGTGCTATTTCTCCCGGAGCTTTTCGCCATGGGCAAGGTTAATAAGAGTCAGTCGTATCCGTTTGCGTCGGGTGGATGGGGATCGTTGAAGTCCGTCACGACAATACTGAAGCAGGAAAAAGTTCCGATCAAAGACAGCACGATCCTGCTCAAGCAGAACAAGCCAGACGGATTCATGTGCGTGAGCTGTTCGTGGGCAAAGCCGGCCGATCCTCACACGTTCGAGTTCTGCGAAAGCGGAGCAAAAGCGACCGCCTGGGACACGACTGCAAAGCGCATGACGCCGGAGTTCTTCGAACTGAACACCGTCACATCGTTGCTCAACTGGCACGATCATGATCTGGAGGAAGCGGGCCGACTCACTGCCCCAATGAAATACGACGCCACTACTGACAAATATGTCGAAGTCAGCTGGGAAGACGCGTTTCGCGAAATCGGACGGGAGTTGAATGCGCTCGACCCAGAGAGCGTCGTCTTTTATACGTCGGGGCGTGCGTCGCTCGAAACGTCGTACATGTACCAGCTTTTCGTGCGAATGTATGGCTGCAACAATCTGCCCGATAGCTCGAACATGTGCCACGAGAGCACCAGCGTGGGTTTGAAGGAAGCGATCGGTGTGGGTGTCGGCACGATCACACTGGAAGACTTCGAGAAAACCGACCTGATGTTTTTCTTCGGACAGAACGTCGGCACGAATAGTCCGCGGATGCTTCATCAGTTGCAGGATGCGCGCAAGCGCGGCGTCCCTATCATCACCTTCAATCCCCTGCGTGAGCCCGGTCTCGTTTCCTTTGTGAATCCGCAGTCGCCCGCGCAGATGCTGACGCCCGCCGAGACCCAGATCAGCACGCAATATCATCAGGTCAAGACGGGCGGCGACACGGCCGCGATCCTCGGCCTTTGCAAAGCGGTCATCGAAGCCGACGATCATGCCAGGGAGCAGGGTTCGCCCCGCACAATCGATGTGGCGTTCATCGACGAACACACGACCGGCTTCGACGAGTTCGCTGCTTATGCAAGGGCGACGGACTGGAACGAGATCGAGCGCATCAGCGGCCTGACGCGCGCCGCGTTGCTCGATGCGGCGAGCGAATATATGCGGGCCAACGCGGTCATGGCCCACTATGGCATGGGTCTGACGCAGCACAGACTGGGCGTGCAAAACGTGCGCATGCTCACCAACCTTCTGTTATTACGCGGGAACATCGGCAAGCCAGGCGCGGGCCCATCGCCCGTGCGCGGACACTCGAACGTACAAGGCCAGCGTACCGTGGGCATCACCGAGAAGCCGGAACTCGCGCCGCTCGATCAGCTTGCGAAGCAGTTCTCGTTCGAGCCGCCAAAGAAGAAAGGGCTGAACACGGTTGAAGCATTCGAAGCGATGGTAAAAGGCGACGTCAAAGCCGTCGTCAATCTGGGCGGCAATCTCGTGCGCTCGGTACCGGACCGGCTGCAAACGGAGCCGGCATGGGCGCGCCTGCGCCTCACCGTCAATATTGCGACCAAGCTCAATCGCAGTCACCTCGTTCATGGCGAAGTGTCCTACGTTCTGCCGTGCCTGAGCCGGATCGAAATTCACCGTACGCCGCTTGGCGATCAGGCCGTTTCGATGGAAGACAGCACGGGCTGCATGCATGGTTCGAGAGGCGTCACGGAACCCGCCAGCGAAAAGGCTCGCCCGGAGCCGTACATCGTGGCGGGGATCGCGAAAGCGACGCTAGGCGAGCGCTCTACCGTCAACTGGGACGCGTGGCGCGACGACTATACCCTCGTGCGCAACGAGATTGCGACGACGTACCCCGATATCTTCCACGACTTCAATGAACGCATGTGGACGCCGGGCGGATTCCATCGTCCGATTCCGGCGCGCCATCGGCAGTGGAAGACGAAGTCGGGAAAGGCGGAGTTCCTCACCCCGCATTCGTTGGCGGAAGACCCCGACATGCCCGAGAAAGTGCCCGACGCCCTGCGTCTGATGACGCTACGCAGCGACAGCCAGTTCAACACGACCATCTACAACATCGAAGACCGTTTTCGAGGTGTAAAGGGCACGCGCATGGTCATCTTGATGAATAAAGCGGATATCGAAAAACGCCACCTGCAAGAAGGACAGAAAGTCACGCTGCAGACGATCGCCGACGACGGAATCGAACGGCGCCTCGAAGGGCTCAAGATCAAGGCGTATGAGATACCGGAGGGTTGTATCGGCGGTTACTACCCGGAATGCAATGTTCTCTTGCCACTGTGGCACTACGCCAAGGAAAGCAAAGTGCCGGGCGCGAAGTCGATCCCGGTCAGGATCGTCGAGTAGATGCCGGGTAAGCACAACGAAGGAGCTTGTCGAGCGTACAGAAAGCACGCGGGAACGGAGCATGCTGCTTCAACACGCGAACGGTCCGTTGCCGCGTCCGCACCATGAGAGGTCTCTACCGTGCCCTACGTCCCCACCATCACGACGATGATTCGTCTCGATCACACCCATGTCCTTGCTGCGTTTCATCGTTACGGCAGCGAAACTGCATGGTGGCGCAAGCGCGCGATCGTCACCTCCGTTTGCAGAGCGCTTGAAATTCACGCGCAGCTAGAAGAAGAGATTTTCTACCCCGCCGTCGCGCGCATCGCACCGACTGACGACACGTTGAACAAAAGCCGGCCGGAGCATGACGAGCTGCGCGAGATCATCGCGAAGCTGCGCAACATGGGCCCCGAGAATGCCGCGTACGACTCGCTGTTCATGGAGTTGATGCGCGACACCATGCATCATGTCGCCGATGAAGAAACCAGGCTCCTGCCTCTCGCCGAGCGCGCGCTCGGACCTGAGTTGCGCACGCTGGGCGTCGAGATGACGCGCAGGCGCATGCAACTGCTCGGGGAACATCCCGTCGAGGTCGCGGTGAACACGGCAGGCACTTTCCCGGTGGCGACCGCTGTGCTTGTGACGTTGCTCGCGTGCGGCGCCGCGCGGATGTTTGGCGGCAAGCGTCGACCGGCGCGCGCCGCGTGACACGCAGCGGCGTGATGCGCTTTGACGCGTGATGCTTTGCTCGCGACGGCCTGCGACGACGGGTAGCGTGCGAGCGGCAACGGTGTCATGTTGGGCGAAACAGCAGCGCGGCACGCCCGATGCTCGGCAAGCTGTACCCACCTTGCCGATGTGAGGGATGCCATGTCGAGCCAGTACTACGCGCCTTATCGCGGGTGCAGCATCGAGGTTCACGTTTCGTTGTCGAAGGCACATGCGATCGTCGGCATGTACCGTCGGTTCCGGGTGTCATGCACCATTGCATTTCCCGAACGTCCCAATCGCAAGCTGGTGAACTTCCCCGAGCAATTCGATTTCCTGTCGGAACAGGAGGCATTCAGATACGGGGAGAGCCGTGCGCGCACGTTCATCGACTCGATTCTCTCGACGCCATCGCGCCGGCCGAAACAACGCGCGCCCGCCGCAGAGGAAACGGAAGGGCCGACAACGCTCTGAGCGTCAACCACGCTGGCGCCAGGCCGCGCCGCCTGGCGTCATCATCGGCGCAAGCGCGACGCCGTTTGTTATTCGTGCGTCGACATGCCGCGGTACATCCACAACTTGAAGCAGGCCCTTGCCGCCGCAAGCGCGGCTCCACCGTGA
>BBSL01000406.1 GCA_001319865.1 Burkholderia sp. E7m39 | reverse complement strand
TCGTCCAGGTCCGGGGCGCCGGGCAGACATTTGTCCATCCACAGGCGGAGCACGCTCGCGCGCAACGCACGGTATTCCGCCGCCAGCTGGTTGATGTTGAAGCCGCGCCGGGCTCGCAGGAGGGCATGGGTTTGCGCAGCCGTTTCGGGCGCATCGATGGCTCTAGGCGCATGTCCCAGCGATTTTTCGCGCTGCGCTTCCTGGGTCTGGGGCGTCGATATGTCTTTCACCACCGCCTGCAGGATCTGACGAGCATGATCGCGCAGGGCGAGTGAATCCATAAGTCCCGCGGCAGGCAGCAACGTGCGTGCGAACGCCTCCCATTGCGTCAGGATCGACTCAATGTCTTGGTCAATAAACTCGGCTAGTCGCATGACGGCCCTTCCGTGCGCATAGCGCCAGTAGATGGAGCGCACACACGCAGCAACTCCGCGAAACGAGCATACATGGTCACTATGGCGAGTGTACGGCAATGCTCATCGAGGTTATAGGTGCCGGGATGTCCGTAAGTCAACGTGTATGGACAGGTCCGCCACACGGCGATAAGCGCCCGCGAGTGTCTCCTTCGACGCCCGCTACCTCAAAAGTATCAAAGATTCGCATCGTGCGCTCAAGTGCAAACGATGTCCTCTGCGGACACCACGTCAGTTGATACGCCCGACGCCTCGCATCATTTCGCTCACGCCTGGACCTGCGCTTGCTCGCGGGTAACTGCCATCCATCAACTTCAGCGAGCGTGCACCATGAAAGCAGTTGTATTCCACGGCATCGGCGATATCCGTCTCGACACGGTTCCAGATCCCGTTGTCGCGCAACCCACCGACGCCGTGGTGCGCATCACGTCCAGTGCTATCTGCGGGACGGATCTGCACATGGTGCGCGGCACGCTGCCGGGAATGCAACCGGGCACGATCCTCGGACACGAGGGCGTCGGCATGATCGAGGACACCGGTCGTAACGTACGCAACCTGCGCAAGGGAGACCGCGTGCTCATCCCGTCGACCATTTCCTGCGGCTTTTGCGCCTATTGCCGCTCGGGCTACACGGCGCAGTGCGACACGGCCAATCCGAACGGTCCATTGGCGGGCACCGCTTTTTACGGTGGTCCGAAGACGACAGGGCCGTTCAACGGCCTGCAGGCCCAGTATGCCCGCACGCCGCTCGCCCATGCCAGCCTTATCCGCCTGCCAGACGACATCGACGATGACCGCGCGATTCTCCTGTCGGATATCTTTCCCACCGGCTATTTCGGCGCCCAGATCGCCGGCGTGCAAACCGGCGATACCGTTGCAGTGTTCGGTGCGGGCCCCGTCGCGCAGTTCGCCATTGCGAGCGCGCGACTGATGGGCGCGGGCCGCATCCTCTGCGTTGACCACATACCGTCGCGGCTCGATATGGCGCGAGCCCAAGGTGCCGAGGTCATCAATTTCGATGTCGATGATCCTGTGCAAGCCATTCTGGAACTGACGGGCGGGATTGGCGTCGATCGCGCGATCGATGCTGTCGGTGTGGATGCCGTCCGTGCTGAACAGGGCCCCGCCGCGAGTGGCCAGCAGGACAAGCGCCAGAGTTTCGACCAGGAGCTACAGGAAATCGCACCGCAGCAGAACCCGCAGGACGGTAACTGGAAACCGGGCAGCGGTCCGTCTCAGGTGCTGCAATGGGCGGTCAAGGCGGTGGCGAAGGCTGGCACAGTATCGGTGATCGGTGTCTATCCGATGAACGACCGCTTTTTCCCGATCGGCGAAGCAATGAACCGGAACCTGTCGGTGAGAATGGGCAACTGCAACCATCGCGCGATTACACCGAAGCTCGTTGAACTCGTCCGCAACGGTTCATTCGATCCGCTCGCCGTGTTGACCCAGTGCGAACCGATCACGAATGCCATCGCGGCGTATCGCGCATTCGACACGCGCGAACCGGGCTGGATAAAGGTCAAACTGGAACCGTGATGAGCGTCGACCCGTTGTGTCGGCTAACGCATTGGCATTGGGAGCGGCGATTCGATGCAATCACCCTCGCTTTCCCGGCGGCGCGCATGAATGACCATCCAGGCGGACGCGGGCAGGCTTCTTCTTCACGGAAGACCTACTTCTATATCAACAGTCCGCGCGGGCGCCCGTTTCCCGAGCAGGAACTGATCGAACTGGACAGGGCGGGCTACACCGTCGTGCTCAGCCGGGTCGCGATAGAGAGCGCGCCGCCGTATGTCCCGGCATCGGCCCGTGCGGAACTGTGCGCCCTGCTCCGACGCGTCGCACCGGGCGAATTACTCGTCGTGCTCGAACTGGCTGCGCTCGGCTGTAGCGCGCGCGACGTCTTGTCGACGGTAACGCAGTGCCGCAAGGCGAAGATCGCGATCCGGTGCGTTGAACTGGGCGGCGCCGATCTCACGGCACGCCCCGAGCCGCAGGCAATCAAGGCGCTCCGGGCGATCGTCAATATGGAACAAGCGGTTCGCAGTCAGCGAAGCGCCAGCAGTCTGAAGACGGCAAGACAAAACGGGCGGCCCACCGGTCGGCCCGCATCACTGTCCAGCGGCGATCAGCACCGAATCGTGCACGCGCTCAGAAAGGGCGACTCGGTCAGCGAAGTCGCCCGCAGGTTCGGCACTTCACGCCAGACGGTGATGCGGGTGCGCAGTCACCGCCTTGCCGCCGAATGAGGGGTTTGAGGGAAGTGCGACCGGGTTGCTTGCGAAAGGATCGCCTCTATACCGCCGACATAACGCCGCTGCGCATGCAATACGGCACATGCCCAAATGCGCAAATTACACGCGTGCTCAGGCTGCGGGTGCCGCCCGGTTAGATCGGCTGGATGTTGGCTGCCTGCTTTCCTTTGGGCCCCTCCTTGACTTCGAAACTGACGCGCTGTCCATCCTGCAACGACTTGAAACCTTGCGCTTGCACCTCGGAAAAATGTGCAAACAGGTCATCCCCACCGTCGTCCGGTGTGATGAAACCAAAGCCCTTGGCGTCGTTGAACCATTTGACCGTACCCGTTGCCATCAAGCGCTCCTCGTTGATAAGTCATCCCGACAACGGCGCAACTTGCATGCCGCACCGGGAGGATCGTCGCCGTTCATACGCCGCGGCCAGTGGCCGCGTTCAGCCCGCCGCTCCCGCGGGAATCGGCAGGCTCAGACCGGCGCAATCGTGTCCGTCAATTGCCGCCGGACCCCGGCGCGGGCGCCGATGCCGGCATGGCCGTGCCCGACTTTTTGTGCGTCTTCTTATGTGACGTGGTGCCGGATGGTGCCATCGTATTCGCCCCGGACGCACCGGACACAGTATCGGTAGAGCCGCCCGCGTTCGGCTTGCTCATACCCGTTCCGCCTTGCCCGCCAGCGGCGCCTCCGCCGCCCGCGCCCTGGGCATAGACGTTCGCCGACAGTCCAAGAAGCAAAGCGGAAATGAACATACCCTTCGTCAAAGTTCGCATGATGTGCCTCCTCAGCGCGAGCGGTCGTGCGCCGGAAGGCGCGAGCCCGCTTACCGCGCAGCGCAATTCGCGTGCCCCACGGCAGGCCATTCCCCGTGTGGCCTGGTCGTTCAAAGGCCGAGATAATTCGCAATCTTTGCCTGCAATAGAACACGGCCAACCGGTCCCGCGTCGGCCGAAGCTGAAGAAACCGGAAAACGTTCGTTAGCCAGGCTGAGGCGCCGTCGATTCCCCGTCTAATCCGCTCGTCCCACTGTCCACCGACGTAGCGTCGGATGCACTGGAAACAAGCTGTTGGCGCGCCCTCTCCCAATACTCGTCGGCGCGTCCCTCCGGCCCGCCGTCCTGCTCCCAAAGATAGAATGCAAGCGTCCGGATCTGTTCTTCGCTGATTGGCACGTCCATCACAACCTCCCTGTGTTTCGCGACACGACAGTCTCGCTGAAACAGCAAACGGCATGCTCGACATACGCAATGGCCTCTCGCTTCGACACGACGGCTCCTCCCCTGTCTCGCTACCGCAGGAAGCGGGATTTCACTGTCACGCCCGAACCGTCGGCAACGTCGGCAACCGCAGCAACCGCAACAACCACAGCGACCTCGCGCCGCAACGCCAGAGACCTCGGGTTCGTCATACAGAAGCACTGGGCGAGCCGGCTGCACTACGACTTCCGTCTCGAGTTCAACGGTGTCCTGCTGTCCTGGGCTGTACCCAAAGGCCCTTGCTACGACCCGAAAGAGAAGCGGATGGCCGTGCATGTCGAAGACCATCCCGTCGACTACGCAGACTTTGAAGGCACGATTCCCAAACGACAGTACGGAGCTGGCACCGTTATCGTCTGGGACCGCGGCACCTGGGAGCCGGCAGGTGACGCGGACGCGGGGATGAAGGCCGGCAAGCTCGTCTTCCGGCTGCACGGCGAAAAGCTCGCGGGGTTGTGGGAACTGGTGCGCATCTCAAAGCCAGACGACAAACAAGACCACTGGATGCTTTTCAAGAAGCGCGACGAATGGGCCCGCCCGCTTGCGGAATACGACGTCATCAAGGCGCTGCCCGACAGTGTCGTCGCGAATCCGCTCGGGCTGGTGGAAGACCGCGAGCCGAAGTCTGCCGGACCTGCACGCGGCGCCGACGTCGACCCTGACCTGTCCGCTGCAGTGCGCGCACCGCAGCCAGCGAAGCTCGAGCCGCAACTTGCGACCTTGGCCACCTCGCTGCCAACGAGCGGCGACTGGATCACGGAGACAAAGCTCGATGGATATCGACTGCTGGCCCGCATCGACAAGGGGCGTGTGCGGCTCTTTACGCGAGCCGGGCACGACTGGACAGCAAAATTTCCCGGTCTCGTCACGCCGCTTGGCGAGCTGCCACTCTCGACGGGATGGCTGGATGGGGAAATCACCGTCATGAGAGATGGCTTGCCGAGCTTTTCCGCGCTCCAGAATGCGATTGACGGACGAGCCGTTCAGGACATCGTCTATTTCCTGTTCGACCTGATGTACCTCGATGGAGAAGACTTGAGGAAAGTCCCTTTGTGGTCAAGGCGCGCGCGACTGGCGCAACTGCTCGATGACGCAGGAGAGCCGCTGCGATTCAGTCCGGACTTCGAGGCACCGCCGGCACACGTGTTCGAAGCCGCGGCTGGTCTGGGGCTCGAAGGGCTGATACTCAAGCGGCGTGAAGCGCCATACGAGTCCGGACGGACGCAAACCTGGTTGAAAGCGAAAACGCGTCTGCGACAGGAACTCATCATCTGCGGCTTTACCGCACGCGGAGGCAAAGCGGGCGAAGTCGGCAGCTTGCTGCTTGGCTATTACGTCGGCGACAAGCTCCGCGACGCCGGCAGCGTCGGCACTGGCTGGGACTCGCGGACCGCCCAGGACATCTGGCGCCGTCTCGTTCCATTGGAGAGGGATGCTGCCCCCTACGATGTGGCCGTGGCGAAACAACGGCGATGGTCCCGACGCGCGGCAGGAAGCGAACGATGGGTTGAACCGGCATTGGTCGCCGAGGTCGAGTTTGCCGAATGGACTGCGGACGGTGTCATCCGGCAGGCGTCGTTCAAGGGACTCCGCCTTGACAAGCCTGCGGGCAGCGTCGTCCGCGAGGGAGGAAAGACGCAGCCGCCCGAGCCTGTTCACGAAGTGAAAATCACGCATCCGGAGCGAATCGTCGACGCGTCGGCGGGCATCACGAAAGCCGATCTCGTCCGATACTACGCGAGCGTCGCAGAGTGGATGCTCCCTCACCTGAAGGACAGGCCCGTGGCAATGGTCCGCGCGCCGGCGGGTATCGCCAGCGAACTGTTTTTCCAGAAACACGTCGAGCGTACCAGTATGCCGGGACTGACGGTTCACAATCGCGACCTGTGGCCCAGGCATCCTTCGCTATTGAGCGTGGATACGATCGACGCCCTACTTTCGGCGGCGCAAATGAACGTCGTCGAATTTCATACGTGGAATTCGACAGTGCGAAAACTCGACAAGCCCGACAGGGTCATCTTTGACCTCGACCCAGGCGAGGGACTGAAATGGAACTACGTTCAGGAGGCCGCAGTCCTTGTCAGAACATTGCTTGCCGAACTCGATTTGCAGGCGTGGCTAAAGACGAGCGGCGGAAAGGGCTTGCACGTTGTCGTGCCGCTAAACTCCCGCCTGGATTACGGAACAGTGAAGTCGTTCTCGCAGGCCTTTGTCCGACATCTCGCGAAGACGATTCCCGAACGCTTCTCAGCCATATCCGGCCCGTCGAACCGTGTTGGAAAAATTTACGTGGACTACCTGCGCAATGGAATGGGACAAACAACGGCTGCGGCGTTTTCAGCGCGCGCCCGTCCGGGGATGGGAATATCGATGCCCGTCTCATGGGAACAGCTCACTGAACTCAAAAGCGGCGCGCAGTGGAATGTCCAGACTGCGCGCGAGTACCTGAGCTTTGAGGCCAAAGACCCTTGGGCCGACTACTGGTCGACTACGCAATCGCTGGCTAAGGCAATGAAGCGTCTGCGCTGAAGCTTCCATGCACATTCAGACAATCGCCATGATGGGATCTGTTTGCCTGAAACATCGCATCCTCCGCAAGCGGCAAGCAAAGAACGCAGGCAACGGTTCAGTTGCATGCCGGTTAAGACATGAATAGAACACGCCAATGTTTAGCACGCGGTTTAGCCCGCGTTTGGTCCACGAATGGCCTGGCGAAAATCAATCTAGTCAAGCAGGTTTTACACGTCAATAACGCCTGGCGTATATACGCGGCCGACTCTTATTCGCTTGACAATAAGAGCCGTCGCGTTGCGGATCTCACTGTATGGCGGGCGTCGCGCCGAGCTTCTCTGCCAGCATTCGCTCGTATACGCCGAAGTGCAGGTCGACCTCTTCCTGGGTGACGACGTGAACGAAGATGTTGACCTGCTCTGGCATCAAACCCATCACGGTAGCGATAGCAGCTTCGAGCTGTGCAGCACAAATCCGGTCTTCGGCAAGCGTGGTTCCGACGGTCACGTCATAGGCCTTTTCATGACGAAACACGATTTCGACGATACGCGCCCGCGCGCTCATATTGTTGTCGACCGCGAGGCGCGTGATTTCCGCCACCTGATGCAACAGTTCTGTCGGGAAACCCTTTGTCGAGCGCAGCTTGATGCGATGTTTGCCAAGGGTAGTCCAGTCCGTATCGAATTCCATAGCCGTCTCCTGGTAACGCTGGTGCGCGGACTGTATGGGCGCGAAAGCGGTTTTCAAGTCCAAAAAATTTGCGAATTGGACCTCTTGAAAAACGCGGTGGAC
>BBSL01000405.1 GCA_001319865.1 Burkholderia sp. E7m39 | reverse complement strand
CAGGCAGCGTTCGTGGACTATCCGGTCGCGACGCTGCGTGTTTCAACCTTGATTGTCCGCGGCACGGGACAACCGGACTGAAGCGCGTACGCCGGTTCGCTCCCCTTGCCGCCAGAGGAGATAGCGACCATGAGTGACATCTACTTCGGGACCGACCTCTTCAGCGAACTGGACCGTCTGCAACGCCAGATCTCCAGCCTGTTCGGCGGCTACCCATCAAGCCTTCGTTCGAGCCGGTCCGGCACATTTCCGCCTATCAACATTGGTACGACCGACGACTCGGTTGAAATCGTCGCGTTCGCGCCGGGCGTCGACCCGCAGAAGCTGGACATCTCGGTCGACAAGGGCCTGCTCACCATCGCTGGCGAGCGCACGGGCACGCGTGCGCAGTTGCCGGAGGGCGCACGGCAATATGCCCAGGAACGTTTCAGCGGCGCTTTCCGGCGCGTCATCGAATTGCCGCAGCAAGCCGACCCGGACAAGGTCAAGGCGCGCTATGCCGATGGGTGCCTGCTCATTTCAGTCGGCAAGCGGGAAGCCTCCCGGCCACGTGCGATTACTGTTCAGTAACGAGGTGACATCATGAGCGACAACACGCAACTTGCCCAACACAACGACGGTACCGTGGCAAGTCCGAACGCGGACGAAAGCCGTCGCCGCGTTACCCTGACGCCGGCCGTCGATATCTTCGAGGACGCCCATGCGGTGACGCTGCTGGCGGACCTGCCGGGCGTGTCGAAAGAGAAGCTTGACGTCAAGGTGCACGATGGCAGCCTGACGATTGAAGGGGAGTCGGTCATTCCCGTGCCGAGCAATCTAGCCCTGACACATGCCGAGGTACGGGCACCCTACTTCTCTCGCCGGTTCTCTGTTAGTGAGGACTTTGACTCGTCAAGAATCGAAGCATCGTTGAAAGACGGCGTGCTCAGACTGACGATACCCCGGCGCGATGAAGCCAAGCCGCGTCGCATCGAGGTCAGTTCAGGCTGATAGCAGGCGACTTGTTCTGAAGGGTCGGCTGCGAGGCGCAGACACGTCTGCGCCTCGCGCGACGACGGTCAGTGCCGACGGCCCCGTGACCGGGAACCGCGATTCCTTACCGGTATGTTCCGCCCAAAATGGCCGCCCTTCGCCCTCTTACGCTCATCATCCATGCGCAGGGTGGCACACATGAACATCGAATCCGACTTGTCCCCGACTGAATACCCGATCCGTGCGACGCATCGGGAGTCGCTCATAACCGAGCAACTCTCTACGAGAGCAAGCCGTCGACCGAATTTTCGCGCAGAGTCGGAAGTGCTGAGACGTCTGGCACGTTCACTTGCCACGTCCGACAAGGCCATGCTCGACACCCTGGCGTCCGAAGCGGCACGTCTGTGCCGCGCAGGAAGTGCCGGTATCAGCGTTCTTGAGTCTCCGCCGGACCGGCCGGCGAGCTTCCGGTGGGCGGCCCTCGCCGGGCACTGCGTTCCGCTGCTCAACACCTACCGACCGTTTGACGATAGCGTATGTGGCGTGACGCTCGCCTTGGGAAAACCTGAACTCTTCCGCACGCCGCAGCGGTTCTTTTCGTCAATCGAAAATCTCTCTCCTCCCGTGGTCGAAGCCTTGCTGGTGCCGATCCCAGTCGGTGACGGTCCCTGGGGCGCGATCTGGGTCATGTCGCACGATGAGAACGTCCGTTTCGACGCGGAAGATCTCCGCCTGCTCACGAGCCTGGCCGACTTTACAGGCGCCGCGATGCAGGTTTCCCGCGTGCACGCGCTCGCAGAGAAAAGAGCGATGGAAGCCGAAGAAGCACAAGCAGCATTGCGTCGGGCAGAAGAGCGCACGCACGAATTCATCGCCACGCTGAGTCACGAGCTGCGCAGTCCTATCGCCCCCGTCGTCTCGTCGCTCGAAATACTGGGCCGCACTGAGCCCGGCGCATCGGCCGCGACTCACGCGCTTAATATCGCCCGAAGGCAAATGCTGCGTCTGCAACGGCTGGTCGACGATCTGATGGACGCATCGAGAATCCGGCATGGCAAGGTCGATGTGCGTATGGGCAGATGCAATCTTGCCGACATCGTCTGGGATGCGGCAAACGCTGCGCAACCCGCGATGGATGCGCGCAAACATCTGCTTACCGTCCAATGTCCCGCCGACCCCATCGCGTTACACGCAGACGGAACGCGGCTCACCCAGGTACTCGTGAACCTGCTTAGCAATTCGGCCAAATATTCGCCAGACGGCAGTCACATAGAACTCACCGCGACTATCGAACAGGCGCAAAGCACCTCGAACGCGCCTTCGTCCAGCGTGGTCCGACTCACCGTTGCAGACGACGGATACGGAATCCCTGAGCACACGCTGCCTCACGTATTCGACATGTTCACGCAGTTGAGTTCGCGCGAGTCGTCCGCGGATTCCGGACTGGGCATCGGACTAGCACTGGTGAAATTCCTGGTGGAGAGTCATGGCGGGACCGTGTCCATTTCAAGCGGCAAAGGCCAGAAGGGAACCGTCGTCACGGTGCTACTTCCCGTCGTGCAGCAGCTCAGGGCAGTGGAGACAGCAAGGACGATAAAAAGCGCCGGTGGCTCGCGCGAATAGATTGAATTGCCAACAGCTTTCTCCGCGCTCCCAGTCCGCAAATTGCCGCGCGTATGCCAGAATCTGGAAGCGCACGTATCTCCTGCATTTCTCAGACGAATCAACGTCGCCCCTTTAGCCCTTCTTTTCGCAATCGAAACGCAACAGCCGGCGATGCCACACGCGCATCACAATAGTCTGCCGATATGTTCGGCAGCGCACATAGGGCATCGGGTCGCGGTTGGGAGGCTTGAATCGCAAGGCTAGAACGTAAGGGCTCGTTTTGGCCGAACCGGGCCGCGCGCGCACAGGCCGGGTTCAAGGTGCAGCCGTACTCGCGTTGCTGACGATATGGAGGGTAAAAATGAAGGAACGCCCGACGTACATCTATACCAATGGCTCGCCGCTGCAACATACGCCCGTTCACCTGAACGCGTCCGACATGCACGGTTTTTTCATCAAGGGCGATCTGACGAAGTTGCAGGCGACCGTCGATGAAACCCTCAATCGGGTGGCGGCCAACCGCATCGAGTTTCAGGTTTTGTCGCCCTACATCATGCTGACTTTCACGCGCGTGGACCACGCGCAATCCGGCTTTCCCGTCGATCGCGACCGAGGCTGGGGCAAGGAATGCGACATCATTCCGTGGATTCTCGTGGGACAAGTCGAGAGAACTAGCGGCGGCATAAAACTGCACCGCATTTTTCTCTATCCGTCATATACATGGGTCGACGTGCCCACGGCCATTTCCATTGGGCGCGAGATTTTTGGTTACCCCAAGAACATCTGCAAGCTCAACATGCCGGCGCCCGGCGATGATCCGCTGACATTCGAGCTTGCGAGCGAGGGCTGGGAACCCTTCAGCCCGCAAACGCAGCTAGGCACGAAGCCGCTACTCGAAATCAAGGCGACCAACACCGACCAGGCACATCAGCCGCTGTCCGGGCTGTTCGAGGTCATCCGTGAAGGCTTCAAGATATTAAGTTCGGAGCCGGATCTGTTCGCGCTCGACGAGGCAGGCATCAGGGATCTGGAATTGATGCTGTTACGCCCGCATATCGATCAAATCTTTCTCAAGCAGTTTCCAGACTCGACGGGCGTCAAGGCCGTCTATCAGGCCATAGTCGTTTGTCCCACCACGGTCGACAAGGTACACAGGGCCGAGCTGATCGGTTACACCTATACGTGCACGCTGCATCCATTCGATACATTCCGCCTGGATCACACGCTGGGCCTTCGGCTCGGGGAGCAGCCCGTGTTGCTGCCCTTTCGCATCAACATGGACTTCTCGGTCGAGGCGGGCGAAGAACTGCTTCAGGCCACGGCGGCCACACCGCAAAAAATCGCCGTGCTAGGCGGCGGTCCGGGGGCGATGACGGCCGCCTTCTATCTGACCGAGCAACCCGGCTGGCAAGACCGCTACGACATCACCGTCTATCAGATGGGGTGGCGCCTGGGCGGCAAATGCGCGAGCGGACGCAACGCAAGATTCGGACAGCGCATCGAAGAGCACGGCCTGCATATGTGGTTCGGCTTTTATGACAACGGCTTTGCCCTGATGAAAAAGGCCTACGACGCGCTCGATCGTCCACCCTCCGCGCCGCTCGCCACCTGGAAAGATGCTTTCAAACCACAGAATTACATCGTGCTCACTGAGCCGATCAATGGCAGTTATCAATTCTGGCCGATCAGGGTGCCGGAGAAACCGGGTGTCCCTGGAGAGCACAACGAGGAAATCACCTTCGAGAAAATATTGGTCACGCTGACGGCATGGATTCGTCAATGGCTGAAAGATCTCGAAGATCATTTGCACGAGGTCGCCAAAACAGAAGCGAGACGGCGTGTCGCGGATCTCGAAGTGATCTGGGAAGGCGTGTGGGGACTCGCGAAGCACATTCCCGAAGCGTTTCATTGGCTAGAAAGACGCGACCATGCATTTCTTCCCGAGGAACTGCAGAAGATCCGCGCTTCCCTGCTCGAACGTGTGGGGCATCTTCTCGACACCGACGACGAGGCACGCCATGCCTTCGTCTCCATCGATCTCGCCGTCACGAGCCTTGTCGGCATGCATGTCGATGGTGTCTTGCTCAATGGCTTCGACGTCATCAACGACATCGAGTATCGCGACTGGTTACGCAAGCACGGCGCGAACGAAGACTACACCATCAATTCCGCGCCCGTACGCGGACTCTACGATCTCGTGTTCGCCTATGAAAATGGCGACGTCAACCGCCCGAACATCGAAGCAGGGACGATGATGCGCGGCATCTTGCGGATCGCCATCGGTTATCACGGCGGCTTCATCTGGAAGATGCAGGCGGGCATGGGCGACACGGTATTCACGCCGCTCTATCAGGTTCTCAAGCAACGCGGCGTGAAGTTTCAGTTCTTCCATAAAGTCGAACAGCTGATTCCCGACGACGACGGCGTGGGTGAAATCACGATGACTCAGCAGGTGGCTCTCGCAGAAGGCGTGACTGAATACGACCCGCTCGTCAACGTGGGCGGTCTTGACTGTTGGCCAAGCGAGCCGAACTATGCGCAGATCGCCCCAGACGAGGCGCTCTTGCTGAAAACCAAAGATATCAATCTGGAGTCCCACTGGAGCAATTGGGCGCAGGAGTACAACGATCGCTTTCAGAAGCCGCTGCCCGTCAAGCAACTCAAGCGCGGCGTGGATTTCGACAAGGTCGTCTTCGGCCTGTCGGTCGGCTCGCTGCCGCATGTGTGTCCAAAGCTGCTGGAGAAAAGCGCCGCGCTCAAGGCGGCCAGCGATAACGTCAAGACGGTCGCGACACAGGCTTACCAGATCTGGCTCAGCAAGAGTCTGCGTGATATGGGCTGGAAGCATTTTGGCGACGGCGGCGAGGAGCCCATCTTGAGTTCGTTCAGTGAGCCCTTCGACACGTTGACGCCAATGAATCAGTTGCTCGCGCGCGAAGCGTGGGAAGCCGAGCATACACCGCTGAACGTTTCGTATTTTTGCAGTCCCATCCGCACACCTGCGTTTCCCGAACATACCGTGACGGACTTTCCCGCAACCTGCACGCAACAGGTGAAACTCAGCGCGCTTGGACAACTGCGCAAGCAAGTGTTCAATCTATGGCCGGCAGTGGCAACGGAAGATTCATTCGAATGGCACATATTGATCGATCCCACCAAAAACGACGGAGAAGCGCGCTTCGACGCGCAGTACTGGCGCGCGAACATCAACCCTTCCGAGCTGTATGTATTGTCGGTAGTGGGAAGCACGAAGCATCGGATCACGAGTGACGCATCCGGTTTCAGCAATCTGTATCTCGCCGGCGATTGGCTGAAGACTGGTTTGAATGCCGGATGCGTAGAAGCGGCTGTCATGGGCGGCATGCAGGCTTCACGCGCCATTTCCGGATTCCCGCAAGTCATTAAGGGAGAACACGACGACTAAAGCGGACCGCTTGCCGACGGCGGCTTTTCATGGCTGCAGTAAAGGCGCGCCGATGCGTTCGCCCTGCGCGCGCGCCTGCTCGAGAAACTGCGTGCGCTCGACACTGCCCTGCGGACTGTAATTGCCGAGTTCGCACAGCAGCAACGCCTCGTCATAAGCGGCACCCATGACGCGTGCGACGGCGAGGCCTCGGCGCCAGCATGCGAGTGCGCGACGTCTGTCGTTGCGTGCAGCCGCCAAGCGGCCCGCCAGCAGCGCAGCGCGCGGCGCAGCCGCCTTCGTGCCGCGCGCATATCGGGCGAGCACGCGGCAAGCATGTTGCGCGTCGCGCTCGCTAGCAAGCCCGCACGCGGACGCATCGATCAGCGTCTGAGCAATTCCGGCGATTCCGTCGGTGATGTACCACGCGATCGGCACGCCCGCCGATAGACTGCGAAGCCCTGCTTGCGCCGACTCGACTGCGCGCGCGCGATCGCCTAGCCGCCACCATGCGCTTGCGCTCAGCCCCTGGCAAAAGATGCGGTCGAACTGCGCGAGTTCGGGTGCGTCCGTCACTTTGCCCAGGCGCGTCACGAGTTCCTCCAGATCGCCGCCTTGCGCCAGCGTGATGCAGGTATCGAACCCGTGCAGATAAGCGGCTATTTGCGCGGGCATGTCATGGCGGGCGGGCCGCAGTTTATCCAACCATTCCCGAGCACTGGCCAGTTGTCCTCGCGCGAGCGCGACAGCGCACAGTCCCGCAATCGACTGTTGCCAGCGCTCGATTGCACCTAGGCGCGCATAGAGGGACGCCGAGTCATCGAGGCATTTCACGGCATGTTCCCATTGGCCGGCGGCCGCCCAATAGACGCCGCTCACCACATTCGCATACGCGATATCGTCGATGCCGCCCTGCTCCTCGGCGAGCGCCAGCGAACGCCGGTTATAGAGTTGCGAGAGCCAGCGCTGATCAGAACCCGCAAAGCCGATTGCCATCGCGGCGAGTCCTTTGACTGCCTCGCGTACGCTTCCCGATCGTTCGGCAAGATTCAGCGATGTCAGCGTCGCGTGCAGCAGCGGCAGCTTTCCGCTATTGAAGTAAGCGATCTCGCTGAGCTTCTCGTGAATCTGCGAGTACCAGGCCAGCAGCGGATCTGCGCTGCGGCCGCGCGCGAGACCGGCACGCGCGCTCAGTTGTTGCGCCAACTGCCACGCGACATCGAGCATCATCGCCGCTGCGAACCGCGGTACGGGCCGGCCCGCGCATGCCAGCGCTCGATTGAAGTGATATCTGGCTGCGCCGTACTGAAACACTTCATTGTGAGCTTCGCCGAGAATCGCCTCACAGCGCATCTCGCGCCCTCGATCAACGGGCAGTTTGTGCTCGTGCGCGAGCCGCAGCGCCCGGTCCGCCTGGCGGATGGCGTCGCGGTTCGCATAACGTTTCAGTGAAAGCTGCGCGGACTTCTCCAGGTACGCGACAGCGTTCGCCATGTGGAGCGCACGTTCCCAATGCGACGCCAGTGACGCGAAGTGCGGCTCGAGATCGTGCGCTTCGTTGCGTTCGATCCAGCCTGCGATATCGCGATGCAGTTCCTGGCGAAGCGCATACGGCAGCAATTCATACACCGCGTCCTGAAGCAGCACGTGTTTGAAGCGGTAGCGCTCGCGATCGTCATCGACGGGATAGACGACATCTTCACGCTCCAGAACCCGCGTCAACGCTGCGAGATCGGCCAGGTCCCGCTTGACGGGAAAAAGATCGCCCAGCATCTTGAGCGAAAACTCCTTCCCGACCACGGCGCCGATTTTCAGCATCAGCTGTTCCGAGGCGCCTAGCGCGTCGAGCCGGCTGACGATCACGCCGCGCAGTCCTTCGGGCAGCATCGAACTGGCTTCGCTGGCGGCCTCCGAAGTAAATGCCGCGATGCCGTCCGTCACGTCGAGATAGCCCGCGACCTGCAGCGCCGACACCACTTCTTCGGCGTAGAGCGGATTGCCCTCCGTGCGCCCCACGACGAACTCGACGAGTTCCTGCGACGCCTGCGCCGCGCACAGCCGCTCGGCGATCAACACGCCCAACTCCCTGTGCGTGAGGCCAGGCAAATGAATGGCACGCGACTCGCCAAGCACGCCATGCGCCTCGACGGCCGATGAGTTGTCGAGTGGCCGTGTGGCGGCCAGCAGCAGCAGACCGCGCGGCCGCGCTATCGCGAGTTCCAGCAGCAGCGCCGCGGACGCACTGTCGAACCAGTGCAGATCGTCGGCAATGAGCAATATTGGCGTGTCGTGCGACGAGCGCGAAACGAGCGCCGTCACCAGCATCCGCAAACCCTCAGCCCGCGCGTGGCCCGCCATCTCGCGCGTGATCTCGGTGTCGGCGAACTGGAAAGGAATGATGTCGTTGAGAAGCGGCAGCCACGACGTCAGAGAGGGGTCGTCGGCAACGAGACGTGCAGCAGCGAGGCGCGCCGTTGCCGCGTCGAACTTGCCTGCGCCGCAAAACAGCTGCGTGAGAATGGAGCGCCAGACGTAGTAAGCCGACATCGACTCCAGCGCGAAGCCCGCGCTCCAGATCACCGCAATGCCCTGCTCACGCGCATGCGCGGCCATATCCGTGACGAGCCGCGTCTTGCCGAGACCCGCCTCGCCACACAGCGAAATGACGTCGCCGTGCCCCGCTTTGACGCGGTCGAGCGCGGACGTCAATTGCGTCGATTCCATCTCGCGGCCGACGGATGCGCCCGTAAACGAATGGCCCTCGCTCGCCGCGCCTGTCGGCTGCCAGACGGCGACGGCATCGGCAAACCCTTTGGCAAACACCGGCTCGCGCGCTTCGAAGAGAAATTCGCTCGCGGCTGCGTCGCGTGTCGCCTGATCGCACAGCAATTTGCCCTGCGCCGCCGTCATCAGCCGCGCGGCACGGTTGACGACGCCGCCCGTCAGGCCCGCGTGGCGGCGCTCGCTGCCGCCGCGATCCGCGTAAAACGCCAGCCCGGACGCGACACCCATGCTGACTCCGATCCCCTTCTCGCGCATTGCACAGGCAAGCGCCCGCGCCACGGCCACCGCGCGAATCGCATCGTCTTCGTGCGCCATCAGCGGCAAACCGAACACGCACAGCAGCGTCAGCCCCTTTTCGTCCGCGGAGAGTTCGGTGAGCGCGCCGCCCAGGCGCTTGTGAAGGCTTTGCGCGCACTCGACGGCGGCTTGCAGTTGTTCGAGCGCCTGGCGATGAGAGCAATCGACACCCGGCAACCCGACGAATAGCGCCGTGATGTTTCTGAATTCGCCGAACCAGCGCCCGCCACCAACGCGCAAGCGCTCGAGAACATGCTGACCGAGAAAACTTTCGAGCAAGCCGCGCACGGGGCTCAATGACTCGCTGAATGGCTCTTTGAATGACTCACTTTCGCCAAGCGGTGCACCGGGTTGCTGACTGAATAGCTCAATGCGTTGCCGCGAAGGCGCTAAAAGTACTGAATCCGGCTCAAGCACTTGAGAAACCGATGCACTGCCGCAAGGCAAGCATCGCGCGTCGAGCTTGTCCTTTAGCTTGAGGAAAAGCGATTCGCACACGACGACATCGTCGGCACTTCCCTTCTGATTGGCTGCGGCAGCATCGGCAACGGGGACGCCCGCCGTCACGCTAAACCACTTCCCCCCGATTCCGCCCACAGTCAGATGTCTCAGTTTGCCGTCTGCGAGCGACACCCTTTGACGCATGTGCACGCCTGTTTCAACGATGATGTCAGGCAACACGCGTTGCATTTGCAAGCCGCATTGCACGGCGCGCAGTGCGGCCTCGTCGAGTGCGGCGTCGCATTTCCATATCACCCGGATGGCGTCGCCGGCTATATCCAGAACATCGCCGCCATGCGCGATCGCGATTCCCGTCATTCTTCCGAAATAGCGGTCGAGAATCGTCGACAGGCGCTCCGCTCCCGCGACGCCTTCGCGCGCGAAGGCTTCTGTCAGTTCGGTGAAACCCGCGATGTCCACCATCATCGCGACGCCTTCGAAATCGCGCGCATTCGGGCTTTCTAGCGCTTCTGCCATGAGCAGATGGCGCGGTACGTAACGCGAAAGTTCAGTGACGCTGAATGCGTTGGTCTCGCCCACGCTCCTCCTCCCGGCAGACTATCGATACCCCATTCACTTTAGTTGCAACGGTGGCGTTTCGCTTGAATTCTGCGCCCGATGGGATATCGGGCATCGCGACGTCAATGCGAAAACGGCAGGACGTCGCAACTCAAACACGCGCCGAAAACGTATGTTTATGCAGAGGGCGAAGAGAAAAGCCTCTGCTTACCACGGCTACGCTTTGCAAAGTCATGCCTTGACCAAAGATTAATAACTCGCAGCCGTTCTGGGTTGATGACGCAGCATCAGATAAAAAGCGGCAACGTGCGTAATCGCCAGCACAGGTACGAAGATGATGGGTATCGCGTATGTCGCGCCCAAGTCACCCGCATGTGCCGGAAGATCAGTCTGGATCGCGTGATAGTAGTCGACGATGAGGTCCATCGACCCGACCACATTGAAGGCGGCGACGAATAGCCAGAAGAGCAGGCGCATGCGTGCCGTCAGTAGCGCGAGCATGGCCAGCACGCCCGTCGCGAGATCGCCATAGGCAGCGAATACGGCAAAGCGCGCAGAAAGATCCGGACTGACGACGCCCGGCAGCAGGAATACCAGCCCGAAGAAACGGAAGCTGTGCAGCGTGGCGATGGCGCGTTGCGCTTCGAACGGTGCCATCGATTTCAGTTTGGGCCAGACGTATGCGCCGAAGCAAAGCAGCCACGCGACGTAGCCGAGAACGAGATGCAGCTGGAAAAGCACTTGCGGCGACATATTGCCTCCTGACAGATGTTTGCCGTAGGCGAACGAGATGGAAATCATCCAGCGCATCGTCGTAGCCGCTGGCATAACCACAGCACGCGCAGCACGCAAGCGCCGCCAGCCACTAATCAGCGGGACGAGACGTGCGAATACAGAAGCAACTGTCATCAGCGGTTCTCCAGACGAATCCGGGACTCGGCGACGGGTCGGCGTCACGCATTCCCGATCGGCACCTTAGGTGTACCATCGGCTCGCGCAGGCGACTATTCGTCACAATGTTGATGAGCCATGAAGCAGAACTTCACAGTCAGGCAGGGTGCACTCGATGGGGTGGCGGTGTTCCTGAGCGTCGCCCAGCATCGCAGTTTCCGCAAAGCCGCGGCGGAACTCGGCGTGAGTCCATCGGCCGTCAGCCAGACGGTGCGCATGCTCGAAGAGCGGATTGGCGCAGCGCTGTTCGTCCGCACCACGCGCAGTGTCGGTCTGACGGAAGCAGGCGAACGGTTTCTGTCGCGCGCAAAGCCCGCTTTCGAAGAGCTTGTCGCCGCGAGCGAGGTCGCGCGTGGACTCGGCCAGCGGCCGGCCGGACTGCTGCGTCTGGCCGTGCCGCGCGCGATCATCCCGATCCTGCTCGAACCGCTGATCGCGTCGTTCTGCAAGGCCAATCCCGAGGTCGAGGTGGAACTCGCCGCGAGCAAGGAACTGGTCGACCTGGCAGCGGAAGGATTCGACGCCGGCATCCGGCTCGGTCAGTTCGTCGCCGCCGATATGGTCGCCGTGCCATTGACGCCGCCATTTCGTCTCGCCGTCGTCGGCAGCCCCGGCTACTTCGCGCAGCGTAGCCCGCCGCGACGCACCGACGATCTGCGCCAGCACGCATGCTTGCGGTGGCGCCGCTCCGATGGCGCGCTCGCCCTCTGGTCATTCAACGACAACGGCCACGCGGTCGAGATCGCCGTATCCGGCCCTTTCATCGCGAGCGATTTTCCGACCATGCTGGGCGCGGCGATCGAAGGCATGGGTCTGGCCCAAGTGCCCGAGCCGCTCGCCGCCGAAGGGTTGAGAGCGGGCAATCTCGTGCGAGTGCTGGACGCCTACGCGCCGATGATGCCGGGCGTGTTTCTCTGCTATCCGGACCGCCGGCAGATCATGCCGAAGCTGCGCGCTTTCATCGATCACGTGAAAAGCCGGCAGGCAAGCGATGGCGATCCGCGCGAAACGTCGTGACAGCGGCGTCGACGCTCATCAACCGTTTTTGCGCACCGACGCAAACAGATCGGCGATCTCTTTCATCGATGCCGCTTCGTTCGTGTAGGTGAACGTGCCCTGCCCGAGCATCTCTTTCGCGGCGCGCAGCAACGCGCCCAGCGCCGCGCGCGCAAGCGCTCCGCCCACGCTGATGCGCGTCACGCCCATCTGCGCGAGATCGTCGACGGAAAAGCCCATGCCCGCCATGCCCATCAGCACGTTGACGGGACGATCGACGGAACTGACGACAGCCGCGATGTCGTCGCGCGTCTTCAGGCCCGGTGCGTAGAGCACGTCGGCGCCCGCCTCCTGGAACGCCTGCAGGCGCCGGATCGTATCGGCGAGATCGGGGCGGCCGTTCAGGTAGTTTTCTGCGCGCGCCGTCAGCGTGAACGGGAACGGCAGCGAACGCGCCGCTTCGACGGCGGCGCGCACGCGCTCGACGGCGAATTCGTGTGCGTAGATGGGATCGTCGGCGCGGCCCGTTGCATCCTCGATCGAACCGCCGACGACGCCCGCTGCCGCGGCCTGGCGAATCGTTTCGGCGGCCTCTTCCGGCGCATCGCCGAAGCCGTTTTCCAGGTCCGCGCTGACGGGCAGATCCGTCGACGGCGCCAGTTCGGCGAGATGCCGCATCATCTGCTCGCGCCCCACGGCGTTGTCCGGCAAGCCGAGCGTGAACGCGTAGCCCGCGCTGGTGGTCGCCAGCGCCTTGAAGCCGAGCGCTTCCAGCAACCGCGCCGAACCGATATCCCACGGATTGGGAATGACGAACGGCACGCCCGCCTCATGCAGCGCGCGAAACGCGCGCGCCTTGTCTGCCTGTGATGTCATCGCGGCTCCATCGGTTGCAAAGGGGATGGGATCGTGCGGCTTTTGCCCGGACAGTGCCAGCGCGCCCGGGCAAAAGGATCGCAATGCACACGAGGCGGACGCCTCGCACGCATCGGATGACG
>BBSL01000404.1 GCA_001319865.1 Burkholderia sp. E7m39 | reverse complement strand
TCGGGCAGCCGGCCTTGGCGTCGGCGGCCGCCTTGTCGAACGCCGTCTTGTCGCCGCCCGGAATTTTCACCACGACGTCCAGATGCGACGCCGTCACTGCAAAGCCGCCGCCGTCCTTGTCGAGCGTGACAGTGGCCGTGGTTGAAATGCGCTCGGGCTTGATGTTCGCCTTGCCTAGTTCGGCCGACAGCGCCATCGAAAAGCAGCCCGCATGCGCCGCCGCGATCAGTTCTTCGGGATTCGTGCCGATGCCGTTTTCAAAGCGCGTCGCAAACGAATACTGCGTGTCCTTGAGCACGCCGCTATCGGTGGAAATCGAGCCTTTGCCGTCCTGCAGACCGCCCTGCCAGATTGCTGATGCCTTGCGCTTCATTCGACTCTCCTGGTGTGGACGGGCGCTCGCGCGGGTCGCGCGCGCTGCCGCATCCTGCCCCGCCGTGCCTTGCCCAGCATGCGCTGCCGCGCCGACCGCGATGCCTGCCGCACTGGTCCCGCCCGGGTTCGCGCGGAGTCGGCACCGGCCGCAGCGCCGGACGTTGGGGCCGTGGGCGTGGACCGAAACTTCATCATAGGCGGATATCGATGGCGCTGCCGTGAAGCCTTGGACTCAGACGATTATTTCACCTACCGCAAGAATCTTTCTCCAAACTGCCACTTTTTTCACCACCTTCTCTCGAAATACACTTTGGCCAACGGTTCGGAAGGCGTGTTCCAGCCGGACCGATCAACAAACGAATTCTGGAGGTCATCATGAAGTCGCTTATTTCCGCAGTTGTCGTCGCATCCGCTCTTATCGTTCCCGCTGTTTCGTTCGCGCAGCAAGCCAATGCCCCCGTGACGCGCGCGCAGGTTCGCGCCGAACTGGTGGCCGCCCAGCAAAACGGCACGCTCGACGAAAACGACGTGACGTACCCGGCTGCCAAGCCCCAATTCGGCGCCACGTCGCAAGCGACGGAAGTGGGCGGCGTGTCGGCTGGCTCGTCGCAATCGGGCTCGCGTCCGAGCATCGAACAGCGTATCTTCTCGACGTTCCGCGGCAACTAACTGCGCGGCAACTGAGCATCAAAGCGAAAACGTCACGACACGACGGCCCGCGCGAGCGTTCGCGCGCTGCTGTCGGATGTGCGAAGCCCCGCGCAGACCTGCCGGTCCGCACGGGGCTTTTTCGTTCCTTGCGTTCCTTGCTTTCGCGAAATTAGCGGCGTTCGCGCCGCTCGCTGCGCCGCTCGCGCGCCTATTCGGCGAACGGCAGGGAATCCTGCCCTTGCGCGCGCATGTCGAACACGTTCAGCGTCATCGCGACGAGCGCGTAGTAGCCGAGCAGCCCGACCAGATTGATCGTGACTTCGTGGCCGAAACGCTCGACGGTCTTCGCGTACGTCGCGTCGGACACCCGTTTCGTGTCATACAGTTGCGTCGCGAACGCGTAGATCAGCGCGTCGTCGGCATCGGCGAAGTCGGGCGTATGGCCAAGACGGATCGCTTCGGCGTCTTTGGCGCGCACGCCAGCGTCAAGCGCGATGGGATAGTGGATGAACCACTCCGCCTGCGCCTGCCAGCGCGCGGCCGTGACGAGAATGGCCAGTTCCGAAAGCCGCAGCGGCAAACCTGTCTTGTAGCGGCAGAATGCGCCGAGCCGCTGCGCATGCTGCGCAAGCTCCGGGCTATGAATCCAGCCGAGAAACGGTCCATTCAGGTTGCCGCGCGGGCCCGACAGGATCTCGTCGAGCACGGCTTTCTGCTCGGGCGACGCATGGGCGGCGTCGAAAGTGGGCAGGCGGTGGGTCATCTCGCGTTCCTTGGATGAGTTCGGTTGATCAGGCTGCGCCCGACGCGCGCAGCGCGCCTTCGATCGCCTCCGTCAGAAGGCCGGCAATCCGCTCGATGTCCGCGCTCGTGCAGATGAACGGCGGCGCAAGCAGCACATGATCGCCGATCTTGCCGTCGACGGTGCCGCCCATCGGATACACCATCAATCCGCGCTGGAATGCCTCACGCTTGATCGCCGCGTGCAGCTTCAGCGACGCATCGAACGGCGTTTTCGTCGCGCGCTCGCGCACCAGCTCCACGCCGACGAAGAGCCCCCGGCCGCGCACGTCGCCGATATGCGGATGCTTCGCGTAGTGCTCGCGCAGCAGCGAGCGCAGCTGCTCGCCGCGCGCCTTGACGTTGTCGAGCAGATGTTCGTCGTCGATCACGCGCTGCACTTCGAGCGCGGCCGCGCATGCCGTCGCGTGGCCGATGTAGGTATGGCCATGCTGGAAGAAGCCGGAGCCGCCCGTGATCGCCTGATAGATCCTGTCGCTCACGAGCGTCGCGCCGATCGGCTGATAGCCGGCGCCCAGGCCCTTCGCGATCGTCAACAGGTCGGGCGCGACGCCGTCCTCCTCGCACGCGAACAGATAACCGGTGCGCCCCATGCCCGACATGATTTCATCGAGGATCAGCAGCACGCCGTAGCGGTCGCACACCGCGCGGATCTTGCGGAAGTATTCGCGCACGGGCGGCACCGCGCCCGCCGTCGCGCCGACCACCGTTTCCGCGACGAACGCCGCCACCGTGTCGGGCCCGAGTTCGAGAATCTTCTGTTCCAGTTCGTCGGCGAGGCGCTGCGCGAACTGCTGCTCGGTTTCGTCCGCGCGCTGCTCGCGATAGGCGTAGCACGGGCTCACGTGATGCGCGTCGATCAAAAGCGGCAGGAACGGCTCGCGGCGCCACGCATTGCCGCCGATCGCCAGCGCGCCCAGCGTGTTGCCGTGATAGCTCTGACGCCGCGCAATGATATGACGCCGCTCGTGTTGCCCGATTTCGACGAAATACTGACGCGCGAGCTTCAGCGCGGCCTCGATCGCCTCCGAGCCGCCCGACACGAAGTACACGTGTTCGAGTCCCGCAGGCGCGCGATCGATCAGATGATTGGCGAGTTCCTCGGCGGGCTGCGTCGTGAAGAACGACGTGTGCGCATACGGCAGCTGCTGCGCCTGGCGCTTGATCGCGTCGATCACGCGCTGGTTGCTGTGGCCGAGGCACGAAACGGCCGCACCGCCCGACGCGTCGATATAACGCTTGCCCGTCGAATCGACGATCTCGATGCCCTCGCCTTTGACGGCGACGGGCAAGCTCTGCTTCGGCATGCGATGGAATACGGTAGTCATGCGCTGTCCTTGAATGGGCTGATGCGTGCGGCTGTCACGCCGTCGCGCGTGCAACGAAGGTTTCGAACACGACGGCGCGCTGCGCCCTCACCTGCAGCGCGACGCCTTCGTCGCGAATGTGAAATAGCGCGGTGGCGAGCGTGTTTTCGCCATCGGGGTCATTGGGGTCATCACGGTAGATGGGCAGGCCCGCGGGCGCCTTGTCGTGCAGCATGTCGACCAGCAGATCGCCGTCGATGCGCGCGTCGTGCAGTTGCAGCAGTGCTTCGACACGCGCCTGACGATCGCGCGAAGAGTCCGTGACGATTTGCGCTTCGCCGCCGCAACCGCGATGAATCATGTGATTGGCGTGCCCTGACACGCGCGCAACCCGCTCGACGGAACAGCGCATCGCCGTGGCCTCGACGCTCAACACGCGGCGATCGCCCGCTGCGCCCAGCGTGTGATGAAAGCCGCTTGCGCGCGGCGTGTCGGCAAGGCGTTCGACGGCTTCGTCGAGCGTTCCTGCATCGAGCACGGCGCGCGCCAGAAGCATGCGCGGCACGCCCGCGGCAGACTGACTGATGCGCAGATTGTTGATGGCCTGAACGAGCCCCGCGCGGTTGACCGCGAACGTATGACCGGGCAGCGAACCGGGATCATAGAAGCTGACGAAGCCGGGCTTGCCGTTGGGCCGAACCTCGACCAGCCAGCCCTTGCCGAGCAGAAAAGGATCGCCGTCTTCGTTATGGGCGATCAGCGTGTGGTCTGCGCCGGCCGCCGCGAACGTCGTGCAGCCGTCGGGCGTGTTGTGAACCAGTTCGCCGCGGCAATTCCAGAGAAAAATATCGTCGGCCGACCAGCCGAGCCCCATCGCGATACCGTCGAGTTCGGCCAGTTGCTCGGGACAATGCGCGCGCGCCGCATCGCGCAGGCGCTGCACGAACGCGTGGCCGCGCCATTTGCGCACGTCGTGCCAGGCCGCGCTTTGCTGCATATAGCCATCGAACACCGGCCGCGCCAGCTCGCCGAGCCGGCGGCCGATCTCATGCGGCTCGCCCGCAATGCGGTGCAACTCCCAATCCTGCTTCGACACACGGCACCTCGAACATCGATTCAACACGCGATGCGTATTTATATGTCACAACAACATATGTTGTCAATGACGGTGCCGTGCAATCGCGCTTGTTGCGGCAAGCGGACCGCGTCCGTTCGATCAGGGCACGTAGGCGCCCTTCGCGTGCAGCGATTGTTCGGCGAGTTCGAGTTGCTGGACCGCGTCCGTGCCTTCGAGCGCGAGCAGATGCGCGACGAGCGATTCGGCGATCGCCGTCGCCGCGACCAGCGACGGGAAGAACGACGGGCTTTCGTGCGAAAAGATCAGCACCTTGTCGGCGTTCAACGCGATGGGTGACACGGCGCTGTCGGTGATGGCGATCAGCTTGCTGCCTTTTTCGAGCGCGGCCTCTGCGACGCGCGCCGCTTCGACGGAATACGGCGCGAAGCTGACGACGACCGTCGCGCTGTCGGCTTCGATGCCGCGCAACTGCATCTCCAGCGTGCCCGCTTCGCCCGTCAGCAGCGACACCGACGAGCGGAACAGCCGGTAGCCGTAGACGAAACCGAACGCAACGGGATAGCACGAGCGAAACCCGGCGACGTGTACGTGCGGCGCGCGCCGCAGCAGCTTCGCGGCTTCGACGGTGACGCGCGTGTTGTGGGCGGCCGTGACTTCTAGATTGTGCTGATGCGCGACGAGCAGATCGTGCGCGAGCGCGTCTTTCGCATGACCCTTGACGAGCGAGCGGGCGCGGCTCGTCAGCGGCTCCGGCCGCGTGCGCACGCGCGCGACGAACAGGTCGCGCAACTCGTTCCAGCCGGGAAAGCCCAACTGCTGCGACAGCCGCACCAGCGACGCGGGTTGCACCTGCGCGCGCTCGGCGACCTTGCGCATCGACGACACAGCAACCTCGTCGGGATGATCGAGCAGAAACGCCGCGCCCATCTGGAATTGCGGACTGAGTTCGGAGAAACGTCCACGGATCAGGGCGGCGAGCTGGTCGAAGTTGTCGGGCATACGGTGTACCGGGCGAGGAAGATAACAACAAATGTTATCACCCGGGGTCAGCCAGGTATTTCGGCTCATTCGACGCACGAGTGCGCGTCCCTCGCGCGATCCCACAATGCAAAACAACTGCCCGTGTGTCGAAACCCTCCGTGACGCGATGCGGCACTTGCAATGCGCATCGGAAAACCGCTTTCCTCATTGCGAAATGGAACGATTAAGCCATTGATTATAAAGTCATTTTCTTTTGAATTCCGCCTACGCGGCGGAGCGCGCACACGAATCTTTCTTCGATACGCTCTATGCAAGGGAGGCGGCATTCGATGACGACTCAACCAACCTGAGCAAGTCGTCATCAGCCGTCCAGTGCTTTTTCATAACGCTGGAGATATCAGATGCAGCACGTGTATGTGGAACCCGTACCAAAGGGCCGCTGGGGGCCTATCGATGGATACACCGTCGAATTCAAGGACGGCACCAAGGTGACCGAGGAAACCTACCGCTCGGAAATGCTCGCGGTCAGTGAAATCAAGCTGCGCGGCTATGTGCCCCTGCTCGCGAAGGTGCGCATCACGGACAAGGCCGTGACCGAGCACTGGCAAGCCGTCGAGGAATCCTTGCCGCAAGACTGAAGCCGGCTCGCCCCGCGAGCCGCGCCGCCCGCGTGCTTCCCCTCGATCAGACGGCGAAGCACGCTACCTCCGCCTGAAGCGCGTGCGCGGATGCCATCGTGCGCGAGGGCAACAGCAACCGCGGCGTGACGACCACCATCACCTTCTCACTAGAACCGCGCGTGACATTCGAACGTGAGATCGGCCTCGTGTTTTTCGAGCGCTCGCACACCCTTCGATGTTTCCGATACGACGCTGAGCATTTGCCCGCGCTGCTCGCAGAAATCGCTTGCGCTCTGTATCACGGCCTTGTGCGAGCGCGCCCACGCGACGCTTCCGCCCGCCGCGCTCGCGTGCAGCGTATAGCGCCCCGGATCACCCGCCTCTTCGACACGGCTCGGGCTCGCACACGCCTGCAGCAGCACCGGCACGAGTCCCACCACGACCGCGTAGGCAATCCGTCTTTGCACGGCGACTGCCACGCGCCGCCGTATCAGACCGAGCCGACCCGACGAAACCCGATTGACTTCGACCTTCTTCACGACGACCTCTAAGCTCAACGCTCGCACCTGCACGACGCGGTGCGCGACCGACCTGAAGTATGGATCGGCCCCGTCGAGCGGTCAGCTATCGAAGTTGCAACACAGTGTTTGGGTGGCGCAACGCTGCATGGCGGCGTCAGCCGAGGGGTCAGAGCGCTTCCTGACACAGCGACATCATTCGCTGCACCATCGTGCTCGCTTCGTTCAGTTCCATCTCGCTCGTGAAAAGCGCATTGACGCTGGACAGCCGCACGGCGATACCCGCGTCCAGCAGATCCTCGCTGGCGATCTTCAATGCCAGCTGGCCGATCTTCACGCGATCGAGCCAGTGCATTTTCATGGCGTTTTTGGCGAGCCAGCGGCGGCAGCATTCGACGACATGATCGACGCGCCAGTCGCCCGACAGCGCATACGACGCCGCCGCAATCGCCACGAGATAGCACAGCAGTTCCGGACGTGCGCTGTCCGCGTCATTGAATTCGGGTTTCCGCATGGGTTGTGGACCTCAATTCTGTTTGTCCAGTCTTCAATACGTATGTGCTTTCGCACTTGAAACAAGCAGCGCGCCGCGCAAAAAGCGGTAAGCGGAAAGTCTACCTCTTTTTGCGCGCCCGCCGATTACGCTGGCCACATCACGTGGTAAGCCGCCGATACGCATTCAGATGCCGCAACAAGCCTTGCTTGTCGCCGAGGCTTTCCAGCAGGATCGCGAGATTGTGATGCGCGTCCGCATACGACGGATCGAGTTCGAGGCAACGCTCGTAACTGCGCTCCGCTTCGTCGAGCCGGTCGAGCCCTTCGAGGGCGACCGCGCGGTTGAAGTGCAGCACGGCGTCGTCGGGGAAAAGCGCGAGGGCTTCGTCGAAGACGCGCAGCGCGTCGTCGCAGCGCCCTTCGCTCTCGCACAGCAGCGCCCCCAGATCGACATAGGCGGCATAGAACGGTTCTGCCGCGAGCGCGATCGCGTTTCGATACGCCTGTTCGGCCCCCTTCGCATCCGACTTCATCATCTGCCCGCCAAGGTCATACCATTCCTCGGCCTGCCGCGCGGCGTCCTTCGGGCCTGGCGTCGATTCCAGAAACACCACGTCGCCCTTGATATCGGCAATTTCGAAGTCGAGCAGGTGCTGGCCCGTGATGGCATCCCATTGCGCGGGCCCCGTTCTGACGGCGATGTCGTTGCCGACAGCCGTCACGCGGATACCCGACAGCGGCAATTCATCCGGCAATTCCGCGCGCAGCCGCGTGAGCGCCTGCACGATGCGGCGCGGCGCGATATTCGCTGCGCGCAACTGCAAGGCCGTCCTGAGCAGCACGACGTCCTGAAACGTGAAGCGCAGCGTGTTGCGCGGCCCGCGCGTGGGCGTCACGAAACGGGCGTCGATCAGCCCATTGATGATGCTGCGCGAGACGCCGAGCATCGATTGCAGCTCGCGCATCGTCAGGCTATGCGCCGCTTCCGCTCGCGTCACTTGCGGGCCCGCACCTTCGCCGGCGGTTCGGCGGGAGCCGCCGTGGATGTCTTGGCCGCGCGCGCGGCCGGCTTGCGCGTTCTCGGCGCCGCGGCGATATCGGTCACGGGCTCAGCGGCCTTGCGCTTCGACGCAGCGGGCTTTGACTTCTCGCCGCCGCGCAGGCTCGCGCGCAGCGCTTCCATCAGGTCGATCACTTCGCCGCCTTCGGCGGGCGCGTCGGCGCGCTCCGTCGAAATCACCTGCTTGCCCTCGATCTTCCGGTCGATGGCCGCGAGAATGCGCTTTTTCTCCTCGTCCTCGTAGGCGGCCGGGTCGTAGTGATCTTCGGTGCCCTGCTCGATGATCTGCATCGCGAGCTTGAGCTCGGAAGCCGATACGGCGACGTGCTCGATGTTGAGGTCCTTGATCGAGCGCACCTCGTCGGCGAATAGAAGCTGCTGGAATACGAGCCCGTCGGCGTTAGGCCGCACCTGCACGATGCGCGTCTTGCCCTTCGACGCCCATTTCGCCAGCGCGCAGCGGCCGCTCTCCGCCAGCGCCTGCTGCAGCAGGCTGTACGGCTTGCCGCCGCGCTTGTCGGGCGCGATGTAGTACGCCTTGTCGTAGTAGACGGGATCGACCGATTTCTCCGGAATGAACGCGACGATCTCGACGACATGGCTCGCGCTTTCTTCCAGCGCCTTCAGCTCGTCGGCGGTAAAAACGACAAAGCGGTCCTTCTCGAACTCGTAGCCCTTCTTCATCGACGAGCGCTCGACCACGGCTCCCGTCGATTCGGCAATGTACTGCTGCTTCACGCGCGAACCGTCGGGCGCGAGCAGATTGAAGCGCACGTCGGAACTGCTTTCCGTCGCGGAGTACAGCTTGACGGGAATCGACACAAGGCCGAACGAAAGAGACAACGAGGCAATCGAGCGTGCCGCCATGAGCTTCTCCCTTGGGCTACGACGCAGCGCCCGCCACGTCTGAAGAAACGGGCGAATCGCCGCGCGACCAGAAAAACGCTAAACGCTTAAGCAAGCTTAGCACCCGCACCACGCGCTTCAAGCTGCGCGGCTCGCGTGCAGGCCGCGCACGCCGCGCCCCGCTAGCCGAGAATGGGATGCGACAGGCCGGAAATCGGCCAGCCGCGGTTGTCGGTCGGCACGAGCTGGGTCTGAAACGCGACGAAGAGCGCCTGAAAGCGCCCGTCCACTTCGACGATCACCGCGCCGTCCTGGAACGTGCCGTTCTCCGACGAATGATCGCGTACGCGGCTGCCCGGCTGCGGCTTCGGGTTGCCCTGATTCATATGCGTTTCGTGCAAGCCGTCGTGTTCCGGCTCGAACAGGAAGCCAAAACCGTACACGGTGACGTTCTTCGCGGGCTTCCAGCCGCGCCGCATGTCGTTGCCGCTCTTGCCCGGATACAGATAGTCGACGGGCGCCGCCGACATGTCCAGCTGCAGCATGCCGTTGACGAGCGCGTTGATGTCGTTGTGCCCAGTTGCCGTGTCGAGCGTGATGGGCCGCATCGACGGCAGATCGACGAGACGCGGATCATGCACGTAGTCGAGCTTCGGAAAGCCGGATTGGTTCAGGCCGGCCGGCAGCTTCACGAGATCGGCCACCATCGGATGATCGAAGTACGGGTTCCATGCATACAGCACGTGATAACCCGCCGGCCCGGTGAGCGAGCTATCCGACTTCACGTTGGTCACGATCGCGAACTCGCCGCCCTCCGTATCGTCGAGCACGATCACATAGTGCGGGTCGCCCTTGTAGCCGTCGAGAAAGGGCACGCCGAGCTTCAGCGCGCCCTTGAACATCACGTAGACGTTTTGCTGCGCCACGGGTTTGCGCCCGCTACAGCAGCGCGATCACGCGCACGTTGCCCTGTTCCGCCGACGCCACCACCTTGCCCGCCACGCGCCGGAACGTGATCGACACGGAAGCATCGCCGACGCGCAGATCGCCGATCTCGATCCAGTCGATGCCGTCGGGCAGCATCGGCTGCTCGATCACCACTTCGCGGCGCTCGGCGTCGATCGTCATGCCCAGGCACGCTTCCAGCATCATGAACGGCGAGCCGGCCGCCCACGCCTGCGGCAGACACGCGACGGGATACGCCGTGGGCGGCTCGCCGCGCCGGCGCGGAAAGCCGCAAAACAGCTCCGGCAAGCGCATGTCGAAGTTCACGGCCGCCTGGAACAGCGCCTGCAACAGCCGCACCGCGGCCGCCTTGCCGCCGTATTTCGCGAGCCCGCGCGCGCACAGTGCGTTGTCGTGCGGCCACACGGAGCCGTTGTGATACGCCATCGGATTGAAACGCGGCTGGCCCGCCGCCAGCGTGCGCACGCCCCAGCCCGTATGGAACAGCGTCGATTCGAGCGCGCGCGCCACGGCCTCGCCGCGCTCGCGCTTCGGCAAGCCAAACGCCAGCAGATGACCCGCGTTCGATGCGAGCACCCGGCACAACTCGCCCTTGCCGTCGAGCGCGATGCCGTAAAAACTCGCGTCGTCCATCCAGTACCGCTCTTCGACGCATGCGCGAATCGTCGCGGCGCGCTGCGTGTAGCGCACGGCGTCGTCGGACAGGCCGCGCAGCAGCGCGAACTGCGCCATCGTGTCGAACGCGGAAGCCGCATACGCCTGCACTTCGACGAGCGCGATCGGGCCCTCGGGGAAGCGGCCGTCGGCGTGGAAGACGGAATCGTGGCTGTCTTTCCAGCCCTGGTTTGCGAGCCCGCTGTCCGACGCGCGCTGGTAGTCGAGCAGCCCGTAGCGGTTGCGGTCGCACACGCCCGACACCCACTTCGCCGCGCGCTCCAGCGCCGGCCACAATTCGTCGACGAGGCTCATGTCGCCCGTGCGCGCGACGTATGCGCCCGCCAGCACGATGAAGAGCGGCGTGGTGTCGACGCCGCCGTAGTACAGCGCGAACGGCACCTCGCCCGTCGCGGCCATTTCGCTGCGACGCATCTCGTGCATGATCTTGCCGGGCGCGGCGTCGCGGAACGCCGAATCTTCCGTCGCCTGATGCTCGGCGAGAAAGCGCAGCACGCCGCGCGCAAGGCCGGGTTGCAGCCACAGCGTCTGCAGCGATGTGATCACGGCATCGCGCCCGAACGGCGTCGAGAACCACGGAATGCCCGCGTACGGATAAGGCCCCGAGGAGAGATCCGTGGTCAGCAGATTCAGGTCCGCCTGCGAGCGGTCGATCCACGCGTTGAACAGCGGATTGCTCGAGCGCACGCGCGCCGACGCGCGGCGCCGCTCGCGCATCACGAGGTGCGCGTCGACGAGCGCCGCGCGCACGGCGGAGCGGCCCACGCGCGGCCGTGCCGCGTCGATCTGCGACACGTGCAGCTCGGTAACGGTATGCGTGGATTGCGGCACATCGACGTCGGGCGCGCCCTTGTGCGCCTCGACCTGCACGGCCACGGACAGA
>BBSL01000403.1 GCA_001319865.1 Burkholderia sp. E7m39 | reverse complement strand
ATGAGGTGTTGTCGCTGCTTACGCTGCCCGACAGCAGCGACGGCGCACGGCCGCCGAAGGTCAGGCGCAGTTGCGACAGCACGCGGGTATCGTTGACGAACAGGCCGTCGTCATGGCCCGTGACGTCGCCGAGGGGATCGTTGACGATGAACGTGCCGCCCGACTTCAGCACGTGCTGCGTCGCGCTCGCGACGTTCAGGTTTTCCGGGGCAATGAACGCGCCATCTGCCTCATCGCCGCGATAGTCGACGCCGCCCTGATGGGTCAGCCCGCCGAGTGCTTCTGGGTCCTGCATCAGCTCGCTCCTGTTCTGGTGGCTTCGTTCCGATGAACTTCGTTCCGGGGATTGTAGAAGGTTAGCGGAAGTAGGACAGAGGATAGTACGACGGGTGCCCCGATTCTTCATGAAATTTACATTGAAAGGCGAAATCGGCTGCGAATCCTGCTATTTGGCACGGGTCGTGCTGTCTTTTCGGTGTCTGTTGCTTGCCAGCTGGTGCAATGCGCACGCGATGTTTTCGCAACGTCATCGTGAGCGCGATATTTGCTTCGTCGTCCTTCTCAATTGAGCACGCAAGGCCACAAAAACAAACGCCGCTTCCCTTTTGCGGAAGCGGCGTCTGCACTTTCAGACGAGGCCGCGGATAGCGGCGTTCAAAAGCAAGCCTTGTATCAGCCGATGTTCAACGAGTTCAGCGTTTTGCGATCGGCTTCGCCTCGCGCGGCGTTTCGCCGACGAACAGCTGACGCGGACGGCCGATCTTCTGCTCGGGATCGGCGATCATTTCCGTCCATTGCGCGATCCAGCCCACGGTGCGCGCGAGCGCGAAGATGCAGGTGAACATCGCTGTCGGAATGCCGAGTGCGCGCTGCACGATGCCCGAGTAGAAATCGACGTTCGGGTACAGCTTGCGCGACACGAAGTATTCGTCTTCCAGCGCGATCTTTTCGAGCGCCATCGCGAGCTTGAACAGCGGGTCGTCGTGCAGGCCCAGTTCGTTCAGCACTTCGTGGCAGGTCTCGCGCATCAGCTTCGCGCGCGGATCGTAGTTCTTGTACACACGGTGGCCGAAGCCCATCAGCTTCACGCCCGAATTCTTGTCCTTCACCTGCTCGATGAACTTCGGAATATTGTCGACCGAGCCGATTTCTTCCAGCATGTTCAGCGCCGCTTCGTTCGCGCCGCCGTGCGCCGGGCCCCACAGACACGCGATACCGGCTGCGATACACGCGAACGGGTTCGCGCCCGACGAACCCGCCAGACGCACCGTCGACGTGGACGCGTTCTGCTCGTGATCGGCGTGCAGGATCAGGATGCGGTCGAGCGCGCGCACCAGCACGTCATTGACCTTGTACTCCTCAGCCGGGTTCGAGAACATCATGTGCATGATGTTCGCGCTGTACGACAGGTCGTTGCGCGGGTACACGAACGGCTGGCCGATCGAATATTTGTAAGCCATCGCCACGAGCGTAGGCAGCTTCGCGATCATGCGGATCGCGGACACGTCGCGATGCGTCGGGTCGTTGATATCGAGCGAGTCGTGGTAGAACGCCGACAGCGCCCCGACTGCGGCGACCAGAATCGCCATTGGGTGCGCATCGCGGCGAAAGCCACGGAAGAAGAAGTGCATCTGCTCGTGCACCATCGTGTGCTTCGTGACGGTCTCTTCGAATTCTTTCTTCTGCTGCAGCGTGGGCAGCTCGCCCTTGAGCAGCAGGTAGCACGTTTCGAGGAAGTCGGCGTTCAACGCGAGGCTGTCGATGGGATAGCCGCGATACAGCAGCTCGCCCTTGTCGCCGTCGATATACGTGATCGACGAGTTGCACGAGGCCGTCGACATGAAGCCAGGGTCGTAGGTGAACTTGCCCGTTTGCGCATACAGCTTGCGAATGTCGATCACATCCGGACCCATCGATCCTTTATAAACCGGCAATTCGATCTTTTCGTCGCTATTCGAAAACGACAGCGTGGCTTTCGTCGTTGATACGTTCATCAGGGATTCCTTTCGACATTGCATTGCATGACATGCGAGGGCCGGACGCGCGTTACGCGGCACAGGCGCAAACGCGCGGCTGTGCGGATCGCCGCACCCGGCGGCCGCATGCATTTTACGGCGGCCAAGTGCTTTGATTGGCACGCTCGCGCGCAACAATCCATCTCGCACACCGCAATACTCGACGCAGGGACAAGGCTTTGCGCCGACAGACAAATGAAAGTTGGAGCGATCATCGCAACAATGTTTTGCTCGCCGATGGGGCGCCAAACGCGATGGCGTTTGCGATACTGCATTCGTGTTTCGCTTCCCCTGCAAACACATTGCTGTCTTGGACCCGCCGTGACTACGGCGGGTCTTTTTTAAAGTCAGACACAGGAACGACCAAAATGAACATGAACATCGACACGCTCTTTCCCGCGACCGAAGATGCCGACGACATCGCCGTCACGGCGCTGAACCATCAGGACATCGTGCTCGCGATGTCGGCGGCGCTGGCAACGGAGAAGGTCGCCGTTCTGCACATGCTCTACCCGCGCACGGACGCGCGCACGCATCGCAGCCTCGATGCGCTCGTCGATCGTCTGCATGGTCACGGCCTGCACCAGGTCGCGCGCCTGATCTCGCATGAAGCGCACTATCTCGTGTTCAAGGAGCCCGTGAAGGCGTGGAAGGCCTTTAACGAAATCCGCCACGACTCGCTCGCGATCGGTGTCCATCTGTACTATCGCGGCCTCGTGGGCGAACCGGCCGAGCGCGCGCTCGATGTCGACGCGCACGCGAAAGACTGACGCGTCAGACATGTTCGCGCTGCCGGGCGCCAATGGCGCAGGTGCGCTATCTACGTCAGGAAGGTTTCGCGCCCTGAATGAACGCGTCGACGAAACGGTTGAAAGCAGCGGGATGCGCGAGGTTCATGCCATGCGATGCGCCCATCACCGTCTCGCGGCGCGCATCGGGCAGCCACGACGCAAGCGTTTCGGCCGTGCGGCGGAACATCAGCGGGCTCTTCTCGCCGTCGATCAGCAGCACGGGGCACTTCACCTGCGCTGCGTTCTCGCGCGTGTAGGCGGGCAGCGGATCACGGAACTGCCGCGCGAGCGTCGACGCGTTGTCCGTGGCCATGCGCCGAAAGCCCGGCGTGCTCTTCGCCCAGAAGCCCGGACGGCTCACCGAATCGACGAATAGCTGCAAGCCCGCCTCCACTTCACCCTCTTCGATTAGCTGCGCCGCGCGCGCACGCAGTGCGTTGACCGTCTCGGGCAAATTGGCAGGCGCGCGGTCGCCCGTTTGCAACGGGCCGCCGGGATCGGCGAGCGTCAGCGTCTTCACCTGTTGCGCGTGACGCCGCGCGCAGTGATACGCGACACATCCGCCGCGCGAATGCCCGATCACATGCGCGGGCCCCGCGCCCAGCCGCTCGATGAACTGCGCGACTTCATCCGCGTGATTGCTCCAGCTGAACGGAACGTCAGCGGGCGTTGTAGTTTCGGGCCAGTAATGCGTGAGGCTCACGGCAACGCATCGATAACGCCTGGACAAGCCCGCGAGCTGCGGTTCCCAGTAACGGTAATCGCACAGCGAGCCATGCACGAAGAGCAGCAGTTCGCCTTCGCCCTGTTCGACGTAAGGCATACGCAAGCCGT
>BBSL01000402.1 GCA_001319865.1 Burkholderia sp. E7m39 | reverse complement strand
AAGTGGATGGAGAGCGCGTTCGAAGCGGAAGTCTGATTCACTGAAGAAGGCAAATGAAAAGGCGCGCGGTTATCACGCGCGCGCCGTCAAAGCCTGATTGTCACATAGCGCTTTCTTTCGCGCGTGCAGCGCCAATGTGCGCTGCGTTCGCGACGCTCGCCTTGCGGAGCCGCGGCGCGAACCATGTCAAACGATTGCGTCAGTCGTACGCCGACATGTCGAGCAGCCCTGCGCTCGCCGCCGCGCCGGCGCCGCGCACGGCGCACGTCAGCGGCTCGTCGGCCACGCGCACGTCGACGCCCAGCTCATTGCTGAAATAGCGGTCGAGATTGCCGAGCAGCGCGCCGCCGCCCGTCAGCACGATGCCTGCATCCGCGATGTCGGTGACGAGTTCGGGCGGCGCATTTTCCAGCGCGCCCTTCACGGCGGCCAGCATCTGGCGCAGCGGCGCGGCGATGGCGTCGACGACGTCCTGCGTCGACAGCTCGACCGTGCGCGGCAGGCCGTCGTCGACGCCGCGGCCCGTCGCGCGCATCGTGTCGGGCGGCACAATGGCGAGCGCCGAGCCGATCGTCTTCTTCACGAGTTCCGCCGTCTGATCGCCGAGCAGCACGCCGAAGTTGGTGCGCACGTGCTTGATGATCGCCGCGTCGAGCTGGTCGCCGCCGATGCGGATCGAGCCGTTGTACGCGCTGCCGCCCAGCGCGATCACGCCGATTTCCGTCGTCCCGCCGCCGATGTCGACCACCATCGAGCCCGTCGGCGCCGAGACGGGCAAGCCCGCGCCGACGGCCGAGGCCAGCGACTCGTCGATCAGGTTCACTTTCCACGCGCCCGCGGCGTGGGCCGCCTCGCGGATCGCGCGGCGCTCGACCTGGGTCGCGCCCGACGGCACGCAGATCGTGAACGCGGCGCGGCGCGCGAAGAACGGCCGCGGGCGCGCCATGTCGACGAACTGCCGGATCATGTGCTCAGCCGCGGGGAAATTGGCGATCACGCCGTGGCGCATCGGCCGCACCGCTTCCATGTTGACGGGGACGCGGCCCAGCATCTGCTTGGCCTCGCTGCCCACCAGCGCGACGCGGGTCTTCCCCGCCGCCGCTTCGTGCTTGTCGAAGCACACGACCGACGGCTCGTTGAGCACGATGCCGCCGTCGTCGGTGTAGATCAGCGTGTTGGCCGTGCCGAGATCGACCGCCACGGACTGGCGGAACAGGCGTCCAAACAACGATGACTGCGCATTCGATCTGGCCATGTTCAGGCTCTTTTAAAAGGAGTGAACTGCCTCACCGGCAGCAAAATGTCAAACGTACGGCGCGACGATCCGGCGCGTTCGTGCGTCGGAAAGTTTTTCCGGCTCTAGAGCGCATATCGGCAATTGCTCAGCGAACTTTAGGAAGATTGATTCGGAAACCCGCCTTACAGCCGCTTACGGCCGCTTACGGCCGCATGCACGACCGCTCATCGGCGGCCGTGTCGACCGGCCTTTCGAGGGATCTCACAGAGGCGGGATGAAGACAACCGATCAGGACCCGGCAAGCGGCGCGAGCGCGCGCACGAGGGCATCGCGGCCAAGCGCGACGCCCTCGCCGGAGATGGTGTGGCCGACGCCCGGCAGCGCGTACGCGTCGACTTCGAAGCCCGCGTCGTGCAGCGCAATGGCCGCGCGTTCCGTTTCGTCGACGGGAATCACGTTGTCGGCGTCGCCGTGGATCAGCGTCACGGGCGTGGCGCTCTTCGCTGTCACGGGCGATGCGAGCCGCCCCGAAAACGCGACCACGACGGCCGCGCCCTGCGGGTTCGTCGCGACGTGATGCAGCGACATCATCGAGCCCTGCGAGAAACCCACCAGCGCCAGTTGGCCGTAGTCCAGGCCCCAGTGCGCGAGTTCGGTGTCCAGCATTGCTTGCAGCGCGGGCCACGCGGCCGCGACTCGGCCCGGACGGTTGTTCGCATCGACATCGCGCAGGCTGAACCATTGACGGCCGCCGAAGCCGCCGTCGAACGGCTCGCTGCCGTCGAGCGACACGAACGCCGCGTGCGGCAGCGCTTCGCGCCAGATGTCCGCGAGGGGCACGAGGTCCTGAGCATTGCTGCCGACGCCATGCAACAGCACGACCAGCGCCGTTGCCCGTCCTTCGGCGGGCGCGAGCCGCCAGCCGTTGTCGAATTGTTCCCAGGCCATCGCCTTCATCCTTTCGTGGTGCGCGACGTGCACGCCGGGCATTGCGCCGCCGTGTCACGCGCAGGCGGCAGCATACGCCGCACGTCATATTTTCGCGCGTATTTTGCACAAAGCGTCAGTGGCGCCCAACAACTGACATTCGCGCGCGACGCCGCACTGGACAAGCCCTTTCTGATGCGCTCTGGCTAGCGCCTGCACGACTCGCCGATGCGTTTCGATGGATGCGACTATCATCCGCATGTTGCGCCGCGCACAGCTGCATGCTGCCGATACCGTCACGTCGTGCGACCGTGCCCCGGGCCCCTCGTATGCGCCCGTGTCCGCCCACCGCCGGAGAACCGTTTGAGCGAGCCGAATCAACCCGACGCGCCGTCCGCAACGAAGCCCACCGCGCCGCCCGGCCCGCCCGGGGCGGCCACGGCACCGCTGCAGGGCGGCCAGCTGGTGCTCGCGACCTTCGCCGTCGCGCTCGCGACGTTCATGAACGTGCTGGACACGTCAATCGCGAACGTCGCGATTCCGACCATCTCCGGCAATCTCGGCGTGTCCGTCGACGAAGGCACGTGGGTCATCACCGTGTTCGCGGCGTCGAACGCCGTGTCGATTCCGCTGACAGGCTGGTTCACGCAGCGCTTCGGGCAGATCAAGCTGTTCGTCAGCGCGATTCTCGGCTTCGTGCTCGCGTCGTGGCTGTGCGGTGTCGCGCCCTCGCTGCCCATTCTGCTGCTCGCGCGGGTGTTTCAGGGCGTGGTGGCAGGCCCGCTGATTCCGCTGTCGCAAGCCATTCTGCTCAGTTCGTGGCCGAAGGAAAAATCGTCGACGGCGCTCGCGCTCTGGGCGATGACGGCGACCGTCGGCCCGATTGCGGGCCCCGCGCTCGGCGGCTGGATCACCGATAGTTACTCGTGGTCGTGGATCTTCTACATCAACATTCCCGTCGGTATTTTCGCGGCGGGCGTCACCTGGACGATCTACCGCACGCGGGAAACGCCCACGCGCAAGCTGCCCATCGACGTCGTCGGTCTCGGCCTGCTGATCACATGGGTCGCGTCGCTGCAGATCATGCTCGACAAGGGCAAGGATCTCGACTGGTTCGGCTCGCCTGTGATCGTCGCGCTGGCGGTCACGGCCGTGATCAGCTTCGCGTTCTTCCTTGTATGGGAGTTGACGGAGCCCAATCCTATCGTCGATCTCAGGCTGTTCACGCAGCGCAACTTTCTGGGCGGCACGGTCGCGATTTCGGTCGCGTACGGCGTGTTCTTCGGCAACCTCGTGCTATTGCCGCAATGGATGCAGGAGTACCTGAATTACCGCTCCGTCGACGCCGGCCTCGTCACGGCGCCGCTCGGCATCTTCGCGGTGATCCTCGCGCCCGTGATGGGCCGCGTGCTGCCGCGCTCCGACGCGCGCATCATTGCGACGCTCGCGTTCATCGGCTTCGCGATCGTGTTCTTCATGCGCTCGAACTACGTGGTCGAGATCGACACGTGGCACCTGGTGCTGCCCACGCTGCTGCAAGGCATCCCCATGGCGATGTTCTTCGTGCCGCTGACGGCCATCATCCTGTCGGGCCAGCCGGGCCCGAAAGTGCCGGCCGCGGCGGGCCTGTCGAATTTCGTCCGGGTGTTCTGCGGCGCGGTGGGGACCTCGATTGCGGGCACCGCCTGGAACAACCGCACCATCCTGCATCACGAGCGGCTGACCGAGCAGGCCAACGCGAACAACCCCGTGTTCGCGCAATCGATGGACGCGACGCAGTCCCTGCTGCACATCAGCCCGTCGTCGTCGAATGCGCTGTTCGATTTCACCGTCAATACGCAGGCCGCGATGATGGGACTCAACGACATCTTCTACGCGTCGGCGATCATCTTCGTGCTGATCATCCCGCTCATCTGGATCACGCGGCCCGCGCGCGGCGGCGGTGGCGACGCGTCCGGCGCCCATTGACCCAGGCGCCGCCGGGCATGCCGGTGCTGCGCGTGACGCTATCCGCGTGATCCGCCGTTTCGCCCTTACGCGCCTTTCGCACGTCCAGCGGCGCGCTTCGCGCCTGGCGCCTCGTCGGGCCAGCTCTTCAGCACGGCGCCCACGAGCTGACGAAGCTGGCGACGCGTCGCGCCGCCTCTCGCCTGCACGGCGAGCCCCTGGATCAGCGTCGACAGGAACGCGGCAGCGTCATGGCTCGTCATGCCTGCCGGCAGCGGCCCTGCATCCTTCACCGACTCGAAGCGGGCACGCAGGCGCCGCTCGAACGCGTCGCGGCTTTCCGACAGTTCATCAGCGAGCGGACGCGCGTCAGCGCTGCACGCAAGGGCCGCGAGCGTCACCAGACAACCGGAAGGCGTGTTCTTCCCCGTATGCAGATCGACGATGCCATTGAGCAGCGATTCGGCAATCAGCTTCGGTGTCGCTTGCGCCAGCGCCTGCCCGCGAAAGCCCAGATGGTCGCGGTGATAGCGCTCGACGACCCGCCGGAACAGCCCTTCCTTGCTCTCAAACGCCTTGTAGAGACTGGACTTCATCAGTCCCGTCACTTCCTGAAGATCAGCCAGCGACGTCGAGTCGTAGCCCTTCTCCCAGAAAACATTCAGAGCTTGCTCTAGAACGTAGTCTTCGTCGAATTCGCGTGGACGCGACATTTCAATTTCCTCTTTCGAGCGGATATTGTAGACCGAACGGTCCCCAAACCCATTGCTTCTGAGTTCCGCCCTTCGTTCGCATTGTGATGGATAGAACGGGCAGCCTCGTTCGACGCAATCGAACTCCATCGCCAACATCTTCGAACGACATTCGAAACCGCCCGGTCCATAACGCGCCACATGGGATGCGCATGCGCCGAATTCAAGAAGTTCATGGACGCGACTTCCGCGACGTGTTCGCGAAGGGCAGCAAATGGGCCGACAAGGTCGCGGCCGGTTTCACCAACGCGGCATCACGTTCCGGCGACAAGCTGGCCACAAACCAGCAGATTGCGGTTTTTGCCGCACAACACCGGATGCATTGGGTCAATCTCGGTCTGCCGCCTGGACACAACCATTCGAAGTCGACGGAAGACACGTTGAACCGTCATGGCGTGTTTCCGTTCCTTGCTCGCGATGGAGTAAAAGCATGACGAGAACATCCCTACGCGCGATGGCATGGCGAAGGAATTTCTTAAGGGGGCGCATTCGCCCCCTCGTTGACGTCGGTCAATGATGCATACACGTGTGCTCGTAAGCTGGTTCAAACAACTCCACAACCAGCCAGGCAGTTCGTAGGAGACACATCATGACACGGCGCTTTTCGATTCCCTGGATGTTGGCAGCACTGTTGCCGTGCGCGGCGTTACCAGTTCATGGCGAGGATCTGGCGAAAATCGCGACTCACTCCCATCGCTATGGCGGGCAGATCAGAGTATCCGCCTATGACGACCCGCTCCTGAAAGGCGTGACCTGTTATGTTTCCAGATCCGATGACGAAAACGGCTTTGGCGGCAGCGCTCCGCCTACGCCTGACGTTCAAGTTTCCTGCCATCAGGTGGGTAAACTGGAAACGCCGAACAAGATCCCTCGTCAAGCGCAAGTCTTCGACGCTTCGGTCGATCCGATTTTCAGTCTCCTGCATATATTCCGGATTCTGGACCCGAACCGACTGACAGTACTGTATTTCAGTTATGCGGAAAACGAACTGGCGGGAGACCTGCCAGGTCACGTCGATGTGATCCGGTTGCCGATACGCGGACGACAGAGCGGAGAATAAAAATCGAAAGCCCGCATCGTGAGTCCCTAAAGCGCCGTGCACGCGTTTAACTCTGAAAGCAGACACGTCGAGGTATAAGCGTCGGCGAATATTTCCGACTCGTACGCCGCGTGTGTCATCAACTCAGGGTAGTTTCGGTGGATCACGACAGCAAACAGCACGATGGCAACGAAGACATGCATGACGAATGCGGCCTTCTCAAGCACCTTCATATCGACTCTCATCTGCATAACCGCGCTCTGCGTTTGATGTGTGGATCGCGACGTAACGATGCAGGATCGCGGCTTTGATACGCGGCATGCCCTTCGCGGTATGGCTTTCAGCATAGTGATGCAACGGTCGGCCGATCTGATCTGGATCAAGGCAATCAAACCATGCGGCATAGTCAATATGCCTCACACGGCATGGCTAAACGCGTGCCGCGATTCCCTGTGCCCGCGGAAAAAAATACCCCTCCGACAAAGGAGGGGATAACTTCCCGCACGGGCTTTCTTGCGGGAAGGGGGACGATCAAATTCAACTTGTCACGGGGTTGCGCGCCTGATTCCTGAGTGGCGTGACCCGTCGCAAGTTCCCGTTTAGTGACTCGCGCCCTCCACCGCTCCTATGCCAGTCTCCGAGCGTACCGACTGCGCCTCGAATCCGGCCTGGTCGATGCGCCCGCGAGCGGACTTGTCCGTCACCGAGAAGAGCCAGATGCCGATGAAGCCCATCGCCATCGAAAAGAGTGCCGGCGACGCGTAAGGAAAAGGCGCGTTCGAAAAGTGGAACACGTCAACCCAGACCGCCTTAGACAGGACCGTCAGCAACACGGCTGAAATCAGCCCGAGAAAGCCGCCGATGGTTGCACCGCGCGTCGTGCAGCCGCGCCACAGCACCGACATGAACAGCACCGGGAAATTGGCCGACGCCGCGACGGCGAAAGCCAGCGAGACCATGAACGCGATATTCTGCTTCTCGAACACGATCCCGAGCACGACAGCGACAATACCCAACACGACCGTCGTGACTCGCGATACGAACAGCTCATTCACACTCGGCGCCTTACCGTGCTTGAAGACGGTCGCATACAGATCGTGCGACACCGCCGATGCGCCGGCGAGCGTCAGACCCGCGACGACGGCAAGAATCGTCGCAAACGCTACAGCGGAAATAAAGCCAAGAAACACGTTGCCGCCTACAGCACTCGCGAGATGCACAGCAGCCATGTTTGTCCCGCCCAGCAATTTGCCCGCAGCATCTTTAAAGACGGGATTCGTGCTCACCAGTACGATCGCGCCGAACCCGATGATGAAGGTCAGAATATAGAAGTACCCAATCCATGTCGTCGCCCAGAACACGGACTTGCGCGCCTCCTTCGCATTCGGCACGGTAAAGAAGCGCATCAGGATATGCGGCAGCCCTGCTGTGCCGAACATCAGCGCGATGCCGAACGAGATCGCCGATATCGGGTCCTTGATGAAATTGCCGGGGCCCATGATGGACGCCTTCTTCTCATGCACCTCGACGGCCTTCGCGAACAGCGCTTCGGGGCTGAAATGAAACTGCCATAGCACCATGAACGCCATGAACGAAGCACCCGCAAGGAGCAGGCACGCCTTGATGATCTGCACCCAGGTGGTTGCCGTCATGCCTCCGAACAGCACGTACACCATCATGAGCGCGCCCACGATTACCACGGCGATCCAGTACTCGAGGCCAAACAGCAATTTGATCAACTGCCCTGCACCCACCATCTGCGCGATCAAATAGAACGCCACGACAACGAGCGTACCCGAAGCGGCGAACGCACGGATCGGCGCCTGCCTGAAGCGATATGCCGCCACGTCGGCAAAGGTGAACCGGCCGAGATTGCGCAGCCTTTCAGCCATCAGGAAAGTGATGATCGGCCAACCCACCAGAAAGCCGATCGAATAGATGAGACCGTCATAGCCGTTTGCATAGACGGCCGCCGAGATGCCCAGGAACGAAGCGGCCGACATGAAGTCCCCGGCGATCGCAAGTCCGTTCTGAAACCCCGTGATGCCGCCGCCTGCTGTGTAAAACTCCGCGGCGGAGCGCGTCCGTCTTGCCGCCCACTTGGTGATGAAGAGTGTCGCGACCACGAATACAACGAACATCGTGATGGCCGTCCAGTTGGTCGCCTGCTTGACCGTCTGCCCCATGTCTGCGCCAGCGGCAAAGCAACGCAATGAGACGACGGACAGCGCCGCGAGCGCGAGAAGACGTCGTGCGTTCATGCTGCCTCCCGCTTGATCTGCTCGGTGAGCTGGTCGTATGTGCTGTTGGCGCGACGCACGTAGAACCCCGTGACGACCACCGTGAACACGATGACGAACAGTCCGACCGGCATTCCCCATGTCATCACGCCCGCGCCCATCTTTGCAGCAAGGAACTGCTTGTTGAACGCAATCAGCAGAACATAGCCGTAATACACGACCAGCACGAGGGTGGTCAGCGTCCACCCGAGTCTTGAGCGCTTTCGCACCAGTTCGCGGTATGCCGCGTTCGATTTGATCTTCTCTGCGAGTTTCAGATCCATCTTCGTCTCCTGCATCGACAGCTTTCGCTGACTGACTAGCCCCCTCTTCCGACCTTGGTCGTGAGGAGGGGCATCTATGTGCACCTGGTGTCCTGGAACGGATGTGGTGCAATGCATTCGCGCATGCGGTTAGATGCGTCGTTCTTCTGATGCGCTCAGTGTTACGTTAAGAGCACGCGCTTACCCGGTTCTTACGGCAAACGATTTCTCGCGCCCGGGTTTACACGAAGATTCGCGCTTGTCTGCGGAAATCGAAGCTGCCTGGCCACGCTGCGCCGGGCATCTTGCGCCGAAGTGGCCTCAATAGTGAGTCGGCCATGCAGCACCGCGATTGACGTAGGTCAACCGGGTCCTGACAGGTCGACTTAAAGCTTTGACATTACGGTCACGAGTGCGTAAACGGTGCGCGTGATTTTTTCAATCGGAATGGGCGAAGCTCATTCGTCGATAGCGTGCCCAGATGCAAACAGCCGCCAAACACAGCACGCGAGATGTCCTATAGTTGATGGCACGCTTGCGCCGTTCGTCGCGCAGTGTGGTTCACCAGGCACATGCAGGCAGCGGCGCGCTAGCCGAACTCGCAGGTCTTTTCCCGGACGAAGCGCTGGAAAGACTGCACAGCCAGAAGGCCGGTCTCGAAGTCTACGAAACCGACGAGCGCTTACGCATTTCAGGCCCCAAGAGACCGTCCGACTTCATGACCATGCCCTCCGCGAATGTGTTTCTAACGCACTGAATGCACCCGTACCGGCGCAGCGTAGCGCACGAGAATTTGACCAGGATCAATCGGGCACCCTTCGCCGAATGGAGAATCCATCCATGAAGTGCAGCCTGAAACGGAGGATCATCATGACGCAAACATCGGACCTTGGCATGACGGCCCCGAAGAGCGCGTTTCAGCGCGTCATGCTGGCCGTGGATGACTCGGAGGCGACATTGCGCGCAGCCGAATATGCAAAAGCATTGTTCGCCGGCCGTGCAAAAATCAGGCTGGTAACGGTTGCCCAGAACCCGCGCACGCTGTTTCCTCTCGGCGCGACGACCCAAGGTTTTCTGGCTGCAGCGAGAGATGAGATCATCGGCGATGCGCGCGTCGCGCTTGCGAAAATCGAAGCGATGTTCGCCGGGATAGAGTTGGAGTTTGGACTGGTCGATCTCTCCGTGCATAGCGGCAATACGGCCGATGCATTGCTCACTACCGCATCGCACTGGAACGCGGACCTGCTCGTGATGGGCATGCGGCATCATCATGGTCTATTGCGCTGGATTGAAGGGACGGTATCGGAGCCGGTGGCGCGGCGTGCGACCTGCTCTTTGCTGCTCGTGCCAGAAGATGGCCGTGTTCCTACGGATCGGCCGCCCGAGCGTATGGTCTTTGCACTAGACGGCAGCGCCTGCTCGCTCGCCGCCTTGCAGACCGGTCTGCAGCTGGCGACGCCGGACACGTTGCTGCGCGCGGTCTACGTCGTGGACCGGGCAGTCCATCTGTTCGACGGCGGTGCCGCCGACACATTGGAAAGCGCGTATCTGGAGCAGGGTCATGCCGCCCTCGAGCGCGCTGCGCGCATCTGCGCCGATCAGGGCCGCAGCGCAGAGACCGCCCTCATCAAGACGCATACCACCCACGACGATGTTCCACACACAATCGTGCGGGACACGGCAGAGTGGCATGGCGACCTGCTCGTTCTCGGCACGCATGGCAGACGCGGTATCGCGCGATGGTTTCTCGGCAGCGTGGCCGCCCGCACCGCGCGGCTCGTCGATACGCCGATGCTGCTTGCGCGTGGCGGCGAAGCGACGGCGCACTAGCCAGAACGTGACGCCGGGCGCCGTTTCTACGGCGCCTTGTTTCGCGCTGATGGCCGGTGTTTGCTCGTGCGGGCCGCTACGCCTTCCCTTTGCCAACGTGCAGGCCGCAGCCGCAATCGTCGCTCATGAAGCAGCAGGCTCCAGTCCAGGCGGACGAAAAGCACAACCAGTCCGATCGTAGCGAGTTGTGACGCTATGAAATAAAGGCTGAAAAACGTGCCCTCGAACTCCGACTCCGGATCGACAAAACCGTGCACCCACTGCCCGAGACTGGCCCACGCCGTGTAACTCGCCACACGTCCGACAAAAAAAGGCACGCCTATCAGCCAGAGATTCGCGCGCATCAGACCATACGCGATGAACAGGTAATTCGACGGCAACGGGCTGAACGCGTACAGCAGAATGGCGCCCGCCGTCGCGGCCCTGTGCTGGCTCAGACGTGACTTGAGTACGTCGATGTTCTCGCGGTCGGCCTCCCGCAGCCATTTGCTACGCACCAATCGTCCCGCGCTGCGCGCGAGCACCAGACGCGCACAAGTCGCCGCGCAGGCCGCGACGAGCGCGATCAGCAGGGGATTGGCTTCGGGACGCTGGAACCCGATCCAGGACATCGCGAGCCAGGTCGGCGGCGCGAACGCGGGAATCAGGTTCAACACGAACACCGCGGCGAACAGGAACAGCAGATATTTCACGTCGATCGCCTCTCCCGTATCCCTTCGGCTGCCATCACTGCGGCCAAGCCAGCACCGCGTGCAGACCAAAGACACGCGCTATCGCGGGTACCATCAGCAGCATGCAAAGCGCGACCAGCGCAAAACCCGCAACGGCCCATCCATACGGATTGGTATCCCTCAGATGGCGCGGCACGGCGCCTCTCGCCCGCAGTCGCACAGCCGTCATGATGCTTACGTTGCCCAGCACGAGCATTGGGAAGGCCACCGTTCGCGCAGCCGCAGCATCGAATCCACGCAACAGCATCGAGGCATACGCCAGGACCACGGCCAGGCCCACCGCGCATCCGATCATCACGCTGGCCGCGAGCGCCCGGTTGGTCATCAGCCGCTCGCCGGTGCGCCTCGGCGGTTCGTGCATGACTGTCGGCTTTTCACGCTCATTTTCGAACACGATGGAGCACACGGGCGCAATGATCATTTCGAGCGCCACGATGTGCACCGGCCCAAGCATCGGTGGCCAGCCGGCGAGAACGGGAATCGTCGCGGCGGCGATCATGGGCAAATGCGCGGCAACCGAAAAGCTGATCGCCTGTTTCAGATTCGCATAGATGCGACGGCCGAGACGAATGGCCAATACGATTGGCGTGAAGTCGTCCCGCAATAGCACGAGCGACGCGACCTCGCGTGCCACCTCGGCGCCGCGCCGGCCCATCGCAATGCCGATATGCGCCGCCTTCAGTGCCGGCGCGTCGTTGACTCCATCGCCCGTCATGGCGACGACCTCGCCGGCGCGGCGAAATGCATTCACCAGCCGCAACTTCTGCTCGGGTGTCACGCGCGCAAACACGCTCGTGTCGCTTATCACCCGTTGCAAAGCCGCGTCGTCCATTGCGGCGAGTTCGGCACCTGACATCACGTGCGCGGCATCGATGCCGACTTCCGTGGCGATCGCGCGCGCCGTCGACGGATAGTCGCCTGTAATCATCACGACACGCACGCCGGCTGCCTTGCACTCGGCAATCGCGCCCGCGACTTCGGGGCGCACAGGGTCGAGCAAGCCAACCAGACCCACGAACGTGAAATCAAAGTCGTGCTGTCTGGCGGGCCATGTTTCGCCGCGATGACGTGCTCGCGCCACCCCGAGCACGCGCAATCCGTTCTCCGCCATCCGTGTCGCCCGCTCGAGCAATGCTTTCGAGTCGTGAGGAGACATTCCGCACAGTGAGCAGATCGCTTCGGGTGCGCCCTTGCACGCCACCAGAAGATCGCCGCCATCGGCGGTCTGCCAGCCGTGCGACATTGCAGGCAAGTCGGGCGTCAGCGCGTACTCCTGCACGAGCGACCAATGCCGGTGCAAGCGGCCCGTATCGGCGAGGTATGCATTTCCTGCCTCGTGAAACGCACGCTCCATAGGGTCGACGGGTTCGATCTCGCTTGCCAGCACGAGATACTCGATCAATTCATGAAATACGGGGCGAATTTCCGGCGCGTCGTTGCTGATCCAGGCTTCGTCGCCGTTCGCGTACAGCACGCGCACCGACATGCGGTTTTGCGTGAGCGTGCCCGTCTTGTCGACGCACAGCACAGATGTCTGCCCCAGCGTCTCGATCGCGCTGAGCCGCCGCGTCAACACGCCCTCGGCGACGATCCGGCGCGCGCCCAGCGCCATGAAGACGGTCATGATGACGGGAAGCTCTTCGGGCAAGATGCTGATGGCAAGCGTGATGCCCGCCAGCAGTCCCGGCAACCACGCATCCGTGCGCCAGCGGTACGCAAGAACCAGCAACGCGCAGATCAGCATTGCCAGGGTGGCGAAACGCCTGACGAATGTACGGATTTCGCGCTGCAGCGGCGATGGCGCCTCTTTCACATCGGCAAGCTGCGTGCCGATCTGGCCGAGCTGCGTCTTCGCGCCGATTGCAGTCACGCTCATGCACCCTTGGCCCCGGACGACCATCGTGCCCGAGAACAGCGCGTTCGACATGACGGCGGGCAGTGTGCCGTCGTCGGGCGAACATGGAAACTTGTCGACCGCGATGGATTCGCCCGTGAGCAGCGACTCGTCCACGCTGAGTTCGTGCGCTTCCACCACCAGACCGTCGGCAGGCACTTTCGCACCTTCTTCGACGAAAACGACATCGCCGGGAACGAGTTCCACCGCCGACACGGAAGTCCGTATCCCGTCGCGCAGCACGTGAGCCCGCGGCGCCGACAGATCCCGCAGCGCGCTCAGCACGCTTGCCGTGCGATGACTCTGGAACATGGTCAGCGCCACTTCCGCCACGACGAATGCAAGCAGCGTCATCGCTTGCGGCCTGTCGCCCAGCAGACCGTACAGCACGGCCGCGATGATCAGCAGCACGAACATCGGCTCGGCGAGCACATCGCGCACCGTGCTCCACCACAGGTTGCGCGAGGCGGAGGCAATCACATTGCGGCCGTGCACAGCGCGCAACGCGACGACTTCGGCCGTCGTCAGACCGATGGCCGGATTCGCGCCGCGTGTCGATCGAGTTGCCGCATCGCCGACGAACACCTCCGATGGCGTATCTTCGCGTCTCATGAACGGTCGCCCGCTAGAGACCCGCCGACGGACGACAACGCGGACAGTTCGCGTTCGTGCCCCGCGCGGCGCGCTCTTCGAGCGGCAGATGAAAATCCGTGCCGCCGCGACGAGGCACGGTCACCCACCGGGCCACTTCCGGGCCCCCTGCATTCGCGATGACGCGATAGCGTCCGGCCGGAAGCATGATGTACAGGAACGGCCCTCCCGTGCGCGTGTCGAGAAGCGTCTTCCCGCCCGCATCGGCAATGCGGACGCCGACGTCTGCGAGATAGCCGCCGCCGGGCGACGTGAACATCATGCGAAGACTGTAGCGCGGGGCGAGCGAGAGAAATGCCTTAGCTTCGTCTTCGCCGACGCCTCCCGTCATATACAGCACACCGTTCGTGCTGACCGCTTCCGGAAGCGATTGCGCGGACACGGCGATGCTCGCCGCGCCGAAGCAAAGCACGATGCACACCGTACGCAACATGTGTTCGAAGCGTTTCATTTGTCTGACCTCCTGAGAAATGCGCGCGGCGGCCGATCAGTCGGCGTTTTTCCAGATGACGTAGTACATCACCGCAAGCGCGACCACGCCGGCCAGCGCAATGAATCCACATCCGAGCGCAAGTATCCTGACCATTGCCGTCTCCAGCACATCTATCGGTTACACCAGGCTAACACCCGCGACGGGCGCGCGATTGACGCAAGTCAAGGCGGCGTGCGCGTGCGCCAGCGTTTTCAGTTCAACCGTACGCGCGACCCGTTGATGACCTGGATCAATGGCATCACGGCTACATCGGATGCAATGGAGCGTGTGAACATCCATCTGTCTGCGGAGGCGCGATGAAGCTGACCTTTCTCGGTGCGAGCGAAACCGTGACCGGCTCGAAGTATCTGCTGGAAGAACCCGGCGCGCGGATTCTTGTCGATTGCGGGCTTTTTCAGGGCGTCAAGAATCTGCGGATGCGCAACTGGGTGCCGCTACCCGTGCCGGCGGATTCGATCGACGCTGTGATACTGACCCACGCACATATCGATCACAGCGGCTATCTGCCATTGCTCGTACGCAATGGTTTTCGCGGCCCCGTGTACTGCACGCCAGGGACAGCCGCCCTCTGCGAGATCATGCTGCGCGACAGCGCGAGACTGCAGGAGGAAGAAGCGGATTTCGCGAACCGCCATGGGTTCTCGAAACACCATCCCGCGCTGCCGTTATACACCCTCGAAGACGCGGAACGTGCGTTGCGACTGTTCGTGCCGCGCCCTTTCGACACCCCCGTCGAGTTGCGGCATGACATCTGGTTCCGGTTTCTGCCCGTTGGTCACATCCTCGGCGCGGGAAGCGTTGTCGTGTGCCGCAATCACAAGGTGCTTGCGTTCTCGGGAGACGTGGGACGGCCGGAAGACCCCATCATGCGCGAACCGACACCGCTGGCGCACGCGGACTATCTCGTCGTCGAGTCGACCTACGGCGACCGTCTGCACCCCGACACCCATCCCAAAGACGAGCTGGCGCAGCTGTTCAGCAAGACCTTTGCGAAAGGCGGTGTCGTGGTGATGCCGTGCTTCGCGGTCGGGCGAACCCAGGAAATCCTTTACTACATCTCGAAGCTGAAAGAGGAGGGGCGCATGCCGAATGTGCCTGTCTACCTCGACAGCCCGATGGCGACAAGCGTCACAGATGTCTACCGGAAACACCTCGACGAACATCGGTTGACCATCTCCGAAGCGAACGCGATGGACAAGGTGGCGATCATGACCCGAACCGTCGAACAGTCGAAGACGATTGCCTCTCACAACGGACCGATGGTGATCATCGCAGGCAGCGGAATGGCGACGGGCGGCCGGGTACTGCATCACCTGCGCCTCTACGCATCCGATCCGCGCAATACCATTGCGCTCGTCGGATTTCAGGCGGCGGGCACGCGTGGCGCAGCGCTCGCCGCGCACGAAGGCTCCATCAAGCTGCATGGCGAATATGTTCGCGTGCGCGCCAATGTCGTATCGATTACGTCGCTGTCGGCGCATGCGGACTACCGGGAGATGCTGCAATGGCTATCGAGTCTGCGGGACCCGCCCGCGCGCACTTTCGTGACGCACGGCGAGCCGGCGGCCGCGGACGCGATGCGGCGCCGCATCTCGGAGACATTCGGGTGGGCTTGCGAGGTGCCCGTCTATCAGCAGTCGGTCGAACTCAACGGGTTATAGGAAAAGCGGCGGCCATGCAAAAGCGCATGGACCGACCAAACGTTCACACCTCGATGGTCGCGCCCTTCTTGAGCGCTATCCACGTCGTCGCTTCGCTTGAGCGGACTGATTCAGATCAACCACGCGCATCTTCGCTGTCTTAACGTGATTCCAATGTCACCGCGGCGCCCGCAATGCAGGGCGCCGCGCAATCGGGCAAAACTCGGGCACACCCGCTATAGACCGCCGCATCAATGCGGATGAAAAATGGCGGGCCTGCCACTCAAGCCCGCCTCGCCTCCCGTCAGCCATACCATTTCGTGCATCGCTTCGACGCACTGTCGGCACCTTGTTTTCCGGCGCGTGCAACCGGCGAATGAAGGCCCCACCACCGCTCAACTGATCGTCAGACGCTTCTGGTCGGTCGGTGCCCGCTTCGGCAGGCTCAACGACAGCACGCCGTCCTTGTACTCCGCCTTTGCGTTGGCGTCATCGACTTCACCCGCGAGCGAGAACGAGCGGCTGATCGCCCCGGAATAGCGCTCGCGCCGGATGACGCGCTCGCCATCCTTCTCTTCCTTGTTGCGCTCGACCTTCGCGTTGATCGAGACGACGCGTCCGTCGATCTGCACGTCGATATCCTTCTTGTCGACGCCCGGAAGCTCTGCCTTCACCGTATAGGCGCTGTCGCTCTCCGTCACATCGATCTTCATCGACGCAAGCTCGGTGTCCTGGCTCGTCATCATCGAACGCATGGGGCGGAAGAAACCGTGAAACAGATCCGCAACGACGGGGTCCATCGAGAACGGGTCAAACCGCGTCAAATTGCTCATTGCACCTCTCCTTGAAGTAAGCAGGCCACGCACATGGCCACGATTGTCCGACCGCTAAAGCGGCTCACAGCATGCCTGCGGCGCATGGCAGCCGCAGACGCGCAATTCGTATGCGTGATTCGATGCCCGGCTGCCGGCGCAAGGCCTGCTCGACGCGCCTGCGGAACGCGACAACGCCGTCGAATCAGCCCGTGAATCGTCCCGACGAGCGCGCCCAAAGACACCTACACCCCGGCGCGCGCCAGCACGATCCTGGATTGCTGGCGAGGCATGATCCGCTCTTCGGTCAGGCGGCCGTCCCGGACTCTTGCCTGGACTCTTGCCTGGACTCGACGCCACGGACGAGCAACACGGGACATTCGGCGAAGCGGACGAAGCGCTCGGCGACGCTGCCGAGCACGACGCGGCGCACGCCTCGACGGCCGTGCGTGCCGAGCACGGCCAGTTCCGCGCCGGTGCGGGCAGCGTAGTGTCGAAGCGTCTCGGCGACGTCCTCGGAGAGCCGCTCGGTTTCGATCAGCTCCGCTTCGCACGCGACGCCCGCCGCCTTGCACGCTGCTTCCGCGTTCTGGAGCGTCTCCCGGCCATCCTTGCGCAGCGCATCGACGAGCGCGATCGGATCGTAGTACCCCGCATAGTTGAAGAGCGGCGACTTGTCGACGACATAGACGGCGTGAACGGTGCCCTGCGTGAGACCCGCCATCTTCACGGCCTCTTCCAGCACGTGCGCGCTCGACTTGCTGCCGTCCAGCGCAACCATAATCCGCTTGTACATGATCGACTCCTCCGCAACGAATGCACGAACGACAATTCAAAGAAACGCGGGCGGTGGCGAAACGGCGCCTTCCGGCGTCGCCGCCGGCTGCGCGTCATTGCCTGCTGACTCGGCGTGCGTCGCCCGCCCCGCCTGAGGCGGACAGACGAGCACGGGACACTCGGCATCCCGCAGCGTGTGCGAGACGACATGTCCCGGCAGCGGATGCCTGAGCATCGGCCGGCTGCTCGACGACATCACCACGAGGTCGGCCTGCCACTGCTTCGCTTCGCGCAGAATGACGCTCGCGACGTCGTCATATTCGAGGTCCGTTTCGGCGACCACCGCTTCCACCGGCCGCGACGCGCGCTTCATCAACGCCTGGGCGTCGGCCAGTGCGCGTGTGCCGTCGTGATGGAAAAAGCCGCGCGGCAGCAGGTCTCTCAGCCCTGAACGGCCGTCCGCCACGTAGATCACCCTGAACGCGGCGTCCGTGGGCACGATGTGCGCCGCAAGACGTAGCGCCGCCATGCAGGCTTCAGAACCATCGACGGCAACCAGCACGCGCGCCACGCCTGCGTCTATACCGCCGAGGCACGCGGTCGGCACGTGCAGCACCGGGCAATGCGACACGGCGACGAGTTCCTCGGGATCGAGCCTGCACGCCCAACGGTGACTGCGTGGATGCGAAGCGACGGCGATCAGATCTGTGTGCCAATTCCGGGCTGCGTCGCTCAACGCGTCGGTCGCGTGACGATGCATCTCTGCGAGGTCGATCAGCTCAGTCTCCGGACGCGCCACGAATTCTGCCGCGCCATGCGCAGCCTGATCGAGACGGGCTTGTGACGCACGCAGCATCGCGCGATGGGCTTCGCTCCAGTCCGGATATGACAGCAGAAGCGTCGGGACCAGCGCGGCCGGGTTGCAGATCACATCGACGAGTCGCACCAGCGCGTCGGGCGCTGCAAATCGCAACGCGAATCGCGTCAATCCGATGAGGCCCGCGCCGCCCTCGGCGGCAACCAGGACTCGTTCCAATGCGACCGGTGCCGTGTCGTGTGCCATTTTGCGGTTCATCGCCTTCCCTCATCGTGTTCCGGCGCGTACGCCAGGCATGCTTCTATATTCGATGCTCGCGCGATGGCGGAATTGATTTGTATCAACGGTCGTCGACGTGCCCCACCTCATGCGCTTCACGCTGACATCGGGCGCGGAATCCAAAACTTGATGTGCCTCAAGCGGCAACGCGAAGCGGGGTCTAGAGTCGATGTCGAAGCTGCTTGCATCGCGCCGGACGCGCGGCAACACGCGTCGAGATGCCGCTTTTTCAGCAACCAGGAGACAGACATGAATACCGCTCGTTCTGATCTGCACGCCACGGCACCGGGATCATGGGAAGGACAGGTGCCGTCTTATCATTTGCCGTCGACGTGGGAGGCATTCGCTCTGGCACACGCCGAAGCGCTCACGAAAGGCATGGCGCTCTGGCACGAGATGTGGACGCGGGTCGCGTCCGCCAAAAGTCCGCTCGACTATGCGGTGGCGGCCACCTTGATGTGGCCCGATTGCGCCTCGCAGACCATGCTGTATTGCAAGCGTCTGTCAGACCTGGCGTCGGGCGTGCACATCGATGCGAACGGCAACGCGACGAACCCGCAATCCGCTTCCCTTGCGGCGACAAACGCCCCGATAACGGCCCAGACAAAATCGGAATCGACGTCGCGTCCGCCTGCGGACAACGACGCCGTGAATGCGCAGCCGTACGTGAACCGGTCAGTCAAACGTGCGATTCCCGTTCCGCAGTTTCGCGGCGAGTGAGTGCGGCGAGTGAGTGCGTCATCCGGCGCGACGACACGCGAGGCCCGTCGCGCCGCTTCATGGTCCGTGTTGATCTCGCGGCACGGGATGAAGCGCTTCGGCTTCGGCGATCGCATCGCCCGATGGAGCAAGGCTTTCGCGCAATGCCCGCAGTTCTGCGCGCAGCTGAACAATTTCGGCGTTCAGGTGTTTAATGTCGCGATGCATTTCGTGGCGCAGCGCGCGTTCCTCTTTGCCGATGAACGCGGCCGCAATGCTCGCAAAAACCAGCGACAGCATGCCGTAACCCAGCAGCACGACGAACACGGCAAACACGCGCGATGCCGGCGTGGTGGGCGCGATGTCTCCATAACCGACCGTCGCGCTGCTTTCAAACGCCAGCCAAAGACCGTCAGCGTAGTTGTGGACCCTCGGTTCCAGCAAGAGGAATCCCGCCCCAGCCATTGCCAGCACGCCGGCACCGGCGATCAACAACCCGATCAGCCGGTTGGGCGCGAAAAAGACCTTCAGCGACAGGACGATGCGGATCGCCACGAGGCCGACGAATAGCAACCGCAACACCCATTCGAGCGTCTGCCACGGCGGCGCGCCCCACCC
>BBSL01000401.1 GCA_001319865.1 Burkholderia sp. E7m39 | reverse complement strand
CACAGGTACAGGCCGCGCGCGATGATCAGCACGCCCTGTGAAGCCGACGTGAGCTCGCCATAGAACGCGGGGATGGCAAGCAGGCTCAATCCGCACAGAAGCCAGCGAATGACGCGCCACGCGCGCATGGCGCGCGCACCGTCATGCGCATCGGCGCCGCTGATCGTAAAGAAGTCGAGCCCGTTAGCCATCGCGCAAGTAGAGTGGGAGACGACGCTTGATGACATCGGCTGCCGCGTGCAGCCTGACGTGCCAGCAAGATACCGATGCCGCTGCTTATCAGGCTATTCCATGCCTCGTCGCAACGCTTGACTCAGATCACGCTCCGCCATCGCAGTCAGAATGCGAATAGCCGCGTGCCGATTGCGGGCGATGCCGACACGTCCTGTTTCCGTCACCCGTGCGCGAAGGCGGGCTCCGCAGAACCGGATCAGTCGCTGCGCTTCTCCAGCCACGGCCTGAAACCAGTCTCTACCGAAATGATCGATTTTGCGCACGTTGAATACAACAGCCCGGCCTTGCCGTCGCTGTCGTACATTCCGCGGCACATCGCCTTCAACCGGATGGCAGTGCCGCCCTTGCCGTCAGCGTCTTTCGACGCGGCCAGATAGACGAAGCCGAACGCATGGGGGAACGCGGTCTGGATCACGGCATCGTCGGCCTGCACGATGCGCGTCGCGGAGTGCCCTGCAACGTATGTTCCTGTGCGCTTCCATGCGTCGTCGCAGGCGGCTGTCGATGTGCAGACAATGCTCGCTTCCTGGCGAGCCCGAAAGAGCTCAACTTCCTGAGCACGAAACGCGGCTTCATGCGACGCCGTTGCACATGCTGCAAGCCATGCCGATCCGACGAGAGCGCTGCACAGCCAGAGATTCAACCGCGCCATGGTGCCCCCTGCGCGCCCGGTTGCATTGGCGTTTGTGCCGCTGTCGTCGCAAGTTCGACGATCTGGGAAGTGATCTCGCGCTGACGCTCGATGCGCGACGCCCGCACCAGTGTTTCGAGCATGGCCGCCACGGCGCCGCACACCGCGCCCACCCGCCCGGCCGCTCCCGCCTGCTCGTCGTTTTCACGATGCTGGATCGACACGTTTTCGGCTCCGAAGCGAATTCATGAACCCCTTCAAGGTAATGGCCCGCTGCGAGTGAAAAATGATCCTGATCAAACAGCGTCCGATTCTCCCGAATGCCGACGCAAGCCCGTTCTAATCGCGCACCGGTTGACAGGGATCAATGGCCGGGGCGCGAACCGTTCTACGCTCGACAGGACTGGTCTCACGCGAGCGATGCACGATGACGAAGTCCCTTCTGTTCATTCCTCTGCTGATCGCTTTCTGCGTGCTGGCGGGCTGTGGCACCGATCGCCCGCATGTGCGCAATGACGAAGCACGGGCGGCGTTCGCCGAGGTTCTCGATCTGTACAACGACCGCCTCTCGCTGGCCGACGAAGCGATAGCGCTAGCACGCCCGTACCTGTCAACGGGTTCATCGGCGCTTGCGGAGGTCGTGAGCGCGCGCTCGAGCGTCGCCGCGCTCCACGCGACGCCGGAATTCGTCGACGCGCCCGCGTTATTCGCGCGCTTCGATGTCGCGCAACGTCAATTGACGGACGCGATGTCGCAACTGATGGTCGCGTGCGAATCCGAGCACCGGCTGAGCGCGACGCCGCGCTTTCGTCAGCTTCAGGCGCGCCTCGCCATGTCGGCCGGGCGTATCGCGGCCGCGCGCGATCGCTACGACAGTGCCGCGCAACGCTACAACGCTTCGCTGCACGTCTTTCCATTCAGCCTCGCGCAAGCCATTCATGCCGATGCCGGGAAGCCCACCTTCTCGGTGCGCGACGGTTCGCCCGTGCATCGCAGGCCACGCACGGACTTCGGCACATTGCGCGGTTCGCTGCGTGTCTAGCGTGGTCGAGCGCACGACGCCTTTGCGTGCGGCGCGCCCTCTGCTGTCACTACTGCGGTAATTTTTGAAGGAGCAAAACATGACGCGTCACATGAAGGCTGCCGTCGTTCATCAGTTCGGTGCGCCGCTGAGTATCGAAGAAGTCCCGGTTCCCGAAGTCGGGCCGGGCCAGATTCTGGTCAACATCAAGGCGTCGGGCGTGTGTCACACCGATCTCCATGCGGCCGACGGAGACTGGCCCGTCAAGCCGTCCTTGCCCTTCATTCCGGGCCATGAGGGCGTGGGCTATGTCGCGGCTGTCGGCAGCGGCGTGAGGAACGTGAAGGAAGGCGACCGCGTGGGCGTGCCGTGGCTCTATACGGCCTGCGGCTACTGCGAACATTGCCTGAGCGGTTGGGAAACGCTTTGTCACGACCAGAAAAACACCGGCTATTCCGTCAACGGCGGATATGCCGAGTATGTACTCGCTGATCCGAACTACGTCGGACACCTGCCCGATAACGTCGCATTCGACGACATCGCACCGATTCTTTGCGCCGGCGTCACCGTCTATAAAGGCATTCGCGTAACCGACACGCGTCCCGGCCAGTGGCTGGCCATCTCAGGCATTGGCGGTCTGGGTCACGTGGCCGTGCAGTATGCGATCGCGATGGGACTGCACGTCGTCGCGGTCGACATTTCCGACGAGAAGCTGGCGCTCGCTCGCAAGCTCGGTGCGAAGCTCACGATCAATGCGAACACGACGGACCCCGCGGCCACGATCCAGCAGGAAATCGGCGGAGCCCACGGCGTGCTGGTAACAGCCGTGTCGCGCAGCGCGTTTGCACAGGCTCTCGGCATGGTGCGGCGCGGCGGAACGGTCGCGTTGAACGGGCTGCCGCCCGGCGACTTTCCGTTGCCGATCTTCTCGACCGTGCTCAATGGCATCACCGTGCGCGGGTCGATCGTCGGCACGCGACGCGATTTGCAGGAATCGCTGGATTTTGCTGCGCAAGGCAGTGTTCGTGCGCATATCCATCGCGACCGCCTCGAAAACATCAACAAGGTGTTCGGGCAATTGCGGGAAGGAACGGTCGACGGGCGCGTCGTGTTGGTGCTCGACTAGGCGCGGTGAAGGGGACAGGCATGGTGCAGCGCACGCAGTGACGCCTGTCCCTGGTTGGCCGATACGACGGGACGCTGCCGCCCTTCACGCGATCGGCGCCGGGTTGCGACGCCAGCATCGCCGCGATTCGACGCGTCGTCCCCGTGCGACAGCAATACGCGCCGGGCATCGTGCAGCGAAGTTCGGAAGCGTCGGTCTCCCTGCGTCGCGGCGGCGATCTGCCGGTAACTGCGACGCCAGACTCACTCCATGTGCATGCCACCGTTGATGGCGAGATTGGCGCCCGTCATGAACGCCGCGTCGTCGGAGCACAGAAACGCCACGAGTGCCGCGACCTCTTCAGGACGTCCGAGCCGCCCAACGGGAATCTGCGGAAGAATCTTCGTTTCCATGATGTCGTGCGGGACGGCCTGAACCATCGCCGTCGCCAGATAGCCCGGCGACACCGTATTCACAGTGATGCCGTGCTTCGCGACTTCCAGCGCCAACGACTTGGTGAATCCATGCACCCCCGACTTCGCAGCCGAATAATTGACCTGCCCGAATGCGCCACGCGAACCATTCACCGAACCCACATTGACAACACGCCCATAGCCGCGCTCGACCATGCCGGGCAGAAACTGCCTGGTCATGTTGAACAGTCCATCGAGATCGGTGCGCAGCACGGCATCCCAATCCGCCTTGCTCATACGGGCAAACGTTGCGTCGCGTGTGATGCCGGCGTTATTGATGAGGATATCGACCTTCTTGAACTCGTCGAGGACGCGTTTCGCACAACGCTCGCACGAATCGTAATCGGTGACATCGGCTTCGTACGCGTGAAAGCGACGGCCGAGATCACGCTCTTTCATCAACCACGTCGCGACGTGGTCATTGCGCGTCGAATAAGACATCGCCACTGTGATGCCGGCATCGTTCAGCGCCCGACTGATCGCTGCGCCCAGCCCGCCCATGCCGCCCGTGATGAAAGCCACGCGTCCTGTTTCCATGTCAGACCTCCATGCCAGTTGCCTGATGAACAGGCGATCGAGCTGCATGCGCCTCGTTCGACGGCGCAGCGCCATGCACGATCGCGTGCTGACATGCCTCGGTCACGTGTAAAGGCGCTGCCAGGGCCGCGCGGCAAAATTCAGGCGGCGCGACGGCATCGGATTCTCGCTTCATGATCAATGCTCCACAGTCGATGAACGGCAAAGACCTCTCTGTCTAATCTAGCTGCGCATCACCGGCATGGATTGACCTGCATCAAGCCGCCATCCTCCATCCAGGGCGTTGATCTGCATCAACCGCCGCGGCGGATCGCCTCATAGACTCGATTGCAGCGCGGGTGCGCCCGCTTATCCGTATCGACCCTGTGTGCCTTGGCGATGAGTTACCCAAGCATTCTCGTTCATCTGGACACGGGCACGCATGCGCAGTCCCGTCTCGATCTGGCGTTGCAGTTTGCGCGCCGCTTCCACGCAAAACTCACGGGCGTCCTGTGCACCTATATGCCGGACCCGCATGCCCTCTTCATCATGGGAGGCACCGCCAATTACTACATCGAGCACGAGCGGCAGCGGGAAGACCGCTGCATGACGCTCCAGCATCACTTTCACGCGGCGCTCACGCGTAACAAGATG
>BBSL01000400.1 GCA_001319865.1 Burkholderia sp. E7m39 | reverse complement strand
TACGCGAACGATGTCATGCCGCCGTACGCACGCCTTGCAGATCTGATCGTCGCAGGCCAAGCCGATGTGGTCGATCCCGAGTCGTTCGTAGCCGAGCAGTTCATCGAAAATCTGGTGATGGCGGCGGGGCGCCCCGTGCTGGTGGTGCCGTCGAGCGGCTCATTCACGGAATGCGGCAAGCACATTCTCATTGCGTGGGACGCAAGCCGCGAAGCGACGCGCGCGATTCACGATGCGCTGCCTTTTCTGTCGAACGCAAGCAAAGTGACGCTGGTCACCGTCAACGCGGAACGGGACGCGCCGGGTTGCCCACGCATCCCCGGGGCCGATATCGCGCTGACGCTGGCACGTCATGGCGTAAAAGTCGAGGTCCGTGACGTCGCTGCTGAAGGTGGCACGCCCGTCGGCGACGTCCTGTTGTCTCAGGTGTCCGACCTTGGCTGCGACATGATCGTCATGGGCGCGTACGCGCACACGCGTCTACGGGACCTGGTGATGGGCGGTGCCACGCGCACGCTCCTCCGGTCGATGACAGTGCCCGTTCTGTTCTCGCACTAACCCTCGGAGAGATGCCATGTATAGCCGCATACTCGTTGCGCTCGACGGTAGCGACACGGCTTCGCGCGCGCTCGATACCGCCGTGAAGCTCGCCGCCGAACATGGGGCCCAGTTGCTGCCCTTGTATGTGATCGACGTGCCCGTGATCGCCTACGACGCGCCCGGCTTCGATCCATCCATCATCCGGGACGCGTTCGAGGAAGAAGGCAGGCGCATCTCGTCGGATGCCAAGGCGCGCCTTGACAAGCGCGGCGTGACGGGCACGCCGCAAGTCGTCGAGGTCACGCCGCCCGGCGAGGACGTCGCGCATCGCATCAACACGATGGCCGCGCAATGGCATGCCGATCTGATCGTCATGGGCACGCATGGCCGCCGTGGCTTCCGGCGTCTCGTGCTCGGAAGCGTCGCGGAACGGGTGTTACGAAGCGCGGCCTGCCCCGTGCTGATGATTCCGGCGCGTGCGGCCGGTCTTCCCGCCGGTTCCGCTGCTGCAACGTCCAATGAAAAGGCACTGACATGAGCTACAAAACGCTGCTCGTCCATATCGACGATAGTCGCCATGCCCCGATCCGGATTGCCTTGGCGCTCGACCTTGCGCGGCGCTGGGATGCTCACCTGATCGGGCTGTACGCCGTGTCCACCGACACGCTCAGGCGGTCGTTCGCGCGGGACGATCGCGCTTCGTTCGCCGAGTTCGAAGCGCAGCTGGCCGAGCGCCAGCAACGCGCGCACGACGCGTTCCTCGCCGCTGCACAGCGTTGCGGCCACGGCAGCGTCGAATGGCGAGCGCCACGTGGCCCTGCGCTGGAGGTGGCTACGCTGCACGCTCGCCATGCGGATCTGCTGATACTCGGTCAGGACGATCTACGGGATGCAGCGTCATACGTTGCGCCAAGGTTCGTCGGCAGTCTGGTGCTCGACTCGGGCCGTCCGGCGCTGGTGATTCCGCATGCCGACACCGTGAACGCACCGGGCGACAATGTGCTGGTCGCATGGGACGGCAGCCGCGAAGCGGCGCGCGCCGTAGCAGACGCGCTTCCGTTACTGAAGGCGGCGCGCTACGTGTCCGTCGACATCGTGCGGCGAGCCGACCCTCATTCGGAGGCGCCCGTCGGCATCGATGTGGCAGCGTGGCTCGACAGCCACGGCATCAATGCATCGTTTTCGCTGACGCCGCCTCGTCTGGGCGCACGAACGGGCGCGTCGCTGCTCGCTCGCGCGTCGGATCTGCACTTCGACCTGATCGTGATGGGCGCTTACGGCCATTCCCGCGCGCGTGAGCGGGTATTCGGCGGCGTCACGCAGACGATGCTCGAATCGATGACCATACCGGTGCTGATGTCCCACTGAAAGCACTGACAGTGCACCTGGCGCGGCGGTGACAACAGGCGGTACGGAGGTCATCCGTCGCGCCGGCAAGTGCATGTCCGAAGTGCGGCAATGCGATCAGGCAGCCCATGCGCCGCGTCAAAAGCGCGGGCCGCCTGACCGTTACGCGAGAGGCGTCGAATCGTGCCGCACGACCAGCACCGGCTTTTGCGTAGCACGCACGAGCGACTCCGCGACACTCCCGAGCAAAAGCCGCCGCGTGCCACGCCTTCCGTGCGTGCCAATCACGATGATGTCGGCGTCGCATTCCTCAGCGGCCCGCGCCAACACTGCGGAAACGTTTTCACCGTACGCATCGATGGCCCGCACCGTTCCGCGCACGCCGGCTTCGCGCAACACCTGCTGTGCGCCTTCGAAGACCCGGCTGGCAATACTCGAGGCGATACGCGTTTCAGGCTCCAGTTCGTATCCCGTGTCGCCTTCCGGCCACTTGCCCCTATCGACGACGGACAGCACCTCCACGACCCCATGCGACAGGCTCGCCAGCCGCACGGCTTCTCCTAGCGCGCGCTGCGCGCAAGCGCTGTCGTCGAGCGCGACGACGATTCGTTCGTACATGGCCCACCTCCGTCAAATAATTGACAGTGTGGTCCCGCTCGGTCCGCCAAACTTGACGCACGTCAACGGCTGCCCAAACCTCGGGCGCGCATGTTGACCGCTCCACGGACTGAGCAGCGAAATCGTCCGCGAGTCGGGACAGCGATGTTGCCCAGCACCATGACCGCCGAACAGCCTCTGGCGGCGTTTTTCCTCAACCTCTCGAAGCGCTTCAAGAAGCGCGGCTTCATCGTCGCAACGGCACCGCCAGAAGATTGACCTGCCTCAAATGCTCCCCGACGTTGCGTGCCACGATGAAGACAAGTCCCTCAAGGATCGAAAGGAACATTCCCATGAGCACGCACGCGTCCCCTTCTGCATGGCAGCTCGACGAGCATCTATTCGACGCCCTTGCGCCGATGGAAAAGCAGATCCGTTTCGCGCTGCAATACGCCGTGCTCGCACCGTCGAATCACAATGCGCAACCGTGGCGATTCATCGTCGATGGGGACACTGTCCATCTCTGCGCCGACCGCACGCGTGCGTTACCCGTCGTCGATCCGTTCGATCGCGAGATGCTGATCAGTTGCGGTGCGGCGTTATTCAATTTGCGTGTCGCGTTGAGCCATTTCGGACTCGCCTGGTCGATCCGGGTTTTCCCGTCGGACTTCGATCCCGATGTCGTCGCGCGTATCAAGGTCACCACGACGGGTGTCCGCGACCCGTCGCTGGCGAACCTGTTCAGCGCCATAACCCGACGCGTGACAACGCGATCGCCCTTCGCCAATGAACCCATAGCCGAATCCTTGAAAAGCCAGATGATCGATGCGTGCGATGCGGAAGGTGCTATCGCTATCTGCGTAGACCAGGAGTCTTCCCGTCGGTCCATCGCACAGTTGATCGCGGAAGCCGACCACATGCAGTTTGCCGACCCGCGCTTTCGCCGTGAACTCGCAAGCTGGATTCATCCGCGCCGGCACTCCGACGGCATGCCTGCGTATGGCGCTGCCGTGGGTAGCCTGCTCGATTTCGCGCTGCCGCTTATGGCGTCAGTCGTGCGTGTATTCGACGTCGGTGCCGGGACGCCCGCCACTCATCAGCGGCTTGTCGAGGGTTCGCCGCTTCTGGTAGGCATTGCGACCATCCGCGACGACCGCGAAGCCTGGCTGGCCGCGGGCCAGGCCCTCCAACGTATGTTGCTGGTCGCGACGTCCAACGGGTTGACAGCGTCGTATCTGAATCAGCCGATCGAAGTCACGACGCTGCGCGATCAGCTCAGGGCCCTGTTGAACGTCGACGCCGTGCCTCAGTTGCTGCTGCGCGTCGGGCGTGGTCCACATGCGGAGCATTCGCCGCGGCGAGAGTTGTCGGATGTCGTGGATTGATGCCTGGGCATTTGCCTTCGGTGATGAAAAGAGAACAAATCCTGGGTGGACACAAGGAGTCGTTGCCGTGATTCATGCACGCCCTTTCGTTATCTTCGCCTGCGCGTCGAGCGTATTGCTCGCCAGTGTGAGTCCAGTTCGCGCTCAATCGAAGGAACCGGATGGCCTGGTCGATCAGCACCACTGCATGTTCTGCCATACATCCGATGCTCCCTTTCTTGCGCCTTCGTTTCATCAGATTGCAGACCGGTACCGCAACGTACCGAACGCAGCACAGATGCTCGAAATCAAGCTTAGAAAAGGTGGGCCTGCGCATTGGGGCGACACGGCCATGCCGCTGCCCCCGGAACGCGGCGGGTCCATCTCGGCAGAGGACGCCCACCAGCTGATTCAATGGGTCATGACGCAATAGCAGCGCGGCAAAGCGACTGTCGCCAGATGCGGTCTGGCGGCCACCGGTTGCATACCGAGCTGGAATCTGTCTGTACGGTAGCGAACGCTCGAAAAATTTCCTTTCGCCTACCATCCTGTCTGATGCTGGATCACACGTCCCTCGGGAGCAATGATGGAAAGCACATCGAGCATGGATCAACAGGAGCCTGGCGCTGACAACCCGCGCCCGCGGGAACCCTCGCCTGAACGGCTACTACAACTGGGCATGGGGTTCTGGGCGTCCAAGACCCTTTTGTCCGCAGTCGAACTCGGTGTCTTCTCGTGCCTTGCGACGGGAACTCGCGACGCTGCGGCGCTTACCGAGGCACTCGGATTGCATCCGAGATCGGCCCTCGACTTTCTTGACGCGCTGGTCGCATTGAATCTGCTGGAACGCGAAGACGGGAAATACCGCAATACGCCAGACGCCGAGCTTTTTCTGGACGTGGCCAAGCCTGGCTATGTGGGTGGATTACTGGAAATGGCCAACGCGCGCCTGTATCCGTTCTGGGGCCATCTGACGGAAGCGCTTCGCACGGGGCTTCCACAGAACGAGGCGAAAGGCGGGGGCAATCCCTTCGACGCGATGTATCGCGACGAACACAAGCTCCGGGGTTTCCTCAGGGCAATGAGCGGGGTCAGCCTGGGCACGGCCAAGGCGATTGCGCAACAATTCCCCTGGCACAACTACAGCACTTTCATCGACATCGGTGCCGCCCAGGGCGCGTTACCTGTGCAGGTCGCGCTTGCGCATCCGCACTTGCGCGGCGGCGGCTTCGATCTGCCCGTAGTGGGCCCTGTGTTTGAAGAGTACGTAGCGTCGCACAACCTGCAGGACCGGCTGCATTTCTATCCCGGCGACTTCTTCAAGGAGGAATGTCCATCCGCCGATGTGCTGGTGATGGGACACATCCTCCACGACTGGGATCTCGGGCAGAAGCTCGAGCTCCTCGCGAAATGCTACGCGTCGCTACCGCCCGGCGGTTGCCTGATCGTCTACGACGCGGTAATCGACGATGACCGCAGGCGCAATGCTTTTGGCCTGCTGATGAGCCTGAACATGCTCATCGAGACACCGGGCGGTTTCGACTATACCGGTGCGCAGTGTCGCGAATGGATGCAGGAAGTCGGCTTCAAACAGATACGCGTCGAGCCGCTTACCGGCCCCGATTCAATGGTGATTGGAACCCGGTAGAAACTCGCCGCGAGATCCGCAAGCATTCTCATGGCGGGACGTCACGCCATGGCTTTACGTCAACGTGTTTAAAGCTGGCACGTGGGGCGTTAACCTGACGATAAACCTCTTTGCACGCCTCTAACTATTCACCCTCGACGACTTTCCAGGTATTTGTGAACGAATGCGATTGCCATACTGCCTTCTCCAACGGCGGAGGCGACACGTTTGACGGGACTCAGTCGTACATCACCGCATGCGAATACGCCCGGGATACTCGTTTCGAGCAGGTAAGGGTCGCGAGTTTCGGACCAGCGCCCCGCCTTAACGACATCGTCGCCCGTGAGCACGAACCCGCGTTGATCGCGCGCGATCTCCAACGGTAGCCATCCCGTCTCCGCGTCTGCACCGATAAAAACGAAGAGCCCTCCGCAGGCTTTCCAGCTCACCTCTCCATGTGACCGGTCCCGCAAACAGATCGCAGACAGACGGGAGTCCCCCCGTACCGCGGTCACTTCCGAATCGAGTTGGACGGAGACGTTGGATTTTGCCTTGATCTGCTCGATTAGATAACGGGACATGTTTTTCTCGAGCGAATCCCCACGCACGACAAGCGTTACGTGCCGTGCATGATTGGCGAAATTCAAGGCGGCTTGACCGGCTGAATTGCCACCGCCGATGAGGAAAATGTCGAGACCATGCGTACCACCGGAATCGCCGCGCGAGGCACCATAATGGATACCCTTACCAGCAAATCGCTCACACCCCTCAATATCGAGCCTCCGCCAGCTGACGCCTGTCGCGAGGATGATTGTTCGCGCCTGAATGATGTCGTCCCCATCGAGGTGTAGACAGTGGGCGCCAATCTCGACTTTCCTGACCGATCGCGCAACCACGATCTCCGCACCGAGTCTCTTTGCCTGCTGCAACGCGCGGCTTGCAAGCTCTTCCCCTGATACGCCATTCGGAAAACCCAGATAATTTTCGATGCGCGATGAGGTGCCCGCCTGCCCACCTAGTGCCTCGCGCTCGAGGACTAGCGTACGCAGACCTTCAGATGCACCATAGACGGCTGCCGCAAGCCCAGCTGGACCTCCTCCGATAATTACGGTGTCATAGTCCCGAAGGCTCGGCTGGGTGCGCAAGCCGAGCGCTGTAGCGAGCTGTCGAGTTGACGGGCGCCGGAGAACAGCCCCGTCATGCAATTTCAAAAGGGGAAAATCAGCTTCTTGAAAACGTTCCCCGGACTCCGAAGACTGCTTCTCGAAATCATCGGGCGCCTTCACCTCAAAGCTTATCTGATTGCGTTGCAAGAACTGTTGCAACGCCCTGCAGGCCGGATCAAGGCGATCGCCGATCATCGTCGCCCGAGGCGCGGGCGGCTCGTCAGCAATTTCCTGCAACCCTCCGACGCGCTCTCGGGCGAGGAGACCCACTTTTACGGCGATTTCTCGGCATGAGGCCGCAACTGCATAGTAGTGTTGTGTGTCGACACGCATAACCCGAGACGGCAAAGCAGCTCGGTAAGAGATAACGAATGGCGAGCTCAACACAAGCGGCAGTTCGCCGAACACACTTCCTGGCGTTCTCCAACCAAGGGTGCGCTCAACACCATCAAAGACCTTGAAGGCTTCTAATTTCCCTTCCAGCACTGCGTAAAGCGCAGGCTCTCCGCCCTCATGTACGGCAAAATCTCCGGCTTGCAAATGTACATCGCCAGCGGACCTTGCCAAACGATCAAGTTCGCTGTCTGGCAGACCAGCAAACAAGGGAATCATTCGTACATCGTCTATCGTGAGCATATGAAGTGCGGAAATAGGGCGAACATATAGATCGCGAGAATAATTTGCTTCTCGCGATGATCCGCTTCCGCAAACTATGTCCCCGCGCTTTCTTCATACATTAGACCCGACGGCTTTCAGAGCATTGTAATTTGCGACACCGATAGCTCGCTTGATAACGCTTTTCCGCCACCGCCACCGCCACATTCTCCGACCGGAAAAGCCCGCTTCGGTGCTGCCTGTCGAAGCAGACCGATGTCTACCTGGAAGGCGTGCACCAACACGCGACGGACCTCAATTACGCCACGTTTAGCGGCTCGTTCTGCAACCGTGCGACTACCGGACGCCTCCGAACCACTGCCAACTCCCCTTGGCTGCCAGCCGCGGCTTTCTGCGCTGCAACGCGCGCCTCTGCCGAACTTCCGCCAATAAGCCATGCGGTGGCGCCGGCGCCGTCGCTCGGCCCGGCAAGCCGGCAGGGCTCACGCGCCGGTTTCACCATTCGCGCGCCGGCTAATCAAACGATCATTCACTCCGCCTGGATACGCTGCCCCCATGTCGGGCAATGTCGGCAGATATCCGGTTGAGTCGCCTGAGCAGATTTTTGAATCTTTCGGGCAGGGGAAAACGGGTCGCTCGGCCCTACAGTTGAGTCCGGGCCATCCGGAGATTCCCGCTTATTTGGGACAGGCGGTTTGCCAAGTCTATTGACATCGGTGACGCGCGGAGCATGTCCTGAACCGTCGCCATTTCAGCAGGGATCTCATGAACACATTGTTAGTCAACCTGTCTTCCAGATCGGAGACATCCAGGCCACTTGTCATCGCAGCCGTGATGGCCTCGCTGGCGATGGTCGCCATCGAAGCGACAATCGTCTCGACTGCCATGCCGCAGATCGTGACGAAACTCGGCGGATTGCATTTATATAGCTGGGTTTTCTCGTCGTTCTTGCTGACGCAGACCGCCATGACGGTGGTCTTTGGCAAGCTCGCGGATATCTTTGGTCGCAAGCGAATCATGCTGACCGGCATTGCCATTTTCCTGGTCGGATCGTTGCTGGCAGGCTTCGCCTGGTCGATGCCTGCGATGATCGTCTTCAGACTCATTCAGGGCATCGGCGCCGGCTCAATACAACCGGTCACGCTGACCATCGTGGGCGACCTCTATCCGGCGAAAGAGCGTGGAAAGGTTCAGGGCTATCTGGCCAGCGTGTGGGCGACAGCGGCCGTCCTCGGACCAATGATCGGCGGATTGATTGTCCGTGACTTATCGTGGGCGTGGATCTTCTGGATCAACATCCCCATCGGATTGATTTCAGCCGCAGGATTTCTCCTGTTCCTGCATGAAAAGGAAAGAGGCGCTCGGCCGTCGATCGATATCGGCGGTGCGGTTCTCTTTACCGCGGCCATCGCTGCCCTCATGATCGGTTTGACGAGCCTGAGTACAGCGGACTATACGCAAGCAATGCTCAGCGGCAGCGTGTTCATCGCAAGCGCAGCGCTGTTTGTCTGGCAGGAGCGGCGAAGCCCGGACGCGATGATCTCGTTTAGCCTGTGGGGGCATAGGCCCATTGCGATGAGCAACCTCGCGACGCTTTTCTCCGGCATGGCCTTGATGGGGCTGACAACCTTTCTGCCGATGTATGTTCAGGGTGTCCTGCATCGCACGCCGGTGATCGCGGGCTTTGCGCTGACCATGGTGATGGTGGGCTGGCCGCTGGGCGCCACGCTTTCCGCCCGCTCCTTTCACCGGTTCGATTTGCGCAAGCTGCTGATCGGTGGAAGCGCAGTGATCCCGGTTGGCGCGATGCTCTTCGTTTCGTTGACCCCTCATAGCACACCGCTCGTGGCCGCTATCGGATCGCTGGTCATGGGCTTTGGAATGGGCGCGCTTAGCGTCACTTCTCTCGTCCTCATCCAGGAGCAGGTCGACAAGTCGCAACGTGGCAGCGCTACCGCCTCGAACCTGTTCTCGCGCAACCTTGGAAGCACACTCGGCGCGACCGTCTTCGGCGCCTTGCTCAACTACGGACTGGCTCATTCGAAGACGCTTGGCGCCGTCACTTCCGATCAACTGCGCAAGGTGATCGAGTCAGCACCCGGCAGTACGGACAGCGTTGCCGCCATTCGTCTGGCTCTGCATCAGTCGGTTCATCTGACGTTTGCCGGACTCTTTATCGTCGCTTTGGCAATCGTCGTTTTCGCGGTTCTCGTACCCACCGTTGCTGCGGCCAGAAACCGTGAAGCGCCTCAGCGTTGAGCATGGATTCGTTGCTCCCTTCACACGTGAGGCGTCGCCCTTCGAATTCCTCTAGAAGAGGACGCTCATCGCTGGTCTGGCACCGCAATTCAATATTGCGATGCAGCAATTTTGCGCCTATGCTCCTCTGCATGTTCCGCTCGGACTTGCATGCTCGGACCGATGGCAAGCGAGCAATATGCCGCTCGAGAAGCACGATCGCTGTCCAGGCCGACGCGTTGAGGACTGGAAGGATCCGTGTGTTTGCCGCATGTAGTTACCCCGGGCCGTCCCCTTTTTGCGAACCTCGCATAAGCGGCAGTTCGGATACCGGATAACGTCAACGACGAAATCAGGAGGCACTGTGGAAGTTTGCGAAATATGCGCAAACATTGACGGCCGCCCCGTCGATGTTCAACGGCAAGACAGCCTCACATTGATCGGTATCGCAGAGTGCAACGGTACGCTCGCTCTCGAGCACTATCGTTGCACCAAGTGCCGGGCTGTTATCGCGAGACGATTCATGGGTGATTCCAATGAGCGAATCTGGAGCGTGATAGAAGCCGCACATTAAAGGAATAATTTGCGTGATTGATAGAAAATCGCAAGGTAACTGAAGCCGATCCAGTGTAGCGAACGTCGAACGCGTTGCGGTTTTCATGCCGGTCGCACCCAGAAAGCATGCACTGTCGCGCGTGTACAGCGGATAGCATCCGTACGGGTCGCCCGGACCAACGGGCTTTGTCAGAAAACCAGCGAAGCGCCAGTTCTCGGCTTCATAGTCGGCCCAGATGGCGTTCTATCCCCCAGGCCGGTTCGCTGCGTCGCTTCGGCGGCGACATCTCATCGACCACGATCGCTTGCTGTCACCGCGACCCCGCCGTGATCCGCCATCTCGAACTCCTTGTAGGCGACGCATAGCTGGCAAAACAGCTGATCCACGAGCGCCGCATCACCGTAATCGACCTCGCCTTGCGCAGCAAGCTCCGCAACATGCGCATCGAGTGCTTCAAACAACCGGTGCTTGATGAAGTGGCGCCATTGCACCGGCTGGCGGGCAAGAATGCCGGTCAACGCGGCGTAACGTTCGCGGGTCCACTTCGCCTCGAACGCGTCACGGTACGGGCCGTACGTGAACGCGGGCACGTCCACCCCGTTCAGCCGGTCGCGCAGCGCACGGCGCAATGTGGCGGTCGCGGCTTCATCCACCTGATCGCCGGTCAGCGCGACACCATAGGTCTCGCGCGCGTCGTTCACCGAGACATAGCCGCGCAGCACGTCGTCACGCACCCGCAACGGATCGCGATCCACCGGACGCCCATAGCCGCCCGCCCCAGCGCCAATCAGCCGAATCACGTCGCCCGGCATGCAGACGACCAAATCGTTGTTTTCGAGCTCTTCAGCGTGCGGGGTGCCGGGATTGCGCGTGAAGCGCGCATTCGCGCCCGCGTGGCCGCCGCGTACGCCCCAGGACGCGAACCGCGTGCGGTCCCGGTTGCGCGCGGTGACGAGCGTGTTCGGTGAAAACACCTTGAACTCCATCACGAGCCCCTGTCCGCCGCGATACTGCCCCGCGCCGCCCGAGCCGGGCGACACGCCATAACGCAGAATGCGGATGGGCACTTCCGCCTCGTTGATTTCGACCGGCGTGTTTCGCAGAAACGCGTTGTTCGCGCCGGAACCGTCTTCGCCGTCATCGTTGGGACCGCCGCCCGCGCCGCCGCCAATGGGTCCAATTGACGCCATCACGGTGGCGCCTTGCGCGCCCGTTGTCTTGACGCTAAGGATCGATAGCCCGCCGGCCGGGCACGCGCCAAGCCGCTCCGGCACCGCCTGCGAGAACGCGCCGAAAGTCAGCAGGTGGGTCAGCTTGCAAGTCAGACTGCGCATGCCGACCGCGGCCGGCGCCTGCGCGTTGACCACCGTCCCTTCGGGCAGGATGCAGCGCGCCACGCGCAGCATCCCCGTATTCAGCAGGATCTCCGGATTGAGCGTGTACAGCACGTAGACAAGTCCGACGAGCGCGAGCGCATGCCGTTCGCGTCCGCCCGTCGGCATGTTCAGCGAGGACTGCAATTGCGGGTCGCTGCCGGTGTAGTCCATTTCCACGAGGCCGTCGCGGATGCGCGCGGTCAGCGCGACACGCATCGGCTTGCCTTTGACCGAATCTTCATCGGCAAATTCGGCGAAGAAATAGTCGCCGTCCGGGATCGCGCGCAAGACGGTACGCGCCTGCTCCTCCGAGTAGTCGAGCAACGCGCTCATCCCCGTCTTGAAGCCGTCGATGCCGAAGCGCTCGACGATCTCGAGCACGCGGCGCTCGCCGGTATGCAGCGACGCCAGTTGCGCATGCAGGTCGCCGGTGTTCTGGCCGGGCACGCGCACATTGGTCGCCATCAGCCGGATCAGCGACTCGTCGACCACGCCCTTGCGCACGATCTTGCACGGCGGAAACCGGATGCCCTCCTGCTGGATTTCCGTCAGCGTGCGCGACAGCGAGGCGGGCACAGCGCCGCCCATGTCGGTGTTGTGAATATGGCCGCCGACGAAACAGATGATCTCGCCTTCGTAGAACACCGGCTTCCACAGCACGATATCCGGCGTATGCGTCGCGACGAAGCCGCTATACGCGTCGTTGGTCATGCCGATGTCGCCCGGCTCGTAGCAGTCGATCATGCCGATCACGGCGCTGTAATCCAGACCGACATACCACGTCGCGCCGAGCGTTTTCGGCGACGCGAACGTGAGTCCCTCAGGCGTCGTGATCGCGCACGAGAAGTCTTCCGTCTCCTTTACGAAGGTCGAATGCGCGGTGCGCACGAGCGTGTAGGCCATGCTCTCGGCGGCCGCCACGCAGTAGTTCGCGAAAATCTGAAGCACTGCCTTGTCGAATTGCATGAGCGCAGCTCCCTGGGCGATCAATGAACGAGCGTGAAAACGAGGTTGCCGAAGCAGTCGACCCGGCCGCGAAAACCGGGCAGCACGCTGGTCGTGCAATCGTCCTGCGCGACCACCGCGGGTCCGTCGAACTGCTCGCCCGCCTTGAGGTCCGCGCGCCGGTAGAGCGCGGCGTCGTGAAACGCGCCGTCCATGTAGACGCGGATCGTGCCCACCGAGACGGGCGTGCCCTCGCCCGCGGCGACGGGCACCGGCACCGGCTTCGGCGTCGCCGCGCTGATGACCAGACGCAGCGCGATCACCTGCACGGTCGCGCGCATGTCGCGGTGCCCGTACAGCCGCTCGTGCTCGCGATGGAACGCCTCGGCCAGCGCGCCGAGGTCGCCGCACGCAAGCCACGCTGCGTCGAGCGGTGTGTCGATCTCGAAGGACTGGCCCTTGTAGCGCATATCGGCTGACACGTGCAGATTCGCGCCCGCGTCGTCGCCGATCTGTTCGCGCAGCCACGCGCGCGCCGCCGTGTCGAGCGCGTGCAGGTCGTCGGCGAGACGCGCGAGCGTGCCGCCATCGAGGTCGTAGTAGGTGGTCTTGACGAAGTCGTTGCGGGTGTCGGCGATCAGTCCGCCGAGCGCGCTCAGCACGCCCGGCGCGGTCGGCACGACGATGCGCTTCATGCCGAGCGCCCGCGCGAAATAGCACGCGAGCATCGGCCCCGCGCCGCCGAACGGCAGCAGCGCGAACGCGCGCGGATCGATGCCGAAGCGCGACACGATCCGGCTTACACCGGTGTACATGCCCGACACCGCGACATCGACGACTGCCTCGGCCGCCGCATACACGCCGATGCCGAGCTTGCGCGCGAGCACGCCGATCGCGCGATGCGCGGCGTCGTGATCGACGCTCACCGAGTTGTAACCGAGGCTCGCATTGCCGATCACGCCGAGCACGACGAACGCGTCGGTGATCGTCGCGCGGGTGCCGCCGCGCCCGTAGCATACGGGCCCGGGATTCGAGCCCGCGCTTTCGGGCCCGACCTTGAGCACGCCGAAGTCGTCGACCCACGCGATCGAGCCGCCGCCGTCGCCGATCGACGACACCGACACAGACGGGATATGAATCTGGAAATCCCCGATATATTCGCCGCTCGCGTACTGCGGCTCGCCGTCGACGATCAGCGCGACGTCCGCGGTCGTGCCGCCGATGTCGAGGCTCATGCAGTGATCGATTCCGCTTTGCCGCGCGACATAAGCCGCACCGATCACGCCGGACGCGGTGCCCGACAGGATCATGTGCACGCAGTTGGTCTTGCCTGCCTCGGCGCTCATCACGCCGCCATTGGACTTGGTGACTTTCATGTCGG
>BBSL01000399.1 GCA_001319865.1 Burkholderia sp. E7m39 | reverse complement strand
CCCGCGCCTCGGTGGCCCGTGGCTCGAGCCAGAACCAGGCCTCGAGCGCAGCGGTCGTGACGACGCATTCGACAGGACGTCCCTGGTGCACAAGGGTGAACGCTACACCGCGGCGATTTGCGGTGACCTGCGGTTCAGATTCGATCGTTTCCATGGCTGACAAGGCTGCGTTTTGTAGATACGTCATGCAGATTCTGGCATACGCGCTGTAATTTGCGGACTGCGCCGAAGGCCTTCCGGGCGGGAGGTCGATTACGGTTCAACCGACCGTCGATCGGTCACCAGTCGATGCGGTGTTTCTCGTCGGTTTCCTGATGCCGGCGATCTTCGTCGACGTGCAGGTAGATGCTCGTCGTCGTCAGCGAGGCATGACCGAAGTTGTCGCGCACATGTCGCAGGTCTACCTGACGGTCGGCCATATGCGAGCCGGCCGTGTGCCGCAGCCAGTGCGCCGATGCCTTTTCCAGCAGGTCAGCGCGTGCAGCGTGTTCGATGCCACGCTCGCGTAGCCGCCCGGCGGCACGCGCAAACACCTCCTTGACGATGGTGTGCACGGCCGCCCGCGTGAGCGGCCGGGTCGGTGCCGTATGGTTGCCGTCTGAGGTCCGTCCGCCTGCGCCTCTCGCCGCCTTCCTCGCACTCTCGTCCGCCGTGCTGCCGATTGGCAGCAGCAACGGCGTCGCTTCGTGGGGCGAGGGCAGCGCCGTCATCCCCAGCGACTGCCGGTAGCGCGACAGCTCGGTCATCAGCTCACGGGTCGCGGGAACCAGCCGTTCCTTGTCACCCTTGCCCTGCACCGACAGCCACCAGCGCATCGCGCCGTCGGCATCGCGTCGCACGAAAAACTGCCCCATCGTATTGCCGCTCACTTCGGCGATGCGCAGGCCACCCAGATAGAGCAGCATGAAGAGCCACCGCGCGCGGTGGTAGCTGGCACGCTCACGTGCGGTGTCCTGCGGCATCGAGGCGATCGCGTCCTTGACCGCCTGCCACAGGGCCGGCTCCAGATAGCGGGTGATGCGCGGCGCCACCTTGCGCGTGCGCTGGCGCGACAGCGCGAGCGGGTTGCCAGCGAGGTACCCCGCCTGCACCAGCCAGGAAAACAGCACATTCAGGATCACCATCGCCTGCCGCACGCTGGCGGGCGACAGCGGCCCGTGAAACGGCCGCCAGCGCGCATCCCCTCGCATGCTTGCGGCCGCCACCCGCGCCGGCGTTGGCAATCCAGGTGGCGGCGGGCTGCGGATCGGCGAGGAAGCGCTGGTAGGGGTAATCGTACTTCTCATGCAAATTCTGGCGGTAAGGTCGGCAAAGTGATAATGAATCAATGGCTTGCAAATCGTTCGATAGCGCGAAACGCATGCGCCCGCAAAGTCCTTCTGCGAGCGGTTGGGCGTCATGCAACCGCCATTTTCAGCATGAGAAGTACGATTACCTCAGTAAGCGGTCTGTCGCCGCGAGAAGATCGTGATCAAGTGCAAACGGCCGTTCGGTATGCGGCCCCAACGTTGCACTAACGACCAGAAGGAACGAGGCCGCGCTGAGAAGGTCGTCCACTCGAAACAATTGTAATCATCTGTTAATGGCACGCCCGGATGCGCTGTTTTCACGGCGGGCGCATCGCTGCGCTTTGATACGATCCCGCCTTTTCCGCCTGTGCGCCGCCACCGTGAATCGCCGATACTGGTCCTTGTTTCGTCAACATTGCGCAAGGTGGTTCGCTCGCATCCAACGGCTGGGCGCTTCCAGCAGAGCGAAAGCCGGACTCGTCCTGATCGACGCGCTGCGCGGCCTGAGTCACCCGACGCGACGCGGCATCGTGCTGACACTCGGCGCGGTGCCAGCGCTGCTCCTGCTGTACGTGCTCGCGCTCGTACCGTTCACACCAGGCATCGGCGATATCCGCAAAGCCCGTGTCGATCAGCCTGCGTTGATCGTGTCCGCCGACGGCAAGCTGCTCGCGGAATTCAAGCCGGTCAATCGCGAATGGGTGTCGCTCAAGCAGATTTCTCCGTACATGGTGGATGCATTGGTCGCGACGGAAGACCGGCGCTTCTACGAGCACCACGGCATCGACTGGAAGCGTATCGCTTCAGCCGCATTGCACACGTTCTCGGGTAACCGGCAAGGTGGCTCGACGCTCACGCAGCAGCTCGCGCGCAATCTGTATCCCGACGAAATCGGCCGCGCGCCGACCCTCACGCGCAAGCTCAAGGAAGCAATCACGGCGGTCAAGATCGAAGCCGTCTACAGCAAGGAGCAGATACTCGAGACATACCTGAACACGGTGCCATTTCTGTACAACGCCTACGGCGTGGAAATGGCCGCACGCACCTACTTTGGCAAATCGGCCGCTCAGCTCGACATTCTCGAAAGCGCGACGCTCGTCGGCATGCTGAAGGCCAACAGCACCTACAACCCGGTACTCAATCCCGAGCGTGCATTGCAGCGGCGCAACACGGTGCTCGGACAGATGAACAGGTATGGGAAGCTCAAGCCCGCCGCGTATGGATGGCTGAAGCGGCAACCGCTCAACGTCGATTTCGCGCAGCAAACTGTGTCACCGGGCCCCGCGCCGCATTTTGCGGTGCAATTGCGCAAGTGGCTGACGGGATGGGCCGACCGCAACGGCTACAACATCTATGCCGACGGACTCGTCGTGCGCACGACGATCGATTCCCGTCTGCAGACAATGGCAACGCAGGCGCTGAACTGGCAGACGAACCAGTTGCAATGGATAGCACACGACGTATGGAACGAACGCACGGGCTGCTCGCCGGCCAACGGCCTGTTCCAGACCTTCATCCGGCAGACGTCCGACTACCGCAGCGCACGCGACGCTGGCGAGGCGGATGAGGTCGCGCTCAGGAAGCTCGCCGCGGACCCCGCGTTCGTCAGCGCGCTGTGCCGGAGCAAAGCGCAGGTCCAGGCGGGCTTTGTCGCCATCGATCCACGCAACGGTGACATCAAGGCATGGGTCGGCAGTCGCGACTTCGGCGACGAGCCGTTCGATCACGTACAGCAGGCGCGGCGTCAGCCGGGTTCGACGTTCAAGCCGTTCGTCTACGGCGCGGCCTTCGCGGACGGCGCGCGGCCGGGCGATACGATCGTCGACCGGAACGTCGCCATTGCCCTGGGCGGACATGCGATCTGGCGGCCGAGCGACGCCGAGCCGCCCACCGGCGAACCCATGACGCTGCGCGACGCACTCACATATTCGCGCAACCGCGTTACCGCTCAGCTTATGCAAAAGGAGGGCCCCGAGAAGGTCGCACGGCTCGCGCGCGCGATGGGTGTGCGCGAAAGTCCGCTCGAAGCGGTACCGTCGCTCGCGCTAGGCACGAGCCCGGTGACGCTGAAAGAAATGGTCGCGGCGTACTGCACGATCGCAAACCGTGGCGCCTATGTCGAACCGCGCATGGTTACGCGTATCGAGAATCACGACGGCAAGGTGCTCGCAGAATTCCCGAGTGCATCGCCGGAACTGGCGCTACCGGCGAGCGCCGCGCAGACGCTCGTCGACGTGATGCGCGACGTCGTGAACAGGGGCACCGGGTCCGACATCCGACGTCGCTTTGGGATTCGCGCCGACGTTGCCGGCAAGACGGGCACGACACAGGACAACACCGATAGCTGGTTCATATTGATGCATCCGCAACTGGTCGCTGGCGCGTGGGTCGGCTTCGACGATGCGCGTGTGACGCTCGGTAACGACTATTGGGGCGAGGGGGCGCACAGCGCGTTGCCGATGGTGGGTGCCTTCTACGATATGGCGCTGCGCACGCGAGTCATCGATTCCCGTGCCCAGCTCGGCCCAGAAACGCGCGCCCCTCGCGCGGTTCGCGCGCGACGTCATCGCCACTTCCTTTTCTGGCCATTCTGATGTTGTCGCGGGTGACTTCGTTTCCGAACACTTTGCAACTGACCGTAATGCGGTCCGTGATGTTGTGAAGCGCTATGGGGGATTCACTTGGGCGGCAACAACTACAGCGTGCTCCATGGTGCGTGCGATATCCCCGCGTGGCTACGCAACGAAAACGGGTAGGCCAGGCACCGGCTGGACCACGGAGTCTAGCAATGCCTACGACGCGTCGGTGATGAACAACATGTCGCCGGTTGGCTTTTATCAAAGCCTCTCGGCTGAATATGGCAAGCCGATTCTTTTCACCGAGATCGGCTACCAAAGTATTAACGACACAAACGAACTTGAGGGTGCGTTTGGAACCTCCAACTGGGTCGACTCTCAGCAACAGAGCCAGGCGTTGGAAGCATTTTTCTCCACGTTCAGCCGAAATGGCGGGAATTGGTTCGAAGGCGCATATCTGTGGAACTGGGAGGCCAATCCGAGCGGTGTTCTCGCAGGTGACTTCAGCGTTCAGGGCAAACCGGGGGTGAACATCGTTGATTTCTGGTATGGGTTGAAGGCGGATGCGCAATCAGGGGCTCAGGTGCCAGATACGGCGACCGGAAGTTCAAATTCCATCTCCGTTGGAAATGGTGACGCGTTGAACGTCGTCGGCGATGGCAATCAGATATCCTTGGGAGCGAACGCTGCGGTCAACGTCAGTGGACAAGGCAATACGGTTACTATGACGGGGGGGAACAACCTGGTCCAAACCTCGGGGGCAACGGAAGTCACCCTTAATGGAGCGGGCGCAACCGTTATTCTAAACGGAGACGGTGACTCTATTACTACTGCAAAGAGAGCGCAGGACGGTCTCGCAGTGAGTTCGAATAATTCGACAGTAACACTTTCGGGAGCGTCCGATGCCTTGACCCTAACCGGAAACGGATCGTCGATCAACTTGACGGGCACCAACGACACGCTTTCGGTGCTCGGCACGGGAAATACAATTAACGTTTCCGGTGTCGCTGCCGTTATCCAGGCTAGTGGTGCCAATCTTATTAACTTGGCGGGCGATGGTGGGTCGGCCTCAGTCGAGGGCGACAACGACAACATAACAGTGAACGGCTCGGGCGGTAGCCTTTCCATTGAAGGAGCAGGTGCGGTAGTGACCGTCGGCGACGGTGCCAGTTCGATCTCGCTGGACAATGGAAACTACCAGGTCACCGTGGGCAACGGAAATAACACCATTTCCGCTGGTGACGGGAACGACACGGTCAAGCTTGGCGATGGGGTCGATACCGTGACTGTAGGCAGTGGTACGGACGCCATTACGCTTGGCAACGGTAGTGACGCGGTGACGTTGGGCGGTAACGATCTGTTGACGAGTAATGTTAGCGCCGGAGACAGCAGCAATTCAGCGACTGCGACGATCTCGGATACGATCGGCGCGACGTCACAATCGAATGAGATTGCTTTCACGGGAGCAAACAGTGATCAACTATGGTTCTCTCGTTCGAACAACGACCTGCTCGTAAATGTGATTGGCACATCGTCGGAGATCGATATCGCAGGGTGGTTGGGTGGGAATGAAACAGCTGTGCAGTCGTTTGCGGCCGCTGATGGGAAGCTACTCTCCAGTGATGACGTTAATGCACTCGTTGAGGCAATGGCATCCTTCAGCCCACCTGCAGCGGGTTCAACCACTTTGCCTGAAAGTTATCAAAACCAGCTCCAATCTGCGATTGCGGCAAACTGGCACTGACGTCGTTGCGACGGCCATCGTGCCCAGCCCCTTGCTAGGGACTGGGCACGTCGTGGTCGCACTTGAGGCGCGTCGGCCGCACTGAAGTACAATAATGCAAGACTCAACTATTGAAGTCCCGTCCACGGGCGAAACCCACGCGCAGATAAAGAGCGACCCAAGATCGGTAGACCCAGGATTGACCGCGCTAGTGCGAATTGCACGGTTTCATGGGATCTCAGCGAATGCGGATCAATTGCGTCACGCCGCAGCGCTTCCGTCGACAGCATTTGAACCATCAGATTTGATATTGGCCGCGAAGTCCCTCGGTCTGAAGGCTCGGCGGGTAAAGGTTACCCAGGCGCGGCTGTCACGCATTCCATTTCCGGTGCTCGCACTCGATCAGTCTGGACGACATTTCATTATCGCGGGGTGCGATCAGAAAAAAGCGCTCGTGATGGAAGCTGAATCGAGTGCAACGGGCGTACTGTCACCGGCCGACGTACTCGCGCGTACCAACGGCGAAATGGTGTTCGTTGTGTCCCGTGCATCGCTAGCGGGCGAACTATCACGATTTGACTTCTCGTGGTTCATTCCAGCGGTTGTCAAATACCGACGCTTATCCGGAGGTCAGCGACAACGCATCGCGATCGCGCGGGCGCTTGTCACCAATCCGCGTTTTTCGACGAAGCAAGTGCAACGCGCGAGCCGGTTGCGCACCGATCCTGTTGATCGGGCGGAGGAAAATTGGGGACTAGCGGCCAGGCGGTCGGCAAAGCCGAGGCGCGAATCGCCTGAAACGTCGGCCGCAGCGGAGAACGCTGCATCGTGAAAAAAAAGTTATCAAGGGCACCGCGCCGGCTGCGTTGTCATAGATCAGGTGCCGTTGCCGCCCCGCAGACGCCCGCGCATTAACAGTGCATCACAAGAGGACCGCCTGCTGCAGAAGTTCCAGCGCCTTGACTTCGTCAGTCTTCCCATGAGG
>BBSL01000398.1 GCA_001319865.1 Burkholderia sp. E7m39 | reverse complement strand
ACGGACAACGATTCAGGCATCGACACTGCAGGGGCAGATGCGGCTGCCGGGATCGCTTGATTATTTTCTCCGGCGGGTCGTTCACGATGGTCGTCAGGGGAGTCATTGACATTCGCGCGTGGGCTGACGACGATCGACGCCCTGTCTTCCGCGACGTCCGACGAAACAGGCGAGGGGCGGTCGGAATCATGCAAGGCCGTCGCACGCTCGCGCCTGATGCGCGCCTTACCACCCGCGCGTTCCGCTTTTGCGCCGTCGTTCGTCGCCGGCGCAGGCGGCTCGTGTTGCTGAACGGGCGCCCGGCCACGTGGGGCGGGTGCAAGCATTTCCGACACTGACTCTGGAATCTCGGCTTCGGTGCGGGGGTTGTCCAGCCAGCCGGCCGGAAGTCCGAGTCGCTCCGTGAACCGGCTTGCTTCGACACTGTCCATGCGCTTCTTGCCATTTAGCCGATCGGCGATGTTGAAGGCACTCATCTCCATGACCACACCAAGTTTTACTTTTGATCCATTGCGACTGGTGAGAAGGCGGAGGTTGGCGCGTCGAATGTTTTCGACATCGGCGCTGTCGCTCAATGCCAGCGGTTGCTGTTGCGGCGTCCTGGACGCTACCTTGTCTTTCGGAGGCGCCCCCTTAAGCGGCGTGCGGGCGACAGGCCTTTCAGCCATTTTTTTCCGGAGGTTCCTGGCGGCACTCGACGAGCCATCAGTTGCTTTCTTGGGCATTTGCGCGTCCTCGGACAAACTATCTTCAGGAACTGGTTGCGGATCGACGGTCCCGGCGGAGGCCGGCGCGAGTGCTTCGTACCCGGCGTCGAATCCTTCATCGATCTCAACGAAGTCCAGCGGCGACTTCAGGCGAGCGATGATCTCGTCCGCGAGCGCGGGATTGGGCTGGTCGAAAAAGCCGTGCGGTAACCCGAGCGTGGTTTCCATGTGAAAGGAGGTCTCGGGCGCGAACCCTTCGCCTTTCATCAGTTCGGCCACACGCGTCATGTTCGATTCCAGCGCGATGGCGATATTCTCTGCGCCCACCGCGTTGACCAGAAACTGAAATGACCGTGTCTTGAAAATGGAGGCCGTGTCCGTGGAGTCTCGAGGCGGAGCCTTCACATACGGTTGTCCCCGCCGGTCGGGCGCGGCTTTTTTTCCGTAGTGAGGTTTGCCGCTCTGCCGAGTTCCCGCATACCGCTGGCGGGCTTGACTCATAAACTATTGTTCCGTGCGACGTTGAAAATAGGAGTATTCGATTATAGGCGAGGCCATGTTTCATTCGATACACCTGTAGCTATGTTGGCCATTCTACGCCACGGCCTGAATTCTCTGGTTCGCGGCCATGCCAGACGCACCAGGCGCACGTCGTTTTCAGGCGTGCAGCCGGTAAAGGTGAGGATTTCCAGGCGTCGCCGGTTCTGGCCTGGAGATCCTGAAGAAGTGCAGATGCTGTCGATGCGATGTGCCGGACGGCCTTCCCGTTCTCGCGTTTTCCCACTGACTGGCGGGGAATAGGGCCTGCGCTATCGAACTCAACGTCGCAAACGGGCTTCGGCCAGCACGAAGACGAACTCGTCAGTCAGCGTGCTGTCGCGCGAGTGGGCTCCCTGCGAAAGGGTCGTCGCGCCAGTCGATTGCCTTTTGCCGCGTGTCAGGCATCGGTGACGCTGACACTGGCGCCGTCTCAAAGTGATCGAGTCTTTGTCCCGCGCTAATCGCCTGCTTCAGCCACTGGGGCATTTCTCCGTCGCCTGTCCATGTATCGCCAGTCGCATTTCGATATCGGGCTCGCTTCTGCATTTCCTGATCACCGGCTATTGCCGAAGCCAGATCTTCTGGCTCAATGCCATATTCTTCCATCCGGTGGCGGATATAGGCAATCATGCTGTCCCGCTTACGTTCATCCATATCTATTCCGTCGGTGAGTACCGTCCAACTGTCCTTCCACATGTTCTGCGGACAGCCGCTCTGAATCGGATTTTAATCTGCTCAATCGTACCGGATCGCAGATGGGTGCCGGTTTCCAGCAGAAGATAAAGGCAGCATATATCTCGTAAGACGTGTATCAGCGGTCGTGGTTCGCTCATCAGTCAGTTTGTCTCGACCGAGGCCGGCGAAAACTCCCAATTGCGTTTTAGAAGTCCATGCTTGTGTCAATTGCAGCGGCCCACTATCGACGTACGTCATGCTTGCTGGCATAGTTCGGCGACTACAACATACAGAATGAGGAAAGCATGGCTACGCTCGAAAACTTGCTGGCGAAAATCGCCAGATTGCAGGCTCAGGCCGAAGCGTTTGCCGCGGGAAGCAGTCGGCCGGCGTCGTCGCGAAGATCCGGGACATCATGGAAAAGCACGGCCTGACCGTGGCCGACATCGCAGCCCACACCGGTGGTAAGACGCGTGGTCGCAAGTCCGGCGCCGCGACGGTTGCCAGGCCTGCAACAGTGGCGAAGTACCGTCATCCGAAATCGGGCGCCACCTGGACGGGACATGGGCGTGCGCCTGCGTGGATCGCAAGCGCACGCGACCGGACGAAGTTTCTGATCGACGGCAGTACTACGCAAGCTGCTGCAGTGCCGAAGACGACGACCAAAACGGGTAACTACGTGAGAGGCCCTCAGGCTGCCAAATACCGCGACCCAAGAGCGGCGCGACGTGGAGCGGTCGCGGTCCTGCGCCCGCATGGTTGGCCGGCGCCAAGATCGTTCGAAACTCCTGATTGCAGGCGCTCACGAGGGTGCTGCAGCCGCGAAGTCGGCTCCAGCCAAAAAGGCAGTCGCGAAGAAGACGGTGACCGCCAGGGTGGCAAAGAAGAAAGTCGTCGCGAAAAAGAGCAACGCGGTCGCGAAGACGCCATCCACCAACAAGGTCGCGGTAAAGAAGTCCCCGGCGAAAAAAGCTGTCGCGAAGAAAGTGGTGGCAAACAAGACGACGAAAAATCCTGCCGCGGCGCCGAGCGAAGAGGCAGTTTCGACCGAAGCGTCCTGATTCCGTATCGGACTATCGAGGCAGGGCTCATCTGGGAGACCTGCCTCGCGTTACCGGGATGGTTGCCTGTGATGCACCGCTGCGGCTCCCATTTCGATTCATGCAGTGGCGCCGGCGACATATCTTCGCAACTCTTTTCGAAGATCTATCTATTCTTGGCAAAGGATAAAACGGGTTAGTCAGCGAGGTGGGTGCACATGAAGGGCGAAGATATCCAGTTCGATCGTTACGAGATCGTGGTGTCGGGCAACGGCGACACAGTGTGGATCAACGGTGACGATGGACTATGCTGGGCGAGATTCAGCAAGAAGTTCGGCATTGACGTCCATCGCAGTTCGTCGATGCAGCAGGCCGATACCGAATGTCTTTATTGCACGCGCGGCAACGCAGATGCAGACGACTGGGCGGTCTTCCGTGAAGAAGTTTTGCGACATCACGGCGTCGCTGTCGATGCGGATACGCTTTCGTTCGAGTGAAATGGGGTCGGTGCGGATTAGCACGATCCATCGCTTCGATTTGCTATTCAGTCCCGCCTTCCCAAGACTGCTCGCGTAGCCTGGCTGCTATCGAGCGCCACAAAACCGTCCTGAAGCAGGGCGTCCTGTTGTGCAAAGCGCCCAGCGTCTCGCGTGTTGAAATACGGCGCTGAACCGGTTTACATCGTGTCCGTGATCGACGCTCTCGACGGAATGCAAGGAGGCCGGCTCGGACCTTTTACATCATCCGAAGCACGATTCTCTGAAGGAGGGTAGGCAGGTCACGTCGCACGTCGACCACGAGATGGACAAATACGGTATCGTCGCGGACCTGATAGATAATCCGGTTCTTGCCGCATACTGCCTCCCGGAAACCTTCCTCGAAGAAGCCCTCGAGCTCGGCAGGCGTGTAACCGCAAGCGGGAAACTGGCGAATCTGCTTAATCGTTTCCTGCAGTTGTGCGGAGGTCTGACGCCAGGTTTCCCAACCGAATGTGCGGACGATGTAGCTTCTCAGTTCGTCGATGCCGATCCGGGCGGTCGGGAGGACGCGGTACTTCAGCAACGGTGCCGCCATTAACGGAGCTTTTCCTGGTGGTCTAGCTCATTGAGCTCCGCAAAGAACTCGTCGCCATCGACATGATCCCCGCGCTCGATCTGCTTCTGGCCGATAGCCAGGATTTTCAACAGCGCGATCGTCTGCTGCGTCGATTCGTAAGTTCGCACGTCCTGGACGACGAGTTTCGCCTCGCCGTTCTGCGTGATGATGAGCGGCTCTCCCGATTCCGTTAGGTCCTTGACGATTTGTGCCGCTTCACTTTTGAGGTAGCTGATTGGCTTCACATGATCCGCGAGATGCATCGGACGCTCCAAGGCAAGGTATAGGCATAGGACTGAATTTAAACCATTAACGGTCCGAAGGCAAGCTCTTATAGTTCCGGACACAGCAAATATTTGACATAAATGATTGCCCGCCCTGGTAGAGTCGAAGGAGCGAGTAACCACCGAGCGCCCCGGCGCGGAATTCATCTCGCAAATGAAGGGGTAGATAGTTGTGGCTATCCGCCCCTTCGTTTCTGGACACAATGCCCCGGCGTTCATTTTTCCGCTCTGAGCGCCCGCAGCCGTGCGCTGGACGCAGCAGGCGAGTCAACGAAGGCGAGGGCGGGGAGCACGTGCGCGAATGGCTGGAGCGACGCTTGACTTCGCGACCCTGATGCCAGAATGATCCGGTCTTCATCAATCGGAGTGCGCGGGGACATGATTGAGTATGTAAGTGAAGCCTTGCTGGCGGCGCTTTTTCCACCGGACGCTGGCGGCCCTGACGTGTTGCGGGTCGCGGGACCGGTAGCGGTGGACGATGCGGTGGAGGCCAGTGGTATCGAGTACGCCGGAACCCGTCATCTCGTCTTCTTCGTCGACGTAATGGCGTACGCCGCTCAGGATGAGGAATTCGTGCGCCAGACGGCCGCGGCATGGAGTGGCGGATTCCAACCTGCGGCGCATTCGCGGCTGGTGAAGTTTTTCCGGGCGGAGGCCGATCGACAGACGATGTTCAGTCCGGGAGACTGGCCGCTACCCGATCCGGCCATGATCTGGCAGTTCAGCGAGGCGCTTTGTCTGGCCCTGCTGGCGCACGCGGAGGCCCACCCCCGGACGTCCCAGTACTTCTACATGCCACAGACCGGCAAACTGGACGCGCTATATAGACTGGCAAGGAAATTCGAGCGGGGCGATCTCGGCGTGCCAGTCCGCTGCGTCACCCGCCCAGCATCCGACGAGGGAGGCTTTTATGGCTTTGAACGCATCTAGCAAGGTCCGACCGAAGGTGGTCGCGCTACAAAAGCGCGGGGCGGCGGTCATCCTCGAGCGCGTGGAAGCGGCGGCCGAGAAGGGCGTGTTCGAGGACGTCAAGGCCAAGGAGACGTACCGCGGGAAGGTTCGCGTGCACGCGCGCAAAACGGTGACGTCTGAAAGGTAACCGTCAAAAGCCGAAAACGTATAGCGCCAACATTGGCGCTTTTTTGTTTCTGCGAGCTCGCGGGGCTTTGAACCGGGCAACCATACGCGCCGTCGATCTTGAAACAATGCTGATCGCATAGGGTGCTCGCCAGAGAATCGCTCACCTTAGGGCCGTCATCGACCCTGAGCGGTCGCTCGACCGAATCACCGTGAACGGCTGCTGGTGACGCTGCACTTTACGGCGACCGAGTCAACCTTCAGCTATTTCGAGGCGCTGTCGAAGTATCTGGTGGCGCATGGCAAGCCGGTCGCGTTCTACAGCGACAAGGCCAGCGTCTTTTACGTGAAGGGGCGCTCGGAGACCGCGGGCAAAGGCGTCACGCAGTTCGGCCGCGCGCTGTACGAGCTGAACATCGAGACGTTCTGTGCGAACTCGAGTCAGGCAAAGGGGCGTGTGGAGCGGGCCAACCTGACGTTGCAGGACCGGCTGGTGAAGGAGTTGCGGCTGCGGGGTATCAGCACGCGGGAGGCGGCCAACGCGTATGCGCCCTCCTTCATCGCGGACTTCAACCGGCGCTTTGCAAAGCCTCCCGCAAGCGGTCACAACGCCCATCGTGTGCTACGCGGGGATGAGGATCTGCGACAGGTTCTGGCGTACCGGGTAGCGCGCAAGGTCACGCATTCGCTCACCGTGCAATACGACCGCGTGATGTACCTGCTGGAAGACACACTGGCCAATCGTCGCCTGATCCATGAGTACGTGGAGGTCGTCGAGTACCCGGATGGCAGCATCGAAGTACAGGCCGATGGGCGCGTCTTGCCGTATCGCGAGTATGACCGGATCACGAACATTGACCAGGGGGCGGAAGTCGATAAGAAGCGGCTCGCGCATGCGCTGGCGGTGGCGCGCTCGCTGCAGGACCTACGTGACGATCGTCGCGCAGCCGGCTCGCCTTCCCGGACACATATTGGCGAAGCGGTGCGGGCAAACAAAGCGCTCATCGGTCTGAAGAAGCAGCGGGCAATCTCACTCGCCGATTACAACGAGGCACTCAGTCAACTCATGCAAAACCCACTGCCTGAACGGGGGGCGGCTGCGCCGCCCCACCCCACAACCAGAAAAAAGAACAGGGC
>BBSL01000397.1 GCA_001319865.1 Burkholderia sp. E7m39 | reverse complement strand
CTACGACATCTGAATCTGGCTTTGACAGACGACGACGGCGTGCGCAATTTCGGCGCCCTCAACTCCCCGAGCATTCAACTGTGCGAGAAGTTATGCTTGAGCTTGCTGAATACGGCGTGGCCCGAGCCATCATGGACTTCTTCGACACATGCTTGCCGCTGGAATCCGTGATTGCCCATTCCAGCGTCGCGCCGAAATGCGTCGGCGGCCAAGTGAGCAGGCGCGGCGACGACGTCGTCGTAATCGAGGGCGTCACGATGTAGCAGAGGTTCTTCGACTGCATGTTCGAGTTTGCGTGAATCTCGCTGGTGAATGCGGAGTCAGCATCGAGCTCGCCCAGCAGTTCTGGACAACTAGCGGGTGTCGAAACTGTTCACACCCATCGCACGCACGCCGCGGGCTTCACGGAGGCGGGGCGGGAACTGTGCATCAGCCAGCCGTCCGTGTCCCGGCAGATCTGCGCACTGGGGCGGACGCGGGCGCGGCGCCGTTCGTGAAGGCGGTCAAGCTGCCACATGCGGGCATCTACTACCAGACGCGCGCCGAAGCGATACGGGACGCGCTTGAAGAAGCGGATCATGCCGCGCGGGGCTTGTCGAGGAACTCCCGCATACGCGAGCTGTCCGCGCATCGCCCGTTTCATGGGTCCGACGGTAGCGGCCGTGGCCGAATTGGGCCTTCTCGTGATCGGGCTGTGAGGTGCTGCCGCGAGATCGCGGATGGCCGGCTTATACCCGTTCTCGGAGACTGACAACCCGAACCGATAGGTATTCACGCGGTGTTTCCGACCGACCGGCCGCGCGGCGCGTTCTGCCGCGGACATTGATCGCTTTTCTGGTGGAGGAGCTTGCACCGATTCCGCTCGCTGCCGATGCGCGGCTGCAGGCGTGGTAGACACTCGCGGCCGTCGAAACCGCCGGCCCGTCACAGTTCGTCGAACTGGATCACGCCACCCTTCATCACGAGGGGAATCCGCTCGCCTTGCCCCTGCAGACACGCGATGTCACGCAGCGGATCGCCGTCGACGACGATCAGATCGGCCCATGCGCCTGCTGCGATGCATCCGAGCTTGCCGGATAGCCCGAGCACCTCGGCCGCCGTCGTAGTCGCGCAGGCGAGCGTTGCCGCATTGCCGAGCACATCGGCGCGAATGCGGAATTCGTCGCTCTGCAAACGCTGTGACGGCCCGAGCAGATCGGAGCCGAAGCCGATCTTCACGCCCGCATCGCGATAGATCTCGAGTGAACGCAGTCCCGCCTCGCGCACATCGGCGATCTTCGCGACGCTTTCTTCGCCCAGACCATATTGCGCGCCTTCCGACGCGAGCGCTTCGTAGGTTACGAGCGTCGGTATGACATACGCGCCCGTCTCGGCCATCAGCTTCGCCGTGGGCGCGTCGACCAGATTGCCGTGCTCGATCGTGCGCACGCCCCATCGCACGACACGTGCAATCGCGTCGGCCGTATACGCGTGCGCCATCACATAGGTCTGGCGGGCGCGCGCTTCCTCGACGATCGCGCGCACTTCGTCTTCGGCATAGCCGAACGCGCCCACGGGGTCAGTCGGTGACGCGACGCCGCCCGACGCCATGATCTTCAGATGATCGGCGCCCATCTGCAATTCCTCGCGCGCCGCGCGGCGCACTTCATCGACACCGTCGGCGACGCGCGCCAACGCACCGACGCGCACGCAGCAGCCGCACGGCGCGCTGTCGCCGAGGTAGTCCGAACGCGCGCGCATGTCGCCATGACCGCCCGTTTGACTGAGCGCGCGGCCCGCCACGAACAGGCGCGGCCCGACGGCCAGGCCGCTTTCCACGGCCTGTTTGTGCGGATAGCCCGCTCCGCCCGCGTCGCGCACTGTCGTGAAGCCGCGCCGCAGCATCGCCTTCATGATGGGCACGGAGCGCAACGTGACGAGCACGTTCGGCATGTGCACCTGCTGCGAAAGGTTCAACTGAACGGCCACCACGTGCACATGCAGATCGATCAAACCCGGCATCAGCGTTTTGCCGCGCAGATCGATAGTGCGCGCGGAAGCGCTGTTTAGCGGCCGGTCGGACACTTCCTTGATGAGCCCGTTTTCGACGAGCACGTGATGCGCTTCGCGCACTTCGCCGTGCTCGACATCGAGCAATGCGGCGTTGGTGAAGAGAATGCTGTCCACTCGTGTCCCCACGGTTTGGTCAATGGTTCGGCGGCAATCAGCGGCCGCGATCAGGCGTCGGCGAGCAGTGCCGGCAACGCGTATTGCGCGAGCGACTGTGCGATCGGAACATGATCGTCCCGATACCAGCCTCGCGTATGCAGCAGATTCAACGACGCCAGCGTGCGTCCTTTCCAGCGCACGGGCACGTTCAGCACGCTTTCGCAACCGAGCGATGCAATCAGTTCGTGATCCGCGAACACCGCGCGCAGATCGTCCGGCGTTCTGCCGATGAACGCTTCGCCGCGCGTCAGTACGATCTCGGTCCAGTTGCCGCCCGACAGCGGCTTTTTCGCGGCCGTCGGATACGCGCGCGGCATGTTGCTGTAGATGCGCGCCGACTCGTGCGTCGCAACGTCGAAACGCAGGACCGTGAAGAGCGTGTGGCCGATGGTTTGCGCAAGGACGGCATCGAGCGCGCGATAAAGCGTGGCCGGTTGATCTTCGTCCGCCTGCGCATCGGCGAGCGCGACTAACGCCTGCAATAGCGGTTCGCTTGCGCCTGTCATGCCGCTTCTCCCGCGGCGATGTCTTCGAGCGAACGACCGCGCGTCGGCACGCCCATCACGACCACGGCGATTGCGCCGAGCAGCAGCACGACCGTGGTCACACCGAATACGCCCGCGAAACCGAAGTTCGGATAAAGATAGCCGACCAGAATCGGGGACGCGATCGCGCCGATGCGTCCGATCGCCGATGCAGTGCCCGCGCCCGTCGTTCGTACCGCAGTCGGGAAGACTTCTGCCGTGTACGCGTACACGCCTGCATAGGTGCCGTTCATGAAGAACGACAGTCCGATGCCCGCCGCCATGATCTCTTCATTCGTGCGCGCGAACGCCATGCCGAGCGCGCACACGCAGCCCAGCAGCATGTACGTGGCGATGGTCGCCTGGCGTCCGATGCGCTCGTTGAACCACGACGCGCTGAAATAGCCCGGCACCTGCGCGACATACATCGCAACGGAATAGCCGAAGCTGCGCGTGATGCTCATGCCATGCTGCACGAGCAGGCCCGGAATCCACGTGAAAAACGCGTAGTAGCTGAAGGTAATCGACAGCCACATCAACCACGTCATCGCCGTGATGCGCGCCTGGCGTCCTGCCCATAGCGCCCGCAAATTCGCGGCCAGCGTGCCGGTGGGCATCGGCTGCGAGGTGCCCACTTCGACACGCTCCGGTTCGGGCAGTGCAATGCCACGCGCCGCGAAGCTCGCTTCAATGTGGCCGAGCACGCGCGTCGCTTCGTCCGTGCGGCCGCGGCTTTCCAGCCAGCGCGGCGATTCGGGCAACGAACGCCGCCACCACAATAACATCAGGATCGGCACTGCCGTGATGAGCAGCACGACGCGCCAGCCCGCATCGAACGCGGGCACGATGAAGTAGCCGAGCAGCGCGGCCGCGACGAAGCCGAACGAGAAAAACCCCGCCAATGCGCCCGTGAAGATGCCGCGATAGCGTTTAGCGACGAACTCCGCGAGATAAGGCGCGATGATCGCGCTCTCCGCACCCGTGCCCATGCCGGCGATGATGCGCGACGCGAGAAAGGTCGGCCACGCGTTGGTCATCGCGCTGACGACGGACGCCACGCAGTAGATCAGCAGCGCCGACATCATCACCTTGCGCCGCCCGATCAGATCGCCGAGCGCGCCCGCGAGCAGTGCGCCGAAAAAGAAGCCGATGAAGTTGCCGCTGCCGAGCACACCCGTTTGCACGCTGGACAGACTCCAGTCATGCCGTAACACGGGCAGGACGAACGCGACGGCGGCGGCGTCCATCGCGTCGAATGCGTAGCCCAGACCGCCCATCAACAGCAGGTGCCCGTGAAAGCGTCCAAACGGTAGACGTTCGATGCGTGCAGAAACAGTTGACACATTGTGCTCCTTGAGTCTCGGCAACCCTGCGCGTCAGCGCGATGTGGATGGAGGTCAGGTTTGAAGCCCGGTGTGAAGCCGGGTGCGTGAGGCCCGACGTGAGCCCGATTCTATGGCTTGTCGAACGTCATAAATATTTATATCCTTGATTCCGTATATTGATATCGTGAATGGATCGCCCATGAGTTTCCGTTCGCTCGATCTGAACCTGCTGAAGGTGTTCGAAGCGCTGATGACGGAAGGCGCGGTGACGCGCGCGGCCAGCAAGCTGTCGCTCACGCAGCCCGCCGTCAGCAACGCGCTGAGCCGCCTGCGCGAAGCGTTCGACGACCCGCTCTTTATCCGCACCGGCACAGGCGTCACGCCGACGCAACGCGCGATGGCGCTTTGGGGGCCGGTCGGGGATTCGTTGAGCCGCATTCGCGCAGCGCTCGACGAGGAGACCTTTTCGCCCGGCAGCGCCGAACTCAGCTTCAGCCTGTCGATGTCGGACTACGTGGCGGGAATTGTGATGCCGCGTCTGATCGAACGCTTCGGCGAGAGTGCGCCGCTGCTGCAATGGCATACCGTGCCGAACATTCTGCTCGACGCGGCCGCGCTGTTGGAGGGCAATCGTGTCGACTGCCTTATCGGCGTTTATGTGAACGAGACGCTGCCGCCCGCGCATATCCGCTCGCGCTCGCTATGGAGCGTCGACTACGCGTGCGTGATGCGGCGCGGCCATCCGCTCGCCGCGCCCGGCCGGCTGACCACAAAACGCTTCCTGAACGCGAGCCACGTCGACATCAGTCTGGCGGGACAGACGCAGCCCTCGTTCGATATCTTTCTGGCGTCGCGTGGCCTCAAGCGCAACCTGGTTGCGACGGTCAATCACTATATGGTCGCGTGCGAAATCATTCGCGCCAGCGATCTGATCGCTGTGCTGCCGCGCGACTTGTGCGAGCGCGGCGCGATGGCAGGCGATCTCGTCAGCGTGCGCGCGCCAATCGAAGCGCCGGAGCGCGTGATCAGCCTGTTCTGGCATCAACGCAACGAGACAGTGCCCGCGCATCGCTGGCTGCGCGATCAACTGGTCGATATGTTCGCGTCGTCCTGAGCCTGCGCGGAGTCAAGTTTTAGAAAATCTAAATCATCTGCGATTCGGGGTAATGGAATGAGAGAAGGGACTTCCCCGTCCCAAGGCTGCGGCCGAAGCCGCGAATCGGCATCCAAGTGCCATGATCGAGAGTCAAGCCTTCATCAACGCCAGCAGGAGGTCGAGTACCAGCTGTCCCACGGGCATAGAGGTGCTCGTTCGTATGGTCCCGCTGTGGACCTGGATCGTCGAGAATGCGGACCGCTTCCGGGAAGCGAGGCAGAATTTCGACAGACAGCGTTGCGACGCAAACTCATAGCTTGCCGGATGTCGATTTGCATCGCCTCTGGGTGAGCGGCTGATGGCGGTCGCGCTGGAAGTGCCGCGCTTCAGCCGCCGGCGAATGTCGGCGTGTGGAAGTGAGGGGCAAATCCGAACGGCGTCACGGTGAGACGCCAAGGCCAACGTTTGGCAAAATCTTCATGGCGCATTTGTTTCCACACTCCAGATCGCATCGTGAGCGAACCGCACCGTTCCCGTACCCACAGCCTTGCATTGGCAGCGAGCCTCGTATTGATCGCATTCTCGCTGCGCACGCCCATTACGAGCGTCGGCCCGATCCTCATCGACGCGGTTCGCGCGACACACCTGACGCCCGCCGGTGCAAGCATGCTCACTACACTTCCTTCGCTGTGCTTTGGCCTGTTCGGGCCACTTGCGCCGATGCTTTCCCGGCGCCTTGGCAGCGAACGGGCACTCCTCGTGCTGCTGGTGCTCGTCACTGCGGGCATAGCGTTGCGGGTCGTTCCTTCATGGCAGATTTTGTATGTCGGACAGGTTATCGCCTGCTTCTCGATTGGGTTGATGAACGTACTGCTGCCCGGCATCGTGAAGCGCGATTTCCCGGATCATGTGGCGCTGATGACAGGCTTGTACAGCGCCTCGATGGCTGTGGGCGCGGCCACGGCTGCCGGAGCGACAGCGCCCGTCGCCAACGCCATCGCACGCGTGCTCGGGGACACTGGCGGTAATGCATGGGCATGGGCGTTGGCGCTGTGGGCGCTGCCTGCCGCACTAGCCTTCCTCATGTGGCTCGGACAGTTGCCTCCGGTGGAATCTCATGCAGGAAGAGGCAATCGAGTGGTCCGCGGTTTGTGGCGAGACCCGCTCGCATGGCAGGTCACCCTTTTTATGGGCTCACAATCGTCGCTTGCCTACATCGTATTCGGCTGGCTGCCGACTGTTTGGCGCATGCGGGGCATGAGCGCAGTCGACGCAGGGCTCATGCTGTCGCTCAGTGTGATCGCTCAGGCTGCAGCGTCCCTGATGCTGCCCTTCCTCATCTCGCGGGTTCGGGACCAACGCGTGGTAAACGTCGTCGCATTGACGTTGACTGCGGTGAGTCTGGTAGGTTGTTTCTTCGCGCCTCTATCGACGATGTGGGGCTGGACACTGTTGCTTGGCGTCGCGCAAGGGAGTTCCTTCATGCTCGCCCTCACTGTCATCGGGTTACGTTCGACAGATTCAAACGTGGCCGCGCAGCTCTCCAGCATGGTTCAAGGCGTCGGCTATCTGCTTGCGTCCACCGGTCCGTTCATCGCCGGTACGTTGCTCCGCGCCACGGGCTCGCTGATCAGCCTGGCTGTGCTGTGCGTAGCCCTCTGCGCGATCTCGGCCGGGTTCGGTTATGCCGCTGGCCGGCGCGAGCATGTGAATGTTCATTTGCACACATAGGCTACGACGCGTTCGCCGGGTCGAGCCTCGGCCACCACGTCCTTATTTGCGCCACCATGTAGTCCGCTGTCAGTTTTTGCAAATGAGTCGTCGGATGGCAAGCGCCGGCGAACATGTAGGGTGCAGTGAGACGTACGTCGAGCGCGAGTAGAAGAGCGCGCTGGCGTCATCGGCTCGAAGTTTCGGCGGGAGGTCTGCGGGCACGCACGGTTACGTTGGTGCCGGTGCTGCTGTTGAAGCGAAAACCGGGTAATCATCAACGGGCGACTCCCTTCCGCGAACCGATGCACGCGCGAAAGCCGACTGTATCGGCCAGCATGTGAAGCACGGCCGGACTGGAGCTGATGCTACGGCGCGGTACGAAATGTGGGTCGCGCACGCCATCGACACCAATCCGGAACTGGACACGAGTTCGCACCGACATTTGGCCGACCAAGCAATCACGAAGACCCGCAACTCGACGCGGGCGCAGGACTAGGAAAACGACGGTGGAATGGCGAGTCATCTACTGTCTCCGTTCCCGCAGGACGAGCAAGACGACTTCTCGGAAGCAATCGATTCCGATAGCAATCTTCTCTTCCGACGCAACGTATCAATATAGGAAGTATCGCGTGCGATCGTAAATGAGCTTTTCAACGAAGCTACGCACGCCGACGCAGGACAGTGTGTGCAAATTCGTTTGTTGTCCCCGGTGAATGATTGATGCTCTGATGGATATCAGTTTGCAACCTACAACGGAGGACACTATGAGCACTGCACTGGACTATCCGCAATCGCAGGCTGATACGCATCAGGACCTGTATGTTCGTCGCTATAAGCCACTGATCGGCGCAGTAGTAGAAAACGTCGACCTTTCGCAACCGTTGAGCGAGTTGAACCGGCAAACGTTGCGCCAGGCGCTGGTCGATCACGGCGTAATCTTTTTTCGTGAACAGACGCTCACGCCCGAACAGCATGTGGCGCTGGCGCGTATCTTCGGCAATCCCATCCGCAAGAACATCTACCTGCCTGCCGTGGCGTGGTTTCCCGAGATCGAAGTCATCGCCCATAGCAACAAGACGCGCTCAGGTGGCACGGACAACTGGCACGTCGACGTGTCGTGGCAACATCAGCCGCCCAAGGCGACCGTCCTCCATGCCCAGGAAATTCCCGAAGGGGGCGGCGGCGATACGATCTGGTCCTCGTCGGCGGCGGTCTACGACCTGCTGGATCCCGATCTGGCCCGCTACTTTGAAAAACTGACGGCGGTGAACACCTTCGTCGCGTCGCCGAAAAAGAGCGCATTGTCGGAGTTGCTGAGCGGCTACGACATTCCGGAGGGCACCCAGGAAGACAGCGTCGAAGCAGGGCTGGCACGGGTGCGCGATGCGGCGCAGAAGTACCCGCCCATCGAAGTGCCCGTCATCAAGTCCCATCCCGAGAACGGCCGCAAGCTCGTGTTCGTCAATGAAGGCCATACGAGTCATCTGCTGGGCGTGTCGAAGACGGCGAGCCAGAGCCTGCTTAACTATCTGTACGACCTCATCAAGACGCCTGAAGTGCAGGCGCGTTTCGAATGGCGCAAGGGTGACGTCGCGATCTGGGACAACCGGCAGGTGCAGCACTACGCGGCACGCGATTACGGCTCGGCGAGCCGGCGCATTCATCGCATCACGCTGGAGCATGACGGCGTGTTCTGAAGCCATCCAGATCGCCTGAATCATTCTCTCGCACTTTCACCATGGAGCCTGTTCAATGAAGCGTCGTGTCTTTGATGCCGGACGCCGCCTGGCGGCGCTCATCGCTGCAAGCGTGATTGCGGTTGTCGTGTCGGCAGCTATCGTGTCTATTCCCGCGCATGCGCAGACGCCCGAGAAGCTGGAACTGCGCTATCAGGGCTGGGCCAGCAAGGTGCTGTATCCGGAGTTGGCCGAAGATCTCGGTTACCTCGCGCCGATCAAGCTCAAGTGGGTTGGCAACACGATTAGCGGCCCGCAGGACATTCAGGCGGCCGTCACGGGCGATGTCGATTTTGGCGGTGCGTTTAATGGATCGATTGTGAAACTCGTGGCGGCGCATGCGCCTGTGAAGGCAGTGATCTCCTACGTTGGAACGGACAAGGAGACCAACGGCGGCCTGTTCGTGTTGCAGGACAGCCCCATCAAAGGCGCGCGTGATCTGATCGGACGCAAGATCGGCGTGAACACGCCGGGTGCGTACGAGCAATATCTGGTGACGGCGTATCTGCAGAAATCCGGCTTGTCCAAAGAGCAAATCGAGAAGGTCGTCTTCGTTGCGGCGCCGCCCGTGAACCTCGCGCAATTGCTGAAACAGAAGCAGCTCGATGCCGTGTTCCTCGAAGACATCATCAAGGACAAGCTGCTTGCAGACGGTGGCGCAAGACTGCTGACCACCGACTACCAGTTGCTCGGCTCGTTCGGCTATGCGAGCTACCTGTTCACGGACAAGTTCATCGCGCAGAACCCGAACACGGTGCACAAGTTCGTCGACGGCACGGCGCGGGCGATCGAGTGGGCGCGCAATGCGCCGCGCGCGGAGGTCGTGGCCAGACTGAAAAAAATCGTCGAGGCGCGCCATCGCAACGAGGACACCTCGATCGTCAACTACTGGAAGTCGGCGGGTGTGGGCGGCAAGGGCGGTCTGATCGCAGCTGAAGACTTCACCACCTACATCGACTGGTACGTCAACAATGGCGTGCTGAAACCGGGACAGGTAAAGCTGGGCGCCGTCTATTCAAACGAATTCAATCCGTTCAATCAGTCGGTGGCGAGCAAGTGAGCCATCGGCGCGTCAACGGGAGGCAGTATGAGTACGTCGATTAGCGTGCGTAACGTCGGCAAGAGTTTTCATCTGAACCGGCGCGGCCATTTCGTGGTGCTGGAAGATGTGTCCTTCGATGTCGCGCCAGGTGAATTCGTCGCGCTCGTCGGACCGAGCGGATGCGGCAAGACGACCTTGCTCGATCTGATCGGCGGCCTGACGAAGCCCGATCGTGGACAGATCCTGGTGGGCGGGCGCGAAATCGACGGGCCGGGTCTCGACCGCGGCATCGTGTTCCAGCAATACGCGCTCTTTCCGTGGAAGACGGCGCTCGGCAACATCGAGTTCGGACTGGAGGCGAAGGGCGTCGATAAACGCGAGCGCCGCGCAACGGCACTGCGATTTCTGGATCTTGTCGGCCTGGGCGCGTTCTCCGGGCACTATCCGCATCAGTTATCGGGTGGCATGAAGCAGCGCGTGGCGATTGCCCGAGCGCTGTCATACGAGCCGGACGTACTGCTGATGGACGAACCGTTCGCGGCGCTCGACGCGCAAACGCGCGAGGCCTTGCAGGACGAGTTGCTGCGGATCTGGCAACGCACGGGCACGACGGTGGTGTTCATCACCCATTCGATCGACGAAGCCATCTATCTCGGTCAGCGGGTGCTTGTCATGGCGGCCGCGCCGGGGCGCATCACGCACGCGCTGCCCGTGCACGTGCCACGCGGCGATCTCTCGGAAGACGTGCGCGCAACGCCCGAGTTCGTGCGTCTGCGTCACGAGATATGGCAACTGATCCGGCAGCGCCGCAGTGGGGCACATCTGCAGGTTGCGCACGCGGCCTGAGTGGACCGGACAGGAGGAATCATCATGAGCACGTTGTCGGTCGGGTCGAAGCACGGTAGCGCGTGGCGTGCCATCCGCGAGTACGTATTGACAGCGGCACCTCGCGTGTTGCGCGGAAGTATTGCGATCGTCGCTTTCGTCGCGCTGTGGGAAGTGTTGCCGCGCGCTGGTTGGGTCGACGCGACCTTTCTGCCGCCGTTTTCGACAGTGCTGCGCGCGTTGTTCGACATGGCCCTTTCGGGCGAACTGGGCGGGCATCTGCTTGCCAGCACCGCGCGCGCGGCAGCCGGGTTCGCGATTGCCGTGGCAGTGGGCGTGCCGCTGGGGCTATTTATCGGCTGGTATCGGGTGCTTGCCGATGTGCTGAACCCGCTGCTGGAACTCTTTCGCAACACGGCGCCGCTCGCGCTGCTGCCAGTGTTCGTACTCGTGCTGGGCATGGGCGAGACGTCGAAAGTGTCGATGGTGATCTACTCATGCATCTGGCCCGTGCTGCTCAATACCGTCACGGGCGTGCGCAATGTCGATCCATTGCTGATCCGTTCCGCGCGCTCGATGGGGCTGAAGCCCGTGCAACTGTTCGTCAAGGTCGTGCTGCCTGCTTCCGTGCCTGCCGTGTTCACGGGCATCCGCGTGGCGGGCGCGTATTCGATTCTCGTGCTGATCGCGGCGGAAATGGTAGGCGCGAAAGCGGGGCTTGGTCATCTCGTCAACTACTCGCAGTTCACCTTCGAAATTCCCAAGATGTACGCAGGCATCGTTACGCTGGCATTGCTGGGGCTGGCGTTCAATCAGGCCGTGGTGGTAACCGAGCGGCGTCTGACGGCATGGAAGGGGGAAGGTCGATGAGCTGTTCTCTAACGGTGTTCTCCACGACACGGACATACGGATGAGCGAAACAGCGGCAAGCAGAGGTCTTGAGCGCGTGGCGGCAGCGGACGCGCAGACATGGCATGACGCAGACGTGCTGGTGATAGGTGGCGGTCCGGCCGGCACATGGGCGGGCATCAGTGCGGCAGCGAAGGGCGCGAAGGTCATTCTCGCGGACAAGGGCTTTTGCGGCACATCGGGCGCTACGGCGCCGTCGGGGACGGGCGTCTGGCACGTCGCGCCCGATCAAGCCGAGCGCTCGCGCGCCAAAGCGAGCCGCTATGTGCTCGGCGGCGAACTGGCCGAGCACACATGGATGGACCGCGTACTCGAACAGACGTGGATCAACTGCGAGCAGCTCGCGCAATGGGGTTATCCGTTTCCTGTCGATGAAACCGGCATCGAGCAGCGTACTTCGCTGCAAGGACCGGAGTACATGCGGCTGATGCGCAAGCACGTCAAGCAGGCGGGCGTGCGCATTCTCGACCACAGTCCGGCGCTCGAACTGCTCGTCGACGAGCAGGGCGCCGTAGCGGGCGCGGCGGGCGTGCATCGGCAATCGGACGAGACATGGATCGTGAAGGCAGGCAGCGTGGTCATCGCGACAGGTGGCTGCGCGTTCCTGAGCAATGCGCTCGGCTGCAACGTGCTGACGGGCGATGGCCAGTTGATGGCAGCGGAGGCGGGTGCGTCATTGTCAGGCATGGAATTCTCGAATGCCTACGGCCTTGGGCCCGCGTTCTCTTCGGTGACGAAATCGTTGTTTTACAACTGGGCCACTTTCTATGACCGTGAAGGGTCGGTGATCGAAGGGGCGGGCTCGTCGCGCGGCCGTGGTGTGATCGCGAAAACGCTGGAGACGCAGCCGGTCTATGCGTGCCTCGACCGTGCCGACGACGCGATTCGCACATGGATGCGCAGCGCGCAGCCGAATTTTTTCCTGCCGTTCGACCGGCGCGGCATCGATCCCTTCACGCAGCACTTTCCGGTCACGCTGCGGCTGGAAGGGACGGTGCGCGGCACGGGCGGCCTGCATCTGGTCGACGAGACGTGCACGACGTCGGTGGAGGGCCTGTACGCGGCAGGCGATGCGGCGACGCGCGAACTGATCTGCGGCGGCTTCACGGGCGGCGGCAGCCACAACGCGGCGTGGGCGATGTCGTCGGGGTTCTGGGCGGGTGCGGGTGCCGCCCATCATGCGCGTTCGTCGCGACGCACGCGAGGCGCACGCACGCTTCTCCACGCGGGCCGTGCCGCGTTGCGCGATGGCGGCGGCGCGTCGCCCATCGATAGCGAGGCTGTTATCCGCGCAGTACAGCAGGAAGTGTTTCCGACCCAGCGCAACTGGACGCGCAGCAGCGATCTGCTCGACGATTCGCTGAGTCGTCTCGACGCGCTCTGGCTGCGTTTGCGTCACGCGGGTGCACCGCGCGACGTGCGGCAGGGCGTGCGCGCACGCGAAGCGGCTGCGATGCTCGCCAATTCGCGTTGGATGTACCGGAGCGCATTACAGCGCAACGAAACGCGCGGCATGCATCGGCGGCACGACTATGCTGCGACCGATCCACGTCAGCGTCACCGGCTGTTGAGCGGCGGCCTCGACGAGGTGTGGGTCGAACGTGTGAAGGTGAAAGGAGACATGGCACAGGTCGAAGGAGTGGCGGCATGATCGAGATCGTCGATGCGTCGCGCTGCACGGGCTGCAACATCTGCGTGCGCGCCTGTCCCACCAATGTATTCGATGCCGTGCCCGAAGGTGTGCCAAAAATCGCGCGGCAGGAAGACTGCCAAACCTGCTTCATGTGCGAGCTGTATTGCCCGGAAGATGCACTGTTCGTCGCGCCTGAGACTGTACAAAGCCTTGACGTCGCTGTCGATTCCACGCTCATGGGCAGCTATCGTCGAGCAGTCGGCTGGGGACGCGACAGGCGTTCGACCGCCAGCGACGACGCCAGCTTCGAACTGCTCAGCCGCGCGCATTGAAAACGTCGTAGCCGCGATTCTTTTGCCGTTGTCAAACGCAAACGCCGGGCACATCTCATCGATGCGCGCGGCGTTCTTGCACTGACGCTTCACAGCATCAGCGCACCCCGTCATTCGAGTCCTAGAAGTCGAACCCGGGACCACCCGCCCCCGGACCACCCGGCGCAGCAGCGGGCGCTGCATCCTTGGGCGCTTCATGCACGGTGGCGTCCGTTGTCAGCAGCAGGCTGGCCACCGATGCCGCGTTTTGCAGCGCGGTACGCGTGACCTTGGTCGGATCGACGACACCCGTTTCGACGAGATCGCCATACTGACCCGTGGCCGCGTTGTAGCCGTAGTTGCCCGAACCCTCCGCGACCTTGGCGACGATCACGCTCGCTTCCTCGCCCGCATTCGCGACGATCTGGCGCAACGGTTCTTCGAGCGCACGGCGCACGATGTTGATACCGGCGTTCTGGTCGGCATTCGCACCCTTCAGTTCGGCGATCGCCTGTTTGACGCGGATCAGCGCTACGCCGCCACCCGGCACGATGCCTTCTTCGACAGCCGCGCGCGTAGCGTGCAGCGCATCGTCGACGCGGTCTTTCTTCTCCTTCACTTCGATCTCGGTCGCGCCGCCCACCTTGATGACGGCGACGCCGCCTGCAAGCTTCGCCACGCGTTCCTGCAGTTTTTCGCGATCGTAGTCGGACGTTGCCTCGGCGATCTGCGCGCGAATCTGCTTCACACGTGCCGCGATGTTGACCTTCTCGCCCGCGCCGTCGATGACCGTGGTGTTCTCCTTGCCGACCTCGATGCGCTTGGCCTGGCCGAGTTCCGCGAGGGTCGCCTTTTCGAGCGTCAGGCCGGTCTCCTCGGCGATCACCTGGCCGCCCGTCAGAATCGCGATGTCTTCGAGCAGTGCCTTGCGACGGTCGCCGAAACCAGGCGCCTTCACGGCGACTGTCTTCAGGATGCCGCGAATGTTGTTCACGACCAGCGTCGCGAGCGCTTCGCCCTCCACGTCTTCCGCGATGATCAGCAGCGGGCGTCCCGCCTTTGCAACCTGTTCGAGCACGGGCAGCAGATCACGGATGTTCGAGATCTTCTTGTCGTGCAGCAGGATGAACGGCTCCTCGAGCACGGCCAGTTGACGGTCCGGATTGTTGATGAAGTAGGGTGACAGATAGCCGCGGTCGAATTGCAGACCTTCGACCACGTCGAGTTCATCGGCGAGCGACTTGCCGTCTTCGACGGTGATCACGCCTTCCTTGCCGACACGATCGATCGCTTCCGCGATGCGCTGCCCGATCGATTCTTCACCATTGGCCGAGATGGTCGCGACCTGCGCGATCTCTTTGCTGGTGGTGGTTGGCTTGCTGATTTTCTTCAGTTCTTCGACAGCGGCGATCACAGCCTTGTCGATGCCGCGCTTCAGATCGAGCGGATTAAGTCCCGCCGCCACGTACTTTTGGCCCTCGCGCACGATTGCCTGCGCGAGCACGGTGGCTGTCGTCGTGCCATCACCGGCAGCATCACTGGTTTTCGACGCGACTTCCTTCACGAGTTGTGCGCCGATGTTCTCCAACTTGTCCGCAAGCTCGATTTCTTTCGCAACGGACACACCGTCCTTCGTGACGATGGGACTGCCGAAACTCCGCTCGAGCACGACGTTGCGGCCTTTCGGGCCGAGCGTGACCTTCACCGCATTGGCGAGCAGGTTGACGCCTTCCACCAGTTTCGAGCGTGCGTGATCGCTGAAAGCGATTTCTTTGGCTGCCATGATTGCATTCTCCTCAGGATTGAACGACCGCGACAATATCTTCTTCGCGCAGCACGAGCAGTTCGTTGCCATCGACCTTCACCGACTGGCCCGCATATTTGCCGAACAACACGCGCTCGCCGACCTTCAGGTCGGGTTCGATACGCTTGCCGTCGTCGCTGCGACGGCCCGGCCCGACGGCGACGATTTCGCCTTGGTCCGGCTTTTCGGCGGCGCTATCGGGAATCACGATGCCCGATGCAGTACGGTTTTCCTGATCGAGACGCTTCACGATCACGCGATCATGTAATGGACGCAGACTCATCTGTTATTTCCTTCTGGTGCGGTGACGGATGGTTCCTCATTAGCAATCTCGTGTAACGAGTGCTGATGGAAAGCCGAGTATAGGAAGGGTGCGAGAGAGGCTCCAATAACGGTTTGGCAGAACCTTATCGGCGGCGCGAGATTTACATTGCACCGGATGGCTTAACGCGCAGAAGGTGAGTGCCTGGTCTTCTGCTGTGAGCATGGGATGTCCTGCCTGCTTATCGGCATGCGTCATAACGTTAGACGCAATCGCGCTTGGGCCGCGAACGTTGCGTACCTATACTTGACCGCTTGTCGATCGACCAATGCTGTCCTGCAGGTTACGAACATGCCGCGAAACTCACGTTCAACAACCGGCTGGCGCGACACCCCAGCCGCCCGCCGTACGAAGGCCGATCTCACGTCGCCGCGTCGGCGGATGCTCGGCGGCCTGGCGCTTTCCGCGCTCGTCGCGCCGAGCGTGAAGGCAGCGACCCTGTTGCGCCCATTGAGCGTCGATCCATGGACGCAAACACCAGGCGCGCCGATTCTCGAACATCCTTACGGACAACCGTCGCCGCGCGAAGCGAATGTCGTGCGTCGCGCCGCGCGCGCATGGCCCATGCCGGGCGCGGCTTCTTCGCTGACGCCGCTCGCGGACCTGCACGGCACGATCACGCCCAACGGACTTGTATATGAGCGACATCATGCCGGCGTGCCCGACATCGATCCCGACGCGCACCGGCTCGTCGTGCACGGCCTGGTGCGCGATCCGAAGCTCTTCACGCTGGATGACCTGCTGCGTCTGCCGTCAGAATCGCGCATTCACTTCCTCGAATGCTCGGGCAACACGGCCAGCGAATGGAAAGGGCCGAGCGGTCTGCCCGTGCAGATCACGCATGGACTACTGTCCTGTTGCGAGTGGACGGGCGTGCGTCTTTCGACTTTGCTGGAAGCGACGGGCGGCTTCGCAGCGGCGAGCGATGGGCGCCCGCCAAAATGGCTGCTTGCTGAAGGCGCCGATGCGGCGTCGATGACGCGCAGCCTTCCGCTCGACAGGATTCTCGATCGCGCGCTCGTCGTCTATGCACAGAACGGCGAGCGTCTGCGTCCGGAGAACGGCTATCCGCTGCGACTGATCGTCCCGGGGTTCGAAGGCAATACGAATGTGAAGTGGCTGCGGCGCCTGAAAATCGTCAATGCGCCACTGGAGACACGCGAGGAAACGTCGAAGTACACGGGGCTGTTGCCCGATGGTCGCGCTCGACAGTTCGTGTTCGAAATGGATGCGAAGTCGGTGATCACACGGCCCTCGGCGGGGCATTGGCTGACAGTGCAAGGCTTCTATCCCATTGTCGGTCTCGCATGGTCGGGGCGAGGCACGATTCGCCGGGTCGAGGTATCGACGGATGGCGGAAAGACATGGCAAGACGCGGCACTAGACGAACGGGCACGCGATCGCGCGTTGACGCGCTTTCAGTCGGGCTGGATCTGGAACGGCGAGCCGACAGTGATTCTCTCGCGCGCGACGGATTCGACGGGCTATGTGCAGCCCACGCGCGAGGCGCTCGTGCAGGCGCGCGGATTGAACTCCAACTATCACTACAACGGCATCCAACAGTGGCGCGTCGACGCCGATGGAAGGGTAAAAAATGCGTAGCCCTGCTTTCAGAACACCGCGACATGTCCGCCGTGTGGTGTGCGCTTCGCTGACGTCTGCATTGCTTGCGGCGTGCTCGACCTCTTCGACAGCATCGTATGAGGCAGGGCGTGCTGCACAGGATGACCGGCAGCAGAAATCGGTCGATGCCATCGGCACGCCTGTCAGCGAGGCCGACATTGCGGCGTGGAATATCGACGTTGCACCCGACGGACGCGGCTTGCCCGCGGGCAGCGGCGACGTCGCGACTGGCGGCAGAATCTTCGCGGCCCGATGCGCCGGGTGCCACGGCATGAAGGGCGAAGGACTCGTCGGCGATCAGCTTGTTGGTGGAGGGGGCACGCTCGCGAGCGCGAATCCAAAGCGCACGGTGGGCAGTTACTGGCCGTATGCGACGACGCTGTTCGACTACATCCGCCGCGCGATGCCGTACAACGCGCCGCAATCGCTCAGCGCCGACGAAGTGTATGCGCTGAGCGCCTGGATACTGAACCAGAACGGCATCGTCTCCGACGACGCGCATCTCGACGCGCATTCGCTGGCATTGATCCGCATGCCCAATCGCGACGGGTTCGTTCCAGACCCGCGGCCCGGACGCCTCTAGACGGGTTGTACGAATCGTCGAGAGAGGCATGATCGGGCGTTGAAGCCGCATCATGCCGCCCGTTCCGGACAGAGGACGAAGTCAGGCTCTCTGCGCGACCTGCGCGTGCCGCGCTGACAAGCGGTTCGTCGGGCGAGGCAGGCCCAGATGGTCGCGCAGCGTACGCCCCGCGTATTCGGTGCGAAAGAGTCCGCGACGCTGCAACTCCGGCACGACCAGTTCGGCGAATTCGCTCAGCCCACCGGGCAGCCACGGCGACATGATGTTGAAGCCGTCGGCGCCTTCCTCCTCGAACCATTCCTTCAACTGATCGGCGATGCTGTGAGCCGTGCCGATCACCTGCTGATGCCCACGCGCGCCGGCGATGCGCAGGTACAGATCGCGTATCGTCAGATTGTCCCGGCGCGCGAGGTCGAGCAGAAGCCGTTGCCGGCTCTTGCCGCCGTTGGTTTCCGCCAACTCCGGCACGGGTCCGTCGATGGGGTACTTCGACAGGTCGACACCGCCCGCCATGTTCGAGAGCAGGGACAGCCCGACAGTCGGATGAATCAGTTCCTGTAAGGCGTCGAACTTGTCGCGCGCTTCCTGCTGTGTTTTGCCGATGACGGGAAAGATGCCGGGCATGATCTTGAGGTGTTCTGGCCGGCGTCCATAACGCGCGAGCCGCCCTTTCACGTCGCGATAGAAGTGCTTCGCTTCGCCGAGCGTCTGATGCGCGACGAAGATCACTTCCGCCGTCTGCGCAGCGAGTTCCTTGCCCGCCTCGGATGCGCCTGCCTGAATCACGACGGGCCGTCCTTGCGGCGATCTTGCGACGTTCAGCGGTCCGCGCACCTTGAAATGCCTGCCGCGATGATCGAGCACATGCAGCTTGCCGGTATCGAAATAGATACCGCTCGCCTTGTCGCGGAGGAATGCGTCATCTTCCCAGCTGTCCCATAGTCCCGTCACGACGTCATGAAACTCCTTCGCGCGCTCGTATCGCAGCGCGTGATCGGGATGTGTGTCGAAACCGAAGTTGTGCGCCTCCGTCTCCGTGCTCGACGTGACGAGATTCCAGCCGGAGCGGCCGCCGCTCAGATGATCGAGCGACGCAAACTTGCGCGCGACGTTGTACGGCTCGTTGAACGTCGTGGAGACAGTTGCGATCAGACCGACGTGCTTCGTGACGACGGAGAGTGCGGACAGCAGCGTCAGCGGCTCGAAGTGATCGGCGCGCGCCGTGCGCGAGAGCGAAGGCAGATGCGTATCGCGCACGCTGACGCTGTCGGCAAAAAAGATCGCGTCGAATTTTGCGCGCTCCACGATTTGCGCAAGCTCCGCATAGTGCGCGAAGTCGAGGCCGCCCGCCGCGTGCGTGTCCGGGTGACGCCATGCGGCGATGTGGTGGCCCGTTTCCATCAGAAATGCGCCCAGGCTGATCTGTCGTTGCGGTTGTCGTGTTTGGCTCACTGTCGTTTCCTTGATCGACGTCCATAGAAGTAGGGCTTCTGGGCGCGCTTCAAATTCGCTTCACCATGCAAGCCGCCATTCGGTGATGCGAGATTCGATCGCGGTTTCGTGCTGTCCGTTGCCGGGCGTGTCGTGATCGGCGGGCGCGGGACGTTCGCTGAAGCCGGCCAGTATCTGCTCGCGCAGCTGCACGAAACGGGCATCGCTGCGCTCGCGTGGACGCGGCAGATCGACAAGGGCGATGCGCATCACGCGGCCGGGGCGCGGCGCCATCGTCACGACCCGATCGCCCAGATATATCGCCTCGTCGACGTCGTGCGTGACGAGGATCATCGTGATCCGTTCGAGCTGCCAGATGCGCTGCAATTCGTTTTGCAGGCGGCCGCGCGTGAGCGCGTCGAGCGCGCCGAACGGTTCGTCGAGCAACAGCACGCGTGGCCGGTTCACGAGCCCTCGCGCAATCGCCACACGCTGTGCCATGCCGCCCGACAGCTGATGCGGATACGCGTGCTCGAAGCCTTCCAGACCGACGAGCGCGACATGCTCGGCGACAGCATCACGCTTCTGTTGCGGCGAAAGGGGCGCGTTGCGCAACGCGGCGAGGATGTTCTGCGAGGCCGTGAGCCAAGGAAAGAGTCTGTGATCCTGAAACACGATGCCGCGCTCGAGCGACGTGTCGCGCACGCGTTCGCCACCGACACTGATTTCGCCACGATAGTCATTATCGAGGCCGGCGATCAGGCGCAGCAGTGTCGACTTGCCGCAACCGCTCGCGCCGAGCACGCTGATGAACTCGCCCTCTGCGATGTCGAGTGAGATGTCGTCGAGCACGAGCAGCGCGCCGCTCGCTTCGTCCCGCTGCGCGTAGCGTTTACTGACGCCGCGAATACGGATGCCTTCGGAGACTGCCGTCGTCATATGCTGTTTCCTGAATGGTGATGCCGCGTCATGCGGCGGCACGTTCACGCGATGCACCCGTGCGCCGCGCAAACACCCGTCGTTCGAGGCCGCGCGCAAGCGCATTGAGCGCCCAGCCCGTGATACCGACCACGACGATGCCGAACAACACGAGATCCATCCTGAACTGCTCGCTTCCGTCGATCAGCGTGTTGCCGATCCCGCTGCCCGCGACGAGCAGATATTCCGCGCCAAGCGTCGCGAGCCACGAGTAGATCAGCGCGAGATAGATACCCGTGAAGATGGACGGCAGCGCCACGGGCAGGATCACGAAGCGCGCCATCTGCAGGCGTGAGTAGCGGAACGCCCGCGCGACTTCGACGTAACGCGGCGGCACGGCATGAATGCCGTCGCACGTATGGGCAGCGACGGGCAGCAGCGCGGCCAGCGACAGGAACACGATCTTCGCCATGTCGCCGAGGCCGAACCAGACGGAAATCAGCGGTATCCACGCGAACAGCGAAATCTGCTTGAACGTATCGAACGTTGGGCCGATCACGCGCGTCGCGACGCGCGAGAAGCCGAGCGCCGCGCCGAGCAGCAAGCCGCCTGTCGTGCCGATCACGAACCCGCTTGCTTCACGAGCGAGCGAAGCCGACAGCGCGCGCAGCAAGGCGCCGCTCTGAATCTGCTGCGAGGCGGTACGCGCCACATCGACGGGGCTGACGAGCAATCCGCTCTTGACGAGATGCAGTGCCGACGCAAGCCACCATAACGTGAATGCTGCGAGCGGCAGCACGAGGCCGCGCCAGTTGAATGCGGAAAGACGCCTTGTGAATGCGGTCGTGCGGGAGGGTTGCGCGGGCGCGTCGCAACTGCACGCAGGCGGCTTGCTCCATTTGCGCGCCGGGGGCGGACGTGATGGCGACAATGAACGCGTGAAAGTCATGACGTGTTGCCTCAGTCGAAGAGTTTACTCACGAAATGCAGACGGTTGCCCGCGACGCAACCGGGCTTCAAGTGCATCGAGCGCGCGGTTGATCGCAAAGCCGATCGCGCCGACGATCACGACAGAAGCCATCACCAGGTCGAGCTGAAAGAGCTGCCGGCCGTACACGATCAGATAGCCGAGCCCTTCCGAGGACGCAACCAGTTCGACGACGACTAATGCGAGCCAGGCTTTCGTCAACGCGAGCCGCACGCCCGTTGCGAGCGTGGGCACGGCGGCGGGCAGCACGACGTGGACAACGCGCTGCCAGCGGCTATAGCCGAAGGCGCGCCCGACTTCGTCGAGCGGAGCGGGCGTGGTTCGTACGCCTTGCATCGTGCTCAACGTGACGGGCACGAGCGCGGCATGCGCGATCAGGATGTATTTGAGCGGCTCGCCGACGCCGACGAGCAACAACAAAAACGGCAGCCAACCCAGGACGGGAATCTGCACGAGCGCGTTGAAGGTGGGCAGCACGTATGCTTCGACAGTGCGCGACAGGCCCAATGCCGAACCGATGACGAGGCCGGCGAGCGTGCCGACGCCGAAGCCGACCAGCACGCGTTGCAGACTGACCATTGCATGGTGCGCAAGGTCGCCCGTGACCGCGAGGTCATGGAGCGTGTCGAACACCTGTTGCGGCGGCGGAAGAATCTGCTGCGCGATCCAGCCCCGCGCGCAACCGATGCTCCACAACGCGAAGAGCGCGGCGGGCAGCAGCCAGGGCGCGAGATGCCATGCGACGGTGCTCACGCGCCGAAGCGCGGGCTCGTTCGCGCTGTTTGCTGTATCCGGCGTCGCGCGCTTCGAAATGACGGGCCACTGGCCTATCGCCTTGCTCATTGTCGCCTCCTTCAGCCAAGCGGTTTGCCTTGTGCGTCGTAGCGCGTCCAGTAGCGCTCGAGCGACTGCGTGCGCAACGCGTTGTCGAGATAGCGCGTCTCGAACCAGCCATCGACTTCAACCGGTTGGCGAATCAGCTTGAGCTTGAGCGCGTCGCTCGCGACGGCCTTGTAGCGCGCGACGATGAACGGATCGACGAGCGGCGAGTTCCGCGACTTCAGCGGCTGGCCGGCGAACTCCGCCTGCCACGACGCATAGCTGACACCGCTGTTTGACCACAGCTTGAACAGCGCATCGCGGTGCGCTTCGTCGGACGACCATTGCGCGCCTTTGACGAACGCGTTGACCACGCGCTGCACGATGTCGGGATACGCGCGGTCGAAATCATCGAGCACGAGCAGATGCGATTGCCGCGTGAATTGCGGGCCATCCGTTTGCGACTCGTAGATGATCTTCGCGAGACCCTGATCGCGCAGCTTGTACAGGTGATAGTCATTGACGGACGCGTCGATCCCTTTTGAAGACAACGCAGCGAGCGAGCTCGCCGAATCGAGATTGATCACGCGCAGGTCGCGTTCATCGAGCTTGTTCGCCGCGAGCACGTTATCCGCGACGAGTTGCAGATTCGTGCCGCGAAAAATAGACACGCGCCGGCCTTTCAGATCCTTCACCGACTGCACGGGTGAATCGGGCGGCACGGCGATCTTCACGCCGACACGCACGCCGGATTCGAGCAGGATGCGTGTCTTCAGTCCGTTCGCGCGGCCGAGCACGGAAGGCAGGTCGCCCTGAAACGCGAAGTCGAGCGATTTGTCGGCGATCGCTTCGTTGACGGCAGGCCCTGCGCCCTTGAAGAAAAGCCATTCGACCTTGATGCCGTCGCCGGCGAATTCCTTTTCGAGCAGTTGCAATTGCTGCACCGTCGCCGCGGGTGAACCGCCGAACGTGGGCGGGTCGCCCGCGCCTTGCTGCGCGACACCGATGCGGATCACGTTGGGTTTATCCGCATACGCCTGGGGAATGATGAAAGCAAGCGTGGCCGCAAGAAGAACGGACTTTGCGCACGTGATGATTCGTCGGATTCGATTGTCCATTGGATGAGCGGATGCGATGTGAAGGCGGAATAGACGCAGGGAACGGGATGCGGCGAGTCGTTCGCGCGATTTCAATGCGCAAGCGGCTTGCGAGCCGTGGCGAAGATCATGCGCCGCTTCAATTGCAGGCCACGCGGACCGCGATGTGCTTCTAGCGCGGCGGCGAGACGATCGCGCAGCCGTGCCGTTTGAGGCGCGGGCAGCGATGAGAGAAAGTTGCCGAATGAACTGGCGCGGCTGAATGCCAGCGCTTCATCGACGCTTTCGAACGCGTCGTCAAACTCGCGGATTTCGTTGAGCGTCACATTGAAGCCCGCGGATGACAGCAAGTTCGACGCCCGCTCGCGCGTCAGCTTGTTCGGCGCGCCGACCTCTGCGTGTTGCGATGTCGGGTCGTCGGCGATGAGCGCGTGAAGCACGCGATGCAGGTCGTGTGGCACGTCTTCGGGCATTGTTGTAAAGCCGATGCGGCCGCCTGGCTTCAGCACGCGCCACGCTTCGCGCAGTGCCTTCTGCTGATCCGGTATCCAGTGAATCACGCTGTTCAGATAGACGACGTCGAAGTGCCCATCGGCGATATCCGGAAGCTCTTCTGCACGGCCGACGCGCGCCGCGAATCGACCTTGCGCGCGTTGCAGCGCGCGTTCGACGCGCAGGGGCAATGGATCGAGGCCCAGCACTTCTCCATGTCCGCCGACCCGTTGTGCAGCCGATTCCGTCAGACGGCCTGTACCGCAGCCTATGTCGAGCACACGCTCGCCTTCGCGCAAGCCGAGCGCGTCGAGCAATTGCAGACCATGATTGAATTGACGGATGCCGAGACGATCATATTCGTTGGCAAGGTCGGCAGAATCCAACTGCAGGCTCGGTGCTTTCGACATAGGAATGAGCGGAGTTGTTGTCGTTGAGCGCTCATTCTTGTCGAGGGAATACGCCAGAACAAGAAAGCAATTGAGCTATTCATATTCATGACGGTGCTTTCAGTGTCACTGTGAACACGGCAAGCAGCGACAGAGACGCTGCTGTGGAAAAAGATCTGCGAGAGCGGCGTCGGTTGGCGTCACTCTGCGAAATTTTCTGCGCGGGTTGGATCATCGACTTCGAATACCCCATCGCCGATGCCGAGGGAGTAGAGAGCGCGCATCATTTCCTGGCTCCACGACTTCCGGCGGCTCCGAGATTCGCTTCGAGCGCGTAGCGTTCATTCACGAAGCTTTCCGCAGGCTGGCCTGCTGCACCATCTGCTGGCGATAACTTCTAAATTCATACTGTTAAAGCTTCTTAGGCAACAACACACGCCTGCGGTTGGAAGGCGGTTCCAGTCACATTTGTTGCGGCCAAATCCTTCAATAACCGATAGGGACTCGCCAGGCGGTTGCATCCTTGGCGGCCGTCTCTGATCGCCAGCGCTCGTTAACTTCTGTCCGGAGGCCGCCCGAGGCGACCTGGCAGGAAAATTGTGCACACAGCGGTAATGCTCCTATCCTGAAGACAGGCGAACCGCAGGGTCCCCGTCATGATCAATTTGCACGAACTCCGGTATGTTCGGCTCGGTACCCGCGACATCGACGCCGCGGCGAAGTATGCGGCCGATATCCTTGGATTACAGTTGGTGCGCCGCGAGGGTGGGTGGGTCTACCTGCGCTCCGATGAGCGCGATCACACGCTGGTCTACTTCGAGGGCGATCCGGGCGACCATACGATCGCATTCGACGTCGTCACGAACGAGGCGCTCGAGCATGCGGGCACGGTGTTAGAGCAGAACGGTTTCCAGGTGCGTGCCGGCAGTCGCGACGAGTGCGATCAACGTCGCGTACGCGCGTTCATCAGTTTCAAGGACCCGTCGGGCAACGGGATCGAACTGGTGTTCGGCGCCTTGCAAAGCGGCCGCCGCTATTTTGCGTCGCGCGACGCCGGAATCACCGGCTTCAGCCACGTGGGTCTGCGCACCAGCGATCCGCGTCGCGACGAGATCTTCTGGACGAAACTGTGCAATGCGCGCGTGAGCGACCGCATCGGACCTGCGCCGCTGCTGAGAATCGACGAGGTACATCACAGGATCGCCCTTTTTCCGTCCTCGTTCGCCGGCATTCAACATATCAATCACCAGGTCGAAAGCATCGACGACGTCATGCGCGCCTGGTACGTCCTGCGTGAAAAGGGGGTACCTATCCGGTTCGGGCCCGGGCGGCATCCAACGTCAGGCGCCATCTTTCTCTACTTCGAGGGGCCTGACGCAATGACTTACGAATATTCGACAGGCGTTCGGCTGATCAGGCCAGACGAGGAGGCGAGTTACTGTCCCCGCCAGTTCCCGTTCGATTCGACCGGCTTTTGCATGTGGGGCGCCAAACCCGACATTCCAGAGTTTCAAACCTGATGCGCGATCAGCTTCATCGCTGATCACGCAAGAACAACATCGAGGCCACTGGAGACCGAGTCCTGAGAACGCGCGGCGCACGCTTGCTGCCAGCACCCTGCTCAAGGAGACGGCCCGGACTTCGCGACTACAGAGAGAACGCTATGGCGACGATCAAAACGGTCGATGTCGAGGACTTCATCAACTCGCACAGCCTGACGAGATATCAGCTTCTGATCGTCGCGCTGTGCTTTCTGGCAGTCGCGTTCGACGGTTTCGATACGGCAAGCGCCGGATATATTGCGCCTGCCATCAGGAAGCAATGGGCATTGAGCGCGCTTCAGTTGGCGCCCGTGTTCGGCGGCGGCCTGTTTGGCCTGATGATAGGCGCGCTTGTGTTCGGTCCGCTTGCCGACCGGTTTGGGCGCAAGCCCATACTCTGTCTTTCAGTGGTGCTTTTCGGCGTCCTGTGCCTGTGGTCTGCGTACGCGACTTCTCTGCGCGAACTCATACTATTGCGATTCCTGACTGGCCTGGGTCTTGGCGGAGCCATGCCTACGGCCATTACATTGACATCCGAATTCGGTCCCGGGAAACAGCGCTCGCTATTGGTGACGAGCATGTTCTGCGGCTTCACGTTAGGCGGGGCATCAGGAGGCGTGGTCGCCTCGCAGATCATCCCCGCGCATGGCTGGCAGGGCGTGCTGTTATTCGGTGGCGTAATGCCGTTGGTACTAGTGCCTGTTCTGGTATGTCTTCTGCCCGAGTCTGTCCGGTACCTGGCGTTGTCCGGCCGGAAGCAGGAGCAAGTGGCACGCACGCTCCGACGCATCGCGCCGCATGAGGCCCTCGACCATGCGACGTTCACAGTCCCCGAGAACAAGGTTAAGGGCTCCCCGGTCCGCAACCTTCTCAGCAAAGGCGTGATCGTCGGCACCGTCTGCCTTTGGCTTACCTTCTTCATGAGCCTGCTGGTGTATTACCTGCTCACAAGCTGGCTGCCGACGGTCATTAACGAAACAGGCATCCCTCTGGGTATGACTGCATTGGTCGCTGCGGCGCTGCCCCTGGGTAGCACAGTTGGCGCCGTGCTGATCGGCCGCCTGATGGACAGGCACAGTCCCTGTCTGGTGCTCGCAGGTACCTACGGTATTGCCACAATGTTTATCCTGCTCATCGGCGTCGCTTCGTCGTTGCCGATGCTCGTGTTCGCAGTCTTTGGGGCGGGTTTTGGCACGGGCGGCTCGCAGACAGGCGTCAATGCACTGGCGGCGGCCTACTATCCAACCTCCAACCGGGTTTCCGGCGTGAGTTGGGCTCTTGGCATTGGCCGGGTGGGTTCGATCGTGGGCTCGGTGGTCGGTGGAGCGCTGCTAGCGATGCATCTGGGCCAGCCCATCATGTTCATCCTGGTTGCGATTCCCACTATCGTCGCCGCAGTCAGCATGTTTGGCATGGGACGCCACGAGGCAGCGCTCAGGTCGTCTGAAGTCGCCCGAACGCTCCCCGGTTCGGTCAAGCTGTAGGTGAGCGTCGGCGCCGAATTAGATCGTCGCGCTCGCTTTGGCTTGGGGAATGGAACCGACCCCGGGGCGCTGCGGCGATGATGGGAAGGAGGGCGCCCGATGAACGAGGCGTCCTCATTGCTGGCGGAATGCCGTTACGGGCGAAGCTCTGCTGACTCCTGCATGGCTGACTGCATTTTCTGCACGGCATCAAGCGTCGCACGCTGCGCGGCAAGGCCGAAGTTGCGCTTGAACTCGCTGAATTCGGCGTGGCCCGAACCCGTCACGGACTTCTTCGTCACAAGCTTGCCGCTGGGGTCCGTGATTGTGCATTCGAGTGTCACGCTGAAATCCGTCGGCGGCCAGGTGAGCAGGCTCTGCGACGACGACGTCGTCATAATCGGGGGCGTCACGATGTAGCTGAGGTTCTTCGACTGCGAACTCGCCGGTCTTCGCACTGAAATGCGCTCGAAGACCGTCACGTCGTCGCCACCACGACCAGCCGGCACGTGGTTCGTCTCACAACTTGTAGGCCATAGCGCCTTAAAGGTCGAACCCACCGATCCGAGCCCTTGCGGCCGCTTTTCCCCGCGACCTGATCCCATTACCGAACGGGCGGTCATCCAGCCCGTTTCGGGACAGCATGCGGCGCGCGCGTCCCGCGTTTTGCTGAAACATGACCTATCCCGCTTCGACACGATTACGGCCAGATTTCTTGGCTCGATAAAGCGCGCGGTCCGCTCGCTTCATTAACGTGTCCACGTCGGCCTCATGTGCTTCGCGGGTAACGACGCCGATACTCACCGTGAACGGAATCGATCTGAGGCGCGATATGTGCGCGAAATCCTGTCGTTCGTAACGTTTGCGCAACGCGTCCGCGATGTCATAAGCGCGACTGGCATCAGCACCCTGCAGCGCTGCGACAAACTCTTCGCCGCCCCAACGAGCGAACAGACATGGCTGGCTCATCATTGACGCTCCAACCTTCGCGAGCGTGCGTAGCACCTCATCGCCGGCATCGTGCCCATGCTCGTCGTTGATTTCCTTGAAAAAATCGATGTCGAGAATGAAGACTGAAAACACGTCTGTGTCGCCGAGTAACGTTTCTATGTATTCCAGAAACTCCCGCCGATTTGGCAAGCCTGTCAGCGCGTCAGTCGTGGCCTGCTTTTTCAGCAGTTCCATTAGCCTGGCGCGATCGGTGATGTCGCGTACCACCGCCATGAATTCGACCCCACCGTTCAGGTCGATTCTGGAGACCGCGATTTCGACGGGTATGATCGAGCCGTCACGATGCTGACCGTACACGCTATTGGTTTCGTCCATACGTGGGGCAGTCGCCCGCCGCAGGTTCGGCTGGTACGAGTCCGCGAACTGCTTCACCTTGCGTGGGTGGTCAGCGCGGAACTGCTCGGGCAACAGGGTTACGATTGGCTGACCCATTACTTCGGCTGACGAATAACCGAAGAGGTTCTCCGCCGCACGGTTGAACAAAGTGATGTTGTGCTTCTCGTCCATCGTCACGATCGCGTCGTAGGCCAGGTCGACCAGGGCACGATAACGCGAGGCCTCGACTTCTGGCTCCTGTCTTTGGTCGGTCCTTGCGCTCATGTCGAGACAAGTCATGAGAATCTTGTGCACACTGGCGCCGTTGCTCTCATGCCTGATCGGTTTAAGCGACAGACGCCACCAGTTGCCGCCTGTCTGGATGTCGTGAGTTTGCTCTGATTGCTGCACCCAGTCGGACCTAAAGCACGCGAGCAATTTCTCGCGAAACTCATTCGCTACCGAATCCGTCACCATTGCGTCGAATGGAACCGGAAAAGTCTGTGCGTCGTTGACCGGTGCGCCCGTCAACTGGAAAAACTGGTTATTGCAAGCGGTGACGATGAGTTGCTTGTTCTCATCAAGTCCGATCATGGCGACGCATGCGGCGATGTCATTCATGACTGGGTTTCTCTTCCTTGAACCGATCAGACAGGCTTCGCCTTACGTCACCTTACAAAAAGCGCGTTTTATCGCCAGCGGGGTGATTGATAGCCGTCGGACAGACAGTAAGTCTAAAACGTTCACTGATTTATCGGCCGTTTGTGGCTAAAACTTTATGAGCGTACGTCGAGACTCGAGGACCGGTGCGTGTATGCGTCAAACAAGGCTGTGAGCGTTCCTGCGACGTGTCGCGGGTGGATCACATTTACGAAGCGCGTGCGATCCGCACATCAGCGTTGCGCCGGATGTCATCGGGGCTCGATCTGGCCAAGCCGCTCCGTCAGCGATTGCGGGTGGCCATCGAACAGCGCCGCGTAGTAGACCGTGTTCGACAACACATTCTTGACGTAGTCGCGGGTTTCGTTGAACGGAATGGTTTCCGCGAAAATTGCACCCTCCACTGGGCGAGGCAGGTTGGCCTGCCACCTACGCGGGCGTCCAGGGCCGGCATTGTAGCCGGCCGTCGCGAGCACGGCAGAACGGTCAAGCTGGTTGTAGATCATCGACAGATAGTACGTGCCGAGCAGAATGTTCGTGTCGAGTTCGTTCATTCTCGCCTGCGAGATCGTTCCGAGCCCGATCTTCTTCGCGACCATCTCAGCGGTGTTCGGCATCACCTGCATCAGGCCGCCCGCGCCCACCTCGGAGCGCGCGTTGATAATAAAGCGCGACTCCTGGCGAATGAGGCCATATGCCCATCCGACGTCGAACCCGGTGGACCGCGTGTCGCGTTCCACAATTGCGCGGAATGGCGTCAGGTAGCGCAGCGAAAAATCGTGTTCCGCCTGCGTCCTGTCGGCAGTGCTGACCGCCCGATCATAAAGCTCGATGCGGCGCGCGTACTCGGCAACAGCGATCAGCTGTCGGTCAGTCATGCCGCGCAGTTGCCAGTTCCACTCACGGTTGCCCTCCGTGCGCAGATTTAGCGCGTAAAAGCGTTTTGCGAGTTCAAAGCCTGGTATCCGGCTGGCACGTTCAACTTCTTCGTCGGTTACGCGGGTCTGCGGCGGGATCACGATCTGCCGGCCAAGCGCCTCGGAGGCCAACTGACCATAGAAGGTATAGTTACCCGCGATCGTCCGGAATGTCTGGTCGGCTGCCATCACCTCGCCGCTCTGCTTTAACGCGCGTGCGTACCAGTAGACCCATGCGGGCTGGGCGCGCAGGGCGGCCGGCATCTGCTCGATCGACCAGCGCACCATGGTCCAATCCCCGGCCAGCAGCGCGCTGCGCGTGCGCCACTCGTAGGCCTGAGTCGACAGGGGCGCATTCGCCGACAGCCGATACCAGTTCACCGCGCCCGGTAGCTGCCTGATCGCCGCCTGATAGGCAATCGTGCCCCAACCGATAGCCCGTTCCGCCAGGCTGAGCGACGGCGCGATGACGGTGAAGGTGGCCTCGGCGGCCTGCGGATCGCCGACCGCCAACTGTGTGACGGCGAGCAACGCGAGTTGATGAGACGCCGAATCCAGCGGGATGCCTTTGGCGAGCAGCAGACGTGGCTGTTTCGTTGCCTGCTCGAGGAGCCGCAGGTCCGGTCGCGCCGCGCCCAGCGCATCGACCAGTCTTCCGCCCGTCGTCGTCGCGCCCTGTTCATAGCCCTGGCGAATCAGCTGCCACACGTCGTCCGAACCGAACTGCTGGTTACGGTAGAGCGCAGTGATCAGATCGACGCATCCGTCACCGTACCACTTCGGGTCCACGAGCAGGGCCCGCGCCGCGTCCGCCACATTCTCACCTCGCGCAAGACGTGACTCGAGCGCATAGCACTTCACCTGCGCGTCGTCGTCGAGAGCGAACTTTGCATATTGCGAATCGAAATTGGGCCAGTCGTGCCGAGCCCCGAGCACGCGAAGGTAGTCGTTGCGCAGACGGTCGGCGATCGCCTGTCCGTCGTAGCGTTGCAGGAATGACAGCACCGGCGCGTCCGGTGCGTCGGGATTTGGATGCCCTGCGCCGGTGAACAGACGCGGCTTGAGTTGGAAATAGCTGAGATAAGCGGACGCCGGATAATTCGGAATCAGGCTTGCGAGGCGCGCGGCGCGCGCGGGATCGTTGTCGCGCGCAGCGTCACGCAGCTTGATGAAAATCTGATCGTCGGCGGATAGCGGGGCGCTTGGGGTCGGATGTCTGGCTAGCACCGGGCCAGACATGACCAGTGTCACGACGGCAAGGGCAGAGCCGAGCGCGCGAGACGCCCGGTGAAGTCGTGTGGACATCGCTGTTTTCTCGTTGTTTGGGTGCAGAACATTGAGCCAGAGCTTAGGCCGCAACCGGGCAAAGCGAAGCGTCGAAAAACACTGGACTCAACCCGCAATTCGGCTCTTTGGGAACCCGATGACTGGACCACCCCGGCAGTTCAGTGGCCGCTGTTTCGCGCCGTGCGTGAGCGGCTGGACTTGGCAATGCGCTGCAGAAAGTCTTGAGCGCGGTGTGGGTCGTTCTGGCGGCTCTGATGCAAATAGTTGGTCCAGCCGACAAGAATTTTGTAAATATGGATGCCTTGTCAGTTGAAGAGAACAGCGTTCCAGGCGGCGTCCGAAACGGTGTCCCTGAACCCGGGATCGCAGAGATCAAACTGGCCCTTGCGGATGCGATGCATCAACTGAATGTCCGAAATGGTGATCGTGCCATTCCTGAATCGCTTGAAGCCGAGCATCACCTTCGTTCCCGACTTGACGTTTCGATGGTCCTGCTCAACCAGACTGTTCGGATACTACGAGGACCGGACTTTCGTTTCTGCGGGTAGCAGACCATCGACCTTCATCTCCTGCACGGCCCGTGCGAGGCGGCATACCCGTCGAGCGTGATCGACTCCGGCGGCCCGCCCTGATATAAACCCACTTGCCACGGATCTTCACGTAGGTCTCGTCAACGCGCCAAGACCGGCCAGCCGCCGTGGCAAAGCGATTCCAGCGCTTGACGAACTCCGGCGTGAACCGCTTGACCCAGCGCATGATCGTTGTGTGCGCCAGAGAAAGACCCCGTTCGGACGCGACCAGATCGCGCAGGCTCAGCTTGTACCGCAGGTACCAGCGAACGCACAGGACGATGACTTCACGATCGAAATCCGGGCTTCGAACAGCCCGCAATTTTCCCTGATTCACTCATCTGTTCGCCCTGCGCGGATCAATAGACCCTTGAGCCTGACGCGCCGGCCTCATATTTGCATCAGAACCGCTGCCCTAGCCGGTGACGCTGCGCGATCAGGTGCTAACCAGCGGCGCGTTCGATGTGCCTGCAGGTCAGAACACACGCTGAGCCTCATCGACGGCATGTGTGCAACATGCCATTTCGATAAATCGATAGCAGCACAAAATAGATCGCGCGAACGGATGCAGCGGTAGCATACACGTCCTCAATGGACGTGTATCGATCAGGCACTGATGGCAACAACCTCACTCCCGCGCTTCGGTATTTGGGCGCTCGTGCACGGCAGCCGTGCAGCGTTGCAGGACCCCGACGAACCCTACGATGCATCCTGGGCCCGCAACAAGGCACTCGTGCTCGAGGCTGAGCAACTCGGCTACGATTCGGTGCTCGTCGCGCAGCATACAATCAACCCGCACGACGCTTCGCTGGATCAACTCGAAGCGTGGACGGCGTCAGCGGCACTGGCGGCATTGACTTCGCGCATCGAGATCATCGCTGCGATCAAGCCGTATCTCTATCATCCCGTCGTGTTGGCAAAGATGGCGCAGCAGATCGAGCACATCAGCGGCGGACGGTTCGCGATCAATCTGGTGAACGCGTGGAACCGTCCGGAACTCGAGCGTGCTGGCATCGGGTTCCCTGAACACGATGAACGCTATGCATACGGCCGCGAATGGATCGCAGTGGCGGATGCGCTGTTGCGCGGCGAAACGCTGAATCATCACGGCGATCATTTCCGTATCGACGACTACGCGCTGCGGCCCGCCGATCCGTTCCGCGCACGTCCGCGTATCTATGTGGGCGGCGAGTCGGAGCCGGCGCGCTCGCTGGTGGCGGCGCACGGCGATGTGTGGTTCATCAATGGCCAGCCGTATGACGATGTCGCGCGTCTGATCGGCGATGTATCGGCGCGAACCCGACGAGCGGGGCAGGTCCATTGCGTTTCGGCTTGTCGGCGTTCGTTATTGCGCGGCCGACGCAGGCCGAAGCCGACGCACACCGTGCGCATCTCTTTGCACTCGCCGAACTCGACAAGCCATTGCGCGAGCGCCAGAAGGCGAATGTCGATCCCAACGTTGTGATGATCCAGACTTTCGCGCAATCGGCGCGCGTGGGATCGAACGGCGGAACGGCGGCGGGGTTGGTCGGTGATTACGACACGGTGGCCCAGCGTATCGCTGAGTTCCATCGTGCGGGCATCGAACTGTTTATGCTGCAGTTTCAGCCCTTCGAGGCCGATATGCGTATCTTCGCGCAAGAAGTGGCGCCGCGCGTGCGCCGCCTGCTTGCCGACTGATCGCACAGAATAACAGCGGGCCACGTTACGACGTGGCCTGTTGCTATCAGAAGAATGCGCCTGTCGGCGGAAGCTTCCCGGTCAACAGGTTTTGTCCAAGCAGACGCTCTTTGTAGAGCCGCGGATTGTGCGAAGCAATCACCTTGATATTGCGCCAGTGCCTGTCGAGCGAACCGACGCGTGAGACAACCGAGCCTGAACCGAGATCGATCAGCCAGGTGGCAATCTGCGGCGCGAGATCGTCGATCACGACCTTGGCCTCCGAAGCCGCGAACGTTGCAGCGAGTGTCGCGTCGTATTCGTCGGTCGTGCCATAAGCGTCCCATGCACGCTGCAGCGCGCTGACCGCCCGATCGGCTGTCGCCTCGACGCTCGCGGCATATGCGCGGATGCGGCCAAGCAAGGCCTGCAGCACAGGCTCGTCGGCGGGATGCGCGGTTTCGCCGTGATAGAAGTTACGCTTGCGTGCGCGCAGCACGTCGACCGCGTCCAATGCGACGCGTCGCGCGATGCCCGCAATGCAGTTCGTCAGATACACCTGATGAAAGGTAAATCCCCAAGGCGCAGCTTCGTCGGAGCGCGGCGGATCCTGCGGATAAACATGCGCGGCGGGGACCGTCACAGTACGAAATCTCGCGGTGCCGGAGCCCGTCAGGCGTTGGCCAAAACCCTGCCAGTCGTCATCGTCGCTGACGCCTTCGCCGCGCTCGAGCACATATTGCACGGTGCGGCCCTCGCGGCTTTCGATAGCGACGCCGACGAAGGCGTCGTTATACAGATTGCCCGTCGCGTAGACCTTGTCGCCTGAGCCGACGTAGTGCTGTTGCGTATCGTCCCATTCGAGCTTGCTGAGCACGCGGCTCGATCTTGCGCCTGCTGCGGGCGCATCGGTTTCGGCGAAACTCAGCCCGATCGTTTTCTTCTGCGCAGTCAATGCAAGCACGTGAGCATGAAAGGGATGATCTCGTCGCCGGAGCGCTGCTTCGACTTGCCACAAGTGGTTGCGAAACGCGTGAGCGATATTCGAATCTGCCGCCGCTACATCGCGGGCTACCGTCAGAAGTTCGCTCAAACTCAGGCCGCGCCCACCGGCATCGGCGGGCAGGCGCAACGCGCCGAAGCCGTGCGCCTTGAGTGTGCCGATCTCGTCGTGCGGCAGACGGTGTGCCAGTTCACGCTCCGCCGCGGTCGATGCGATTTCGTCGATGACACCCGACAGGCCGAGCGCAACGGACAACGGCGAAACCAGCTTCGACTGTCCGCTATAAGCCATGGTTGGATCAGAGTCAGCCATGCGTGTGTCGCTCCTCGCGGATAGTATGGTGTGCGTTCATCGGCGGCTGGATCAAACCTTGACGCTGTAATCCGCGACCTTGATGCGCGAGTTGATGATCTTGCGTTCGGCGAGCCAATCGGCGGCGCGCTGAAACTGCGCAATGAATGCCGCGTCGTCGGGTTCGTGGAACTGGTTGACGCGCTTGAGGCTCGCCAGATAGTCGCGTACCTGGTCTGGATATTTCGCTTCGCGCTGCACAAGCTGTTCGGATTCGACAGGATGCGCCGACTGCCACGCGCCTTCGACGTAATACGCGTCGATTACCGCGCGCACCAGTTCTGAGTTCTCATCGGCGAACTTGCGGCGCGTCACCAGCGAGCTGTAGTCGATCAGGAATTCGAGGTCGCGGCCTTCGTTAAAGATGTCGTGCGCGTCGTTCGAAAAACGCGAGATATCGACGGCGGGCGACCACATCGACCAGGCGTCCACCTTGCCTTGCGCGAACGCGGGCGCGGCATCGGGTGGATTCAGATAGACGAACTGGACCTTGTCGCGATCGATGTGGTTCTTCTCGAGCGCTGCAATCAGCAAAAACTCGCCGAGTCCCGACCGGTTGACGGCGACCTTACGGCCTGCGAGATCGGCGACCGAATTGATGCCGCTCGACTTCTTCGTGATGATTGCCGTCGAGCGCGGCGAATAGACGTCGAACGCAGTGAAGACGATAGGCGAGCCGGCGAGCATCGCGGCCAGCGCGGGCGTTGTCGAGCCCCAGAAGCCGAAGTCAGCGCTGTTGCCGACCACGGCCTGGATCGACGGTGCGTGGTTCGGAAACGGGCCGATCCATTCGACCTTGATGCCCTTCGTGGCAAGCGTTTTTTCGAACACGCCGCGTTGCTTCGCGATATCGGGCAGGCTGCCATAGCCCCAGCCGATGCGCACCGTGTCAGTGTTGCGTGTCAGCTCGCGCGGCTCGGCGGCGTGTACGGGCAGCACGCTGCTGGTGGCGAGACCGGCAAGCAGTCCACCCGCCGCCCGCAAAATCTGGCGTCGGCCAGATGAGTGATCATTCATTGTTTTAAAGTCCTCGATGTGATGCTGAAAAGCGATCCGATCAGTGAGCACGTACGCCCAGCTCGTCGAGCAGGGCGGATCGCAACTCCTGTGGTGTGTGGTGTTTGGGCTGGAAGGAAGCGGCGATGCGCCCCGCGCGCATCACCAGAATGCGATCGGCGAGCGTGAGCGCTTCGTCGACGTCATGTGTGACGATCAGCACGCCGGGCTGATGGCGTGCCACGAGTTCCTTGACGAGTCCGTGCATCTTGATACGCGTGAGCGCGTCGAGTGCCGCGAATGGTTCGTCGAGCAGGAGCAGCGCGGGATCACGAACGAGTGCGCGTGCCAGCGCGACGCGTTGCGCCTGGCCGCCCGACAGGTTGCGCGGCCAGTCGTTTTCGCGTCCGGCCAGGCCGACTTCGTTCAGCGCATCCGCCGCACCCGTGCGGCCAACGGTCGCTTCATGGCCGAGCGCGACGTTTTCCCATAGCGTGGCCCACGGCAGCAACCGGTGCTCCTGAAACACGACGGAAGGCCGCTCTGGCGCACGGATCTGTCCCGCATCAGGCCTATCGAGTCCGGCCAGCGCACGCAGCAGCGTGGTCTTGCCGCAGCCGCTTTCACCTAACAGCGCGACGAATTCGCCCTTGTTGATGTCGAGATCCAGCGCATCGATGACGACTCGCGAGCCGTAACGGCGTTGCAGGCCGCGTACCGATACGGCGAGCCCTGGCCGCGCCGCACGCTCTTCATTGCGTTCAAGGACATTCGATTCACGGGATAAAGCGAGGCTCGCGCTCATTGGCGTACTCCTTGCGCGTAGTTCGCGTGCCACGACAGAAAGCGGGCTTCGAGCGATCGCACCAGTGCGTCGGCGATCACGCCGATGATCGCGTAGATGATCATGGTCAGCAGAATGACATTGGTTTGCAGGAATTCACGGGCATCCATCGCGAGAAAGCCGATGCCTTTGGTCGTCGCGAGCGTTTCGGCGATCACGAGTGCAAGCCATGCATGAGCGAGTGCATAGCGCACGCCGGTGAGGATCGACGGCATCGCGCCGGGCAGGATGATTCGCCGCACGACGGCGGTCCAGTCGAGCCCGATCACCTTCGCAAGTTCCATCAGCTTCGGATCGATCTGGCGGATGCCGAGCATCGTATTGATGTAGATGGGAAAGAGCACGGCAAGCGCGACGAGAAAAATCTTCGCGACTTCACCGACTCCGAACCAGACAATGACGAGCGGCAGCATCGCGAGAAAGGGTACGGCGCGCACCATCTGGATCGAGCGGTCGAACAGCGCCTGCGCGAACGGCGAGAAGCCGACGAGAATGCCCACTGCAAGTCCGATCGTTCCGCCGATCACAAAACCCGCGGCAGCGCGCAGCAGCGACACACCCAGGTGGATGAACAGTTCGCCGTTACGCGCAAGATCGATTGCCGTTCCGAGCACGCTGCTTGGCGCCGGCAGCACCTGCGATGTGATGAGGCCCAGACGTGCCGCGGCTTCCCACAACACGACGACAAGCGCCGGAACAGCCCACGAAAGCCACTTGTACAGCGTGGCTTTCGACACACGGGCACACGTGCGTAGAGGCGAAGCATGCCCATGACGCGAAGAAGTTAGATCAGACACATGCGCTCCATGATCGCGATTAAAAGAGACCGCTCCGCTGCGGAGCCATGACGGGCACTCAATCCGAAGACGACAAGCCGCGCGTCAGGAAAGGCGTGCTTCTCGCGGCGGCGAGCATCATATTTAAAGCTGGTTGGCGCTGCAAAGACAAACGCTTTATTGTGCTTTGCTTATAGGTTCTGAAGGGGAGAGGGGTAGTGCACAGTTCGAACGGCCTTGCACGCATTACTTATAGGGAAGTGATGCAAATGAACGATCGATGTGTACGCGTTTGTTGTCGCGGATAAAACAATTTGGTAAGAGACGTGAGCGTCGCGACGCAACGCAAAATGTCATTCATTGCAGAGACCGCGCCAAAAGCGGGGGCTGGATTCGGGTCTTCGAAATACTACCGAAGGAACTGGTAATAGTGCCTCGATGGCAGCACGTCGTTCTTCGGTGCGAATCTACATGCAGGATCAGCGTCGCCGGTAATCGCCAGTCAGTCGGCGCCGGTCAACCGGGGCTGCGGCGCTGAAGGCGTCTGCCAGCAGCTCAAATGATCACGCCGACGTCGGTTGGCGGTATGGCGGGGCTTTCGCCGATCGAACTGAGCAGCGCGACGGGAACGAATTCCGTCGTGTTGAAGATGAGGGCACAGTGCGCGAGTGCCAGCACGCCCTACCACGAGTGTTTTGCTGCAACGGAATCACGCGAGAACATGGCTAGGGCAGGATGGCGTGCCGCTGGAAAGATGGAGCAATCCACTCTTTACGTCGCGACCGAGAATGTGCCGGGCAAGAAAAAGCCCGCGCGGTGGCGGGCCGAATCCATATCAGGAGGAGACATGGAGGAGACGAAGTAAGTATAAACCCTTATCCTGAAAATGCAAGCATCCGAACTGAGTTTGATGCGCACGATCGTTCTGTATTTCCGTCGGCCGATAGCGGCGGCTTACATGCAGCGCTTACCGTTGGGCGCACTGCCGTATTCGCCGTTCATCGTCTGCAATGGACGCCTGATGCCTGGGTGTATCGAGTCGGAAATGATTGCGGGCACAACATCGAATTGATCGGGCGATGTCTTCGCCGTGCATATGGTGATGCGATCAAAGCGCGTATTCCTCAAAACAAGTAGCGTTTCACGACGAATTCGGAAAGTCGGGTGGGCAGGCGATCCCGTCCCACACAGCGAAATCCGGGCCTGGCATCTCCTGGCTCGCATCAAGGTCGCGCGATCCGCAGTAGAGGCACGTATGTTATTGCACGTGCTTTCCGGACCGTTCCCGGCCTGGTTGCTGGTGGTCAACCCGGCGCTCTCAGCCAGACTCGCCGAGGCACGCGCGCAGCGCGACCAGGCGGCATCGCGCGCGTATGCGCTGCCGGGCGAGATGCTGGCCGGGAGCACGAAGGCGACCAGCATGAGGTGGTCAACCTGCATCAGGAACTCAGCAGGCTGCATGGCGGCCTGTTCGACGCCTACATGGCGACACGAAAGGTGCAGCACCGGGAGCATCACGGTATGCAGTTGCAGAACGCTGCAGTTGCAGAACGCTGCAGTTGCAGAACGCCGCTGACGTTTATCGTATGGGGGAGTCGGCGAACAATGAGACGGAAGGTGACGGCGCAGTCGTATCGGGAAAAAACGCGAAGCGCGGTTCCTGACGTCAACGAAACCGGACCCGATGCGTTATTCCAGTGGACGACGCAACGAATCGTCGCGCACCTTACGCCACTGGAGACGTCTAATGAAGAAGCTTGCTGCCGCCTTGATTTCATCCCTGTTCGCTACTGTCGCGCTTGCCCAGGCTTCCGCACCTGCTGCGACCGCACCAGCAGCCACCGCTACGGCTCCGGCCAAGACCGCCACGACGCCGACACCGGCACACAAGACGACCAAGCACCTGCACAAGGTGAGTCACCACGTAACCCACAAGAAGGCGGCGTGACAAGACCGTTTCCATAGTGGACCATCGAAACCCTGCTTCGGCAGGGTTTTATGTATTGAGCTCGTCCGGAACAGGGTAGTCAATCTCCTGGATCATAGACGCCGTCAGGACGTTTGCAGCAGTCGCTAGGCGCGGCGCCAATTGCTCTTACGTCAGATAGACCAGTTCGCGCGATCGCCCGGCGTTGGGACGAATCAAGCCTATCTCCGAGACTGCCTGTTGTCCGGCTCCCCCCCTTGTCGATCCGACCGCTGGTAACGGAGAATGTCAGGCTCCCTTCGCAGCTTTAGCAAAGGCTTCCGCGAGCTTGTCGAAGTGTTTGAGAGCGGCAGATGTGAGGTCGATCTGTTTGCGGCGTGCGTCTTCGGTGTCGCTAAGCGTGATCCAGCCCTTTTCCCGCATCGACGAAATGCGGGTATGAAGGGTTGCGGGCGAGCCAAGTTCGCTCCGGGCCATCATGTCCCGCACCGAAAGGCGATTGCCTTTTTGCGACGCGCGCGCGACGAACTCAAGGATCTTCTCTTCGAGCGGATCGAGCGCAGGCAGCGTAGGCAGGCCACGAAGAGCCTCGGTCAGTTGCAGGAATCGAAGATAGATGTCGGCGGGACGTTTCATGATTTGCGCATCGTTCAGGGCGAGGGCCGCTCGGCGAGTCCCCCCAAATTGTTGACGCGGCGAAGTTAAACAGACAGTATCAGGATTCTACCGCCATGGGCAATTTGCGTTTACATATCTGGTCGATAACAGGAACCGTGGTCGCGTTTATAGCGTCGCTATGGCTCAATCAGGCGATTTTCGCCAGCACTTCGTTCGTACAGGGCATCAACTGGATTTATCTCCCGTCGGGCGTCCGTCTTCTGAGTACTCTATTGGTTGGGTTCGACGGGTTTGTGGGGTTGCTCGTTGCCGGTTTGCTGGCGGACTTTGTGTACTGGTTTCCGCACGACCCGGTGCGCGCAACCGCGGGCGCCGTTTTGGGCTCGCTCGCACCGTACCTGGTTTACCGACTTGCACTGGAGCGCTACCGCCTGCGCGCGTCCCTAGCGAATCTCACGCCGAAGCGCCTTCTCGTATTGGCCGTGGCCTATTCGCTTGCCAATCCATTGTTACATCACATCTGGTTCGCGCTGCAAGGCAATACACAGAACATCGGTGAAAGTTTCCTTTCGATGTTCGTAGGAGATCTAACCGGGGCACTGATAATGTTGTACATCATCAAGGGAATTTTGGCTCTTCTCCCCACGCAGCCCACTCGGTCTCGCATGAAGGATGGTCTGTTGAAGGTACGCGGCGCACTGGACAGCGCTTATAACAACCAGTGGCGGTAACGCGATCACCGCTGCCGCGACGATGCACCTTCGCCGAGAAAGAAACCGCGTTCTGGTCAGGCGGCAGAACCAGGTGGCAGCGCGGCTGACAGTCGATCATGAAAGTCCAGCCAGTCAATAGCGAGCAACGGGATGGTTAGATCGCCGCGTGCGCGGTAGGAGAAAAATCGCACCCAGCTGTCAAGGAAGATGTGCCGGCCCGGACGAAGAAGACAGGGCGGCCGGGCTATCAACGGGAGAGCAATGTCCGGTATGTTCTCGACCGGGTCTCGGCATGATTCTGCGATCCAAGTAGCCAGGGGAGCATGCTCTCCCTTCGGTTTCGCAAGGTAATCTTCGACGGCCTCCGTCACAGCTCGCGTACATAGTTCGACGAAGGACACACGAACTTCGTTCAAAATCGTCGCGGCAATCGCCTGTTCCGCCATGCCTACGCATGTGCGTTGAACTGCCACGGACCTGGCGTACTCAGGCAGGGCGTCGAAAGTGGTTTCGCCGCTAGCCAGCGCGTCTTGAAAGATTGGGTAACACGCAAGCCATGGTCCCGGAGCACGATGTATCGGCTCACGTGCAAAGGCCAACCGACCGGTGCAGAGGGCGTTTTCCATCCGGTCATTCTCTCAGGTTCATTGTTATAAAAACTATATCGATAACGGCGCATGGACGCAAGAGTCAGATGCATTCAAAGGCGAACCCCAGCAATACGGTCAGTGACGTGGCCGCGCTGCTCGAAGAGCGCCGGCGGGCGGCGGCACGAAGCATCAACGCACCGATGACGGCGACGTACTGGCTGATCGGACGTCGGATTGTCGAATCGGAGCAGGGCGGACAGGGGCGCACGGCATACGGACAGGCCCTCCTGCAGCGGCTATCGGCGGACCCGATGCGGCAGTTTGGGCGGGGCTTCGGCGCGGACAATCTGGAACTGATGCGCCTGTTTTACCCGAGCTATCCACTAGGCGGGATTTCCGAATCGGTGATTCGGAAATCTCCGAGCCATACGTCGAAGGCAAAATCCGAATCGCCGGTTCGGAATTTTTCGATCCAGCAACTCGCTGAGCGCTTCCCGCTGTCGTGTACGCATTACGTGCGACTGATGCGACGCACCCGTTCGCCCGAAGAGCGCGAGTTCTATGAAGTCGAAGCATTGCGCGGCGGCTGGAGCGTGCGACAGCTCAAAAAACCCACGATGCGCCGCGAACCATGGCTATTTAACGCTCATTGCCAATCGCCAATGCGCTCTTGGTGAAGGCTTGGGCGGTGCCTTCTTTGGTCCTCGGATATACTTTTTAAGCCGCCGGTCAAGAACGTTGCCCGGAAAACTTCCATAGACGTGTGAGGCGTCGGAAGTCCGGGGCTGGGTGACGTGGTCGCCAGAACGGAACGATATGACTCCGAGTGCAACCACTGATCAGCGTCTTTCCGGCCTTCTTTATGGAGTTCCTCGAGAAACTCTCTCACGGTTACAGCCGTGGACGCATAGCCAAGCGTACGCATATAGTCCTGGTCGGTAATGCTTAAAAGTTTCGGCACGGGGCGCGATGCGTCGATTTACGCGCGGGGGCGGAACGCCTTCGCCACGCTCATCATGTCTCCCGCATCAAGCAGACGCCGCCGCCATCGCGCCCGGTGTCGCCAGGTAGCAAGCATGGCTTTGCGAAACAGCTACTGGAGGCTGGTATGCCATTTCTCGGCCCGGAACGTGTGGTGCGAACCCGCTGCGTCTGTTGCGGCGCTCTGCTCCATGTCGTTGCCGCACCGGCCAGCATATCAACTTCCTCAACGATACGCCCTTGTCATACGTGAAGCAGCGCGGTATGGATTCGCTGCTCAACGAAGCGCGATGGCGAAAGCAGTCAATGGACCAATGCGGACACGGGCAATAGTGTGAAGATCGACGCAATGATAACGCCGTCCGGCACAAGCCGTGATGGCAAGAGGACGCGCCGTCACGTGCGCGTCGTCCTCTGCGCAAAGGGACAGTCGATGAGCCTGCATTCTGTCTTTTGTGGCACGGGGAAGACCGACTCGGCGCTGCAAAAACGTTTGAACACGCGTTCCGGGTACGAGATCAAGGCCGATTGATGCATTGGTACCTTGAATGCATCGCCGCGAGGATGCGCGACCAGCGCGCAGGCGATGGACACCGAACCGGCTCATGCCGACGCCGACGCACGGTAGCAATGCGCCGTCGCGCCGTAACTGTGGATACCATCTGTAACCAGGGTGCTGTGTTTCTCACTGCCTTGGCGGGACGCGGATGCGTCCACGGGACCGTACAACTATCTTCAGCACCTCAAATTCGCCGTCATGGTGCAAGGCGAGGCGCGCAGGGATGACTGGAGCGTCTTCGCGGACACGATCTACCTGAACTTCGGGCGGCACGCGAGTTCGGTCAATGCGACGAACGGCCAGTTCCGCCCGGGCGAAACGGCGCAGAGTCTCGAAACCAGTTTTCGCGGCGCGCTGAACCAGATAGGCGCCGGGCGCACGGTCAGGCGACAGTCGGGAAACATTGATGTGGTCGCGGGGATGCGAACAACCACGGCTACAAATGACGACGCTCGCGCACTCACCGCCGTGTCGATAACCCGCGCGCACGCTGCCGCTGCATACTGTCTGAAACACTCTATACTTTTCTGGCGAGACGCCC
>BBSL01000396.1 GCA_001319865.1 Burkholderia sp. E7m39 | reverse complement strand
CAACGATCAGGCTGCGCCTGACGGCCGTAAAAGGGGACCACGACACCTTCGACCGCTTCGAGAACACCTTCATTGAGCGGGTTGCAGATGCGGACGAATTCTATGAGCGCATCGCGCCGAAGTCGCTGACGGAAGACGGGCGTCGGGTACACCGTCAGGCTTTGGCCGGTATGTTGTGGAGCAAGCAGTACTACTACTTCGACCTTGAAATGTGGCTGCGCGAGCATGGTAGTCATCCGTTGCTCGAAGGTGAGCGGCGCGATGTGCGTAATACCGCGTGGTTCCACATGTTGAATGCGGACGTGATCTCCATGCCGGACAAGTGGGAGTACCCATGGTACGCGGCGTGGGATCTCGCTTTCCACACGATTTCTTTGGCGCTGGTCGATTTCACATTCGCACAGGACCAGTTGCTGCTGATGTTGCGGACACTGTATGTCCACCCGAGCGGCCAGATTCCGGCCTATGAGTGGAACTTTAGCGATGTGAACCCCCCTGTGCATGCTGCTGCCACTCTCTGGCTCTACAAGTACGGGAAAGCACTGGGGCAGGCCGATCCGCGGTTTCTCGAGCGTTCGTTTCAGGGGCTGATGCTGAATTTCAACTGGTGGGTAAATCGCAAGGACCCATCGGGCCGCAATGTCTTCGCAGGCGGCTTTCTGGGGCTGGACAACATTGGTGTATTCGATCGCAGCGCGCAGCTGCCGACGGGCGGAACTCTGGAGCAGGCGGACGGCACAGCGTGGATGGCGTTCTATTGCCAGTGCATGCTGGAGATGGCAGTCATCCTGACCGAATACGATCCGATGTACGAGGAGATCGCGTTCAGGTTCGTCCAGCATTTTATGTGGATCGCCTATGCGATGGACCGGCGCGGGGAACATCCCGATGCGATGTGGGATGAGCAGGACGGCTTTTTCTACGATCTGATGCGGCTCCCCGACGGCCGGACCATGCGCCTCAAGATAAGGTCGATGGTAGGGCTGCTGCCGCTGTGCGCGTCGACGGTGTTCGAGGCAGATTCGGTCACGCGTCATCCGAAGCTGATGGAACTGATCGATCAATTCCGGAAGCGCTACCCTGAGCTGCTCGCCCACGTGGCTCCCACGGACGCAGGCTTCATCGGCCATCGCGAACGCAGGCTCCTGTCGATCCTCAACATGCGGAAACTCGAGCGCGTGCTTGGATATCTGCTTGATGAGAACGAATTCCTTGGACCATATGGCATTCGTTCGCTATCTCGTTACCATCTCGAGCATCCGTACGTGCTCAATATCGGAGGACTGGATTACAAGGTGCAGTACCTGCCCGCAGAATCGAATACAGGAATGTTCGGAGGGAACTCAAACTGGCGCGGTCCTGTGTGGATGCCGGTGAATCTGCTGATTATCCGGGCGCTGATGAATCTCTACGGCTTTTTCGGTGATGAGTTCAAGGTTCAATGTCCGACGGGGTCGGGGCAGCACATGACGCTGTTCGAGGTGGCGCAAGAGATTGTCCGCCGGCTGACAGGTACGTTTCTGCGCGATGCGAACGGGAGGCGCCCTGTCTACGGCGGGACGGCCAAGTTCCAGAACGACCCACATTGGCGTGACCTCCTCCTGTTTTATGAGTATTTCCATGGCGACAACGGCGCGGGACTTGGTGCGAGTCACCAGACAGGCTGGACGGGTCTTATCGCTCCCCTCCTGGACCTGTTCGGGCGTATAGACGCTCAAACCGTCCTCGAAAGCGACCGCTGGCGGGTGATGGCGGGAGCAGTCAGCAAATAGGTGGGCCCAGATCAAATGGGCCGGGTCGTGACGGACAATATTCGTTTTAACGCGGCGCGGCTCATAGACATGCATACTGCCCCGTGTCACATGAGAGGCAATCCGCCCATCAGAAAGGTATGGCGCGTTCCTCAGAATCTCAAAAGCCGGACAGCACGATCTTGCCGCGCGCCTTGCCGCTCTCGAGCAAGGCATGGGCGCGGCGCAGATTGGCCGCGTTGATGGTGCCGAAATGTTCCTCCAGCGTCGTGCGTAGCACGCCGGCGTCGACTAGCTTGGCGACCCGGACCAGAATATTGTGCTGCTCGATCATGTCCGCGGTCTGGTACATCGAACGGGTGTACATCAATTCCCAGTGCAGCGAGATGCTCTTGGGCTTGAGGATCGGCACGTCGAGCGACACGGGGTCATCGATCAGCCCCAGCTTGCCCTGCGGCGCCAGCATCCCGGCGATTTCGACCAGGTGCTTGTCAGTGTGGGTCAGGCTCGCCACGTAATCGACCTCGTCAATGCCAAGGCCGCGCAACTGCTCCGGCATTGGCTTCGTGTGGTCGATCACATGGTGCGCACCAAGCTCGCGCACCCACTCCCGTGTTTCCGGCCGCGATGCGGTGGCGACCACGGTCAGGCCGGTCAGCTGGCGCGCCAGCTGGATCAGTATCGACCCGACGCCGCCGGCGCCGCCAATGACCAGCAGCATCCCGAGCGGGTCTTTGCCTTCGCGCACCTGCAAACGGTCAAACAGCAACTCCCAGGCCGTGATCGAGGTCAGCGGCAGCGCGGCCGCTTCCTCGAAGCTGAGGCTCTTCGGCATCGGACCGACGATGCGCTCGTCGACCAGGTGCAGCTCGCTGTTGGTGCCCGCCCGTAACAGCGAGCCGGCGTACATGACGCGATCGCCGGGTTTGAACAGGGTGACCTTGTCGCCCACGGCGCGCACCACGCCGGACGCATCCCAGCCCAGCACCTTTGGTACCACTGGGGGCGGCAGCACGCCGCCACGGATCTTGGTATCGACCGGGTTCACCGAGACCGAATGCACTTGCACCAACAGGTCGTACCCGGTTGGCTCAGCCTCGGGCAACGTGGTGTCGGTCAGGGCATCGGGCGAACCGAGCGGAACCGACTCGTTATAGACAACGGCTTTCATATGTACTCCATAAAAATGGCCAGTTTCAGTTGTAGCGGGCGAGGGTTGCTCAACACACTAATCCCGTCAGGAACGCATATGGCAATGACGCGCCTGTTGGTTGGCGCCTCGCGCCACGAAGAAGCTGCGTGCCCCGCACTGACGCTCGGTAGTAGTGGGCACCGGCTATGATTCTGGCTAAACATAGGTGGTGGGTTCGACGGTCTATATCGCCGGGGCCGGGCCGGTGGGCCGCTGTGCCGCGGCGGGAGCTCGCCTGATCGGCGCGTCCTGCATCATCGTGGCCGATACAAACCGGGCGCGGCTGGACCTGGTGAAGAATACCTTGGCCCCGGCCTCCATCAGACCATTGAAACCGGTCGGCAGGATGTCCGATAGCAGCGTGAGATCCCGGATCTTCTCCATCGCCTGGTCCTTGTCCGGGAAAGGCAACAGGTTCCAATCGGCGTAAGGCACCATGAGGTAGTCGGACTGGCCACCCTGCCAGCCGCCGAGATTGAAGCCATAGGCGCCGCAATCGACGGCGTCATTGACGTTCATGCACACATCGGTGTGCCGCTCCTTGCAATTGCGGCAGCGCCCGCAAGAGACGTTGAACGGACCGAACAGATGTCGCCCGCCTTAATGAACTCGACGTCCAGCCCGACCTCCATGACTTCCCCGATCATCTCATGTCCCATCACCATCCCCTTAGGCGCGGCAAAGCGGCCGTGGTAGGTGTGCTGGTCGCTGCCTTAGATATTCGCCGTCACAATGCTAAGGATGGCGCCGTAATTAGCTTTCTTGCCTGTCGGCGTGACCACCTTCGGATAGTCGGAAGTCTGCAGCTCCACCTTCATCTGCCCCCTGAATGTTATTGCGATTGCCACTCCCAGCCATGACATGTCTCCTTGCTGGGTGTGGTATGTGAGGTCCGATCGATGTTCCCATCGCGGCCTGGTAAGGCGTCGCGCTCGAATGGAGCCTGCCGATCATCGCGATCCGGATAACGCATGCAGGCCAAAAGATGACGCCGATCTCGTCGATCGCCATTGACCCGATGACGAAGACATTGAGTCTAGGCGCTTGCCGGTTGCACTTCTTTCTCATTGCTGCGAAGACGTGTCGGATTTCTGCACTTCCGCTGCGCGGCTTTCAGATGTGAACGTACGGCAGCATTGCGAAAAATCTGCGCAGGCGTAGGGAAGAAAATCTGCCCGGAGCGCCCTACTGTTGTCCTACCGCGGACGGATACGCGTGGTCCGCGTGCGCGCGTTAGTCCCTCAGCAGACCGAGGAGCAGCGATGAGAAACAGCGACATCAAGCGTGGATTACGAACTGATGTGGAATGCCGGCATCGATCCATCGGATATCTAGGTTGCGATCCAGGACGGCGCGGTCACATTGCCTGGTTTCGCGCGCAGCTTTCCGCAAAGAAAAAGGCCGCGGAGGACGCGATGCGCGTGCGTGGCGTCAGGGAAGTCGCAAAAGGTGTAGAGGTGCGGTTGCCGTTCATCAACAAGCGGCCCGATCCGGAGATCGCGTGCGAGATCATTGCCGAACTGAAGGCCGAGGTGCCTTATGCGGCGGAAGATATCAAGGCTGTCGTCAACGATGGACACGTGACGCCGAAGGACCAAGTCGAATGGGACTACCAACGTCGCCGCGCGGCCGACACGGCGCTGCGGGTGCGCGGCCTGACTGGCCTGACGAACGAAATCGAGATCAAGTCGAGGGTCAAACCCGAGGAGCTCAAGCACAAGCTCGAGGACGCGCTCAAGGGCAACACGGAAGTCGACGGACAGCACATCACGGTGGAGGCCGAAGACAATAAGGCCGTCCTGCGCGGAAAGGTCCGCTCATGGACCTAGCGCGAGGAAGCCGAGCGGGTGGCATGGCTTGCCCCGCTGTAATGCGGGTCGACAACCGGATCACCGTCGATTACTGCCGGGGTGCCGGAGACGGGCGGCTCGCTTGCATACCAACGTGGTCAAGGGGCGGGAAAGAGCACAACACCAGAACCGGCAACACCGTCAGCGCCCCTGACAGCGACCGAGATTGCCAGAATAACTTGGGTCGATGACACGGTTCTTCGGCTCGTTGCAACGTCAATTGAACGGACTCGCGAGGTTATCATGAAAATCCTGGTGATACTGACTTCACACGACCAGCTCGGCGACACGGGCCGGAAAACCGGATTCTGGCTCGAGGAGTTTGCCGCGCCTTATTACGCGTTCAAGGATGCAGGCGTCGAGATGACGCTTGCTTCGCCAAAAGGCGGGCAGCCGCCTCTCGACCCCAAGAGCGACGATCTGGATTCACAAACCGAAGCGACCGAGCGTTTCAAGAACGATATCGAAGCGCAAGCGGCCCTGGCAAATACAGCGAAGCTCTCAACTGTCTCGGCCGCTGACTATCACGCCTTGTTCTATCCCGGCGGACACGGACCGCTATGGGATCTGGCAGAAGATCCGCAGTCGATAGCATTAATCGAAACCATGTATGCGGCGGGGAAACCGGTCGCCGCGGTTTGCCATGCTCCCGGTGTGCTGCGTCATGCAAAGACCCCCGATGGCTCTCCGCTCGTGCGCGATAAACCCGTAACCGGCTTTGCCAACTCAGAGGAAGCGGCCGTCGGTCTTACGGAAGTGGTGCCTTTCCTCGTCGAGGACATGTTGAAGAAGAATGGAGGCAAGTATTCGAAGGGGCCGGATTGGCAATCATACGTGGTCGGCGGGGCAAGCCTGATTACCGGCCAGAATCCCGCCTCCTCGGAAGCCGCGGCAAAAGCGCTGCTCTCGAGGTTGAGCATTGCCTGATACGACGCTTGAGTTGAAGGAGCGAGTCATGGCAAAGGCGACAGGGGCCAGCAGATCCGAGCGCCAAACCAATGCAGCGACGTGATACATGTGCCCGAGCCGAACCTGCACCAGCGCGCACCTTCGCCCTTCGGTCGCGCAGAGCATCTTTTCAGAAAACCAACGTCGCTTCCGGACGGGAACGCGAACGACGATGGTTTGATCACGTCATGCGGCTTTCTGTTGCTGTCCATGTCAGCTGACTGATCTCCCCGTTTGTCTAATCAGAATCGAGGCACCGCATCATGCAAGCTCCCTTTGAAGAACACAGAACGAGGCAATCGACACTGGCCCTCCTACCGGGCGAAGGCGAAATGCATCTGCCCATTGTGACCAGTCGTGCCCGCTCGATGCTCGGTGATAGCTACTTTGGGAAATGTGTTGTCCGGCTCCTCGAACGTAATAGTCCGACCTCGGCAACTGTTGCGTGGAGCGACTCGACCTCCTGCTTCTACGGCGCACAGCTATGGCGGCGCTGCGTCGCGAAAAAAGTCGGGGTCTGCTCCCTGAGTGGCCAGACCATTGCAAGGAGCGACGCCGTATATCGACCCAGACGTGTTCAACCTACACCACGAAACGCCGAGGCAATGATTCTGGCCGCAGTGCTGGAAACTGTCTCGGTGGAAGAAGGTGTCTGACAGTTCAGCTTTGTCGCCCGGCGGGCGTTGATACGGGGAATATTGGGCGCAGTGATCCACCGAAACGTAAGCGCTGGATGTTCAGTGAGCATTGCCCAGGATCGGGTAGGCCTGTGGCGGTCGACCCTCTCGCTGTATCTCGATGCCTTGCAGCGGTCGCAATCGATGACCTCACAACGTATCGTCCCTAGGACTTATATTTTGAAATATGTAGGCCAGAGCATGTTTACCCCGAATTCCATTCCCTATCAGCAACAACCTGGCTTTCAGCGCACCTACCGCAAAGGCCGCCTGAGCCTAGGTCTATTCTTTCCCCTCGAAGCCTTCACCGGTGATACGCCGAGTATGTCCGATCAAGTGAGCTTGGCCCAACGTGCCGAAAAGCTGCGTTTCTCTGCCCTCTGGTTTCGCGACGTGCCGTTACGCGACCCCAGCTTCGGTGATTCGGGCCAGATCTTCGATACCTGGGTCTACCTGGGTTTTATGGCGGCACAAACTCGCTCGATCGCGCTGGGTACTGCGTCGGTCATCCTGCCAATCCGCAATCCCCTACACACCGCCAAGGCCGCAACCAGTGTCGATCAGCTCAGTGGTGGCCGCCTGCTACTCGGCGTGGCTTCCGGTGACCGCCCAATAGAATTTCCAGCATTCGGTGTCGACCCGGAGCAACGCGGCAGCCTGTTCCGCGAATACCTCGAGGTATTTCGCGAGGTTCAGCGCACCAGTTTTGTGCCTTTGACCTGGTCCGGCGGCAGGCTTGAGGGAGCAGATCTGATTCCCAAGCCGACCACAGCGGAAATTCCTTTCTTCGTCACCGGCCATAGCCGACAGACGCTGGAGTGGATCGCCCGCTGCAGTCATGGGTGGATCACCTATCCGCGTGCACCGACGGCTCAGCAACTGGTTGTAGAGCGCTGGCGCACGGCGGTTCGCGCTGAATGTGGTGAACTGTTCAAACCCTTCACCCAGTCGCTATACCTCGATCTGACAGATAACCCGCAGACACCACCACGGCCGATCCACCTGGGCTACCAACTGGGGCGATATCACCTGATCGCGCTGCTGCACAGCTTGCAGGAGGAGGTCGGCGTTAACCATGTGATCGTCAATTTGAAATACGGCCAGCGCCCCGCAGGTGAGGTCATTGAGGAGCTCGGTGAGTTCGTTCTACCTGACTTCGTCATCTCAACATGAGCCGGCATGGTGCTCGAAAGCGACGACCGGCGCTTTCTATCCGGTCACCGCCACGCCCAGCGTATCAGCACTGCCGACAGCCGTCGTCGGCACCGACGAGGGCCGGATGATCGCCTGGTAATGCACGGGGGCAAGCGCCGCACGGGGAAGCCCGGGCTCAGGTGGCCAAAACCTAACAAAAGAAGACCAAGGTGCGAAGGCTTCACAATTAACGGCCGGGCCGTCTCCGTGAATGTCGAGGTGGACGCACCGCTCCTCTGGGTGATCCGCGACGATCTTGGGTTGACCGGGACAAAATTTGGTTGCGGCATAGGTATGTGCGGTGTATGCACCATACATGTCGGTGGCAAGGCGACGCGATCGTGCATCACGCCGATTAGCGCGACCGACGGCGCGGAGGTGGACGATCGATGGACTGGATCCCGCTGGCGAGCATCCTGTGCAGAAGGCATGGCAGGCGCTGCAGGTGCCGCAATGCGGCTATTGCCAGTCCGGTCAGATCATGCACGCCGTGGCTCTGCTTAGGGATTTTCTGTCGCCCACCGATCAGGACATCAGTGCATCATGTCCGGCAATCTTTGCCGGACATGACGTACGGTCGTATTCGTGCGGCGATCCAGCAGGCCGCAGCAGCGATACGGAGCGGCTCAACCCATGACTAGGCCGCGCTTCCTGAGCAAGGGTGCCCAACCGTTCACCCGCCGCGACTTCCTGATCGCGATGCTAGGCGCGGGAGCCGCCTTCTGGTTTTCAGGCGTCGCCGCCACTGCGATGGATCACACGGCGACCGATGGGTGCCAACGCGCCTGCCGCTGTCAATCTCCAGTTCGAGCCTACCCTGTGGTTCTCCATCGTTATCATGTGCAGATTCGTGGATGCTCCGGGCTATCTTTCGTATTGGCGTGCTCGGACAGCAACGATCCCTTAGTACACATCCAGCGCAGTCCAACTGGCTTGATCAATAGACGACCAAGCTAGTCCGCACCGACGTGTACAACGAAAAAAGGAAAAGATAGGATGGGTCGACGACCTGATTGTCGCGCCCGACGGGTCACTTTCCGTGGCTATTATCGATGTTGGCTGGGTTTTCTCGGCATCGCCGCGCACCGCGTCGCTATTCCGGTGCAGCCGTGCAAGCAGATCACACCGAAAATGATACTGGATGGCGCCAGCAAGGGATGCGCTTAGCAAATTCCCCGAATTCGAATACGCCAAGAATTGAAATCTTTAAACAATGGGCTAGCAATACTTCTCGATCTAAAGAAGTGGAACCCCTTCGGATTTTGTCGCCCTCGCCCTGAGCGAGCCCGACCCGAGAACCCGGATCCCAAAACCGAGGCACCGCGTCATTTTAAGACTTTGATTCAAACGCGAGCGCGGACGCCCCGCGGTCGTTGTTTTGCTCGCAACTTCCTGATTAATGACTAGCTACCGACGTTTCCGAGGCCAAGCCGGAATGCGCGAGGCGTCACACCGGTATATCGACGAAACACGTCGGTGAAATGCTGCTGGGTCTTGAACCCCGCGCGCGCGCTCACCTCAACCAGAGGAATCGTCCGCTCGCACAACTTCGTCCTGGCAAACTTCACCCGTTCGAGTGTCACATACCAATGGGGCGGGTTACCTGTCGATTTTTTGAAAGCGCGCGCAAAGCGGTCAGGTCTAGTTTTCGGGCGGATGAGATCGCAGTTGGGGCAGTAGGCATAGGATTCACCACATGAGTTTCAGGCTCACCGAAATACTTATCAAGGGCCGTTTTAAGTCCATTGAGCTGTAGGGGCTTTGTCAAGTACGCATCCATACCAGCCGCGATCGCTCGCGCAGCCTCTCCTTGGATTGCATTGGCGGTGAGTGCGATGATTGGAAGCCTGGTACCCCGTTCTTCGGCCCTTATTGCCGCCACCAGTTCATAGCCGTCCATTTCGGGCATGTGGAGATCGGTGAACATCAGCGCATAGTGATGCTTTCTCCAGAGCGCCAGAGCCTCGCGACCATCGTTTGCAATTTCTGCGGCGTGACCAAGAATTGCTAACTGCCTGAGTATGACCTTCTGGTTCACTTCGTCGTCTTCAGCGACCAGGATCAGCTGCCCAAGGTGCCTTGCCTGGTCGACCGACACCGACTTAGGCTTCGCGGGGCGTTCGCCCGGGAGCGGGTGCTCGCGGCGCGTAGCGGTATGCGTACGGCCGACTGCAAGGCTCACAGCCTCTAGCAGTGAACGACGTTGTAATCCGATCGCACCGATGCTGACCACGCGTTCTCTAACGCAGTGCAGTCGTCCCCTTAGCCCGGCCTTGATCGACACGCGTGCGGTAAGCTGCGAACTCAGCACTTAGGGAGGGGGATGATGGGTGTTGCTGGTTTCTTTGGGCTCATCCTCGATGAAGACGACAGGGCCTGGTAACAACGTTGCCGATCTGCTCGGCCACAAGCTTGCTATCCGCGCCGATCTCGCCCGTCTTCATCCGGTCCACGATTACGCCGGCCGCAGTGCATCAAATCAGGACATTCAGGAAATGGCAACAGGTATTGTGAAGTGGTTCAATGACGCAAAGGGATTTGGCTTTATCACACCGGACGGTGGCGGGGAAGACCTGTTCGCACATTTCTCGGAAATCCAGACGAGTGGCTTCAAGTCGCTTCAGGATAACCAGAAAGTGTCGTTCGTTTCTGGAAGCGCCGGCAGCTTAAGGGGCATAACAACGACGATCCGGCCCACGGGGCTACGCCACGAACCGACGCTTTCCCGAAATCAGACAGTTTGGGACTGTATCCCGCCCATTTGGGAGAGGACCGGTCGTTACGCCCGGATTCATCGCTTCTTTCGTTGCCAGCGTGCAACCCACTGAACCCCAACTGTTTGTCATAGCAGGACCGCCTGCTGCAAAAGTTCCAGGGCCTTGAGTTCGTCCAATCGCCCCGTACGGGCTTTACCTGCCAGCGTCTTGAGCAATGCTTCTGCAATCGGACCGATGCCGTGAAGATTGTCCAGGCTCGTCACGGGAGTGACGGCAAGGGGTGGATGCATCTGCTGAGGCAGTGCTGTAGCGGGAGGCGCCTCACTGACCGCGGGTGTAGCTGCTGCGGCCACGACACCTGCGTCAAGTGAGTGACTGGCATGGTCGTCGGGCAACGCAGCCACCTGATCTTGCGCGACGACGATCGTCGCGTCGGTTTCTTGAGCAACGGTCGGGATGAGATCGTCCGAAACGCGAGGGAGATCGGCCTGCGTATGCCGCTCCGCATCGGCCGTATGCGGCGGGTCTTCTTTTGCGGATACCCGACCACGCGGGGCAGGCGCGAGCATATGCGACACTGGGTCGGGAATTTCGACTTCGGAGCGTGGCGTATCCAGCCACCCGGTTGGCAAGCCGAGCCGCTCGGTAAACCGGTTTGCTTCAACAGTGTCCAAGCGCTTCTTCCCATTTAGCCGATCGGCAATGTTGAATCCACTCATCTCCATGACCGCGGCGAGTCTTACTTTCGAACCGTTACGACCGGTGAGAAGGCGGAGGTTAGCGCGTCGGATGTTCTCCACGTCGCCGCTATCGCTCAAGGCCAGCGGTTGCTGTTGCGGGACAGGTGATGTTTTGTCTTTCGAACGCGAGGCTTTGAGTGGCGCATGAGATTCAGGCCGTTTGCCCACTTTGCTTCGACTGTTTTTGACGGCTCCCTGCGAGCCCCCCGCGACTTTCTTTGGCATTTGTGCTTCCTCGGACAAACTATCTTCAGGAACTGGTTGCTGGTCGGCGTTCCCGGCAGGGGGCGACTGAAGTACTTCGGACTCGGTGCCGAATCCTTCATCGATCTGGACGAAATCAAGCGGTGATTTCAGACGCGCGATGGTCTCGGGCGCAAGCGCTGGATTAGGCTGGTCAAAAAAGCCGTGCGGTAATCCAAGCGTGGTTTCCATGTGAAAGGCGGTCTCGGGCGTGAATCGCTCGCCTTTCATGAGCTCGGCCACGCGCGTCATGTTCGATTCGAGTGCTATGGCGATATTCTCCGCGCCTACCGCATCGACCAGAAACTGAAACGATCGTGTTTTGAAAATGGAGGCAGTCTGGGCGGAGTCTATAGAAGGCGCCTTCACATACGGTCGTCCCGGCCGTTGTGGCGGAGACTTTCTCTCGTGCTGAGATCGGCGTTGGTCGTTGTGCCTGGATCCCGCATATCGCCCGCGGGCTTGACTCATATAATGCGACTCCATGCGATGTGGACATTCTGGGTATCCTGATTATAGACGAGGCGATGTGGCCGAACTCGACTTGCCGCGGGGGAAGGGGAGACAGCGCTGCATGTTCAGATACGTCGATGCCCGCCTGACTGCGGTGCAGGAACAGCTGCTGCTCTATGTCGCGTTCATACGTGCGCAGCACGCGCTGGACGTATCCGACCTTCGCGAGGAACTCCTGCGTTTATTCACATCGGGAATTTGACCGCTGGAACGACAATCAAGTGAGGAAGATGTTCATGGCGTCGGCCGCGACTGGTTAAAGCGCAGCGAAGCTCAAAAGAGGGACGACTGTTCGGTGGGCGCGACGTCGTTCTGGACTGCGGTTTTCCGGCTGGTTGCCCGAAAAGGCCTTGGAGCAGAACGCACGGCGATGCCAGAGAGCGAAAACGGTTCTTCCGCGGACTTCCGACCGAGCACTTCCCGACTGAAGACAGCGTCGGGGGAAAGGCGAACGAACGAGGCAGCTTCCGTTGGCATCGGATCTAAGTACGGTGTCGAAATGATCAGCCAGGAACGTCGATCGTTCTGATTGCTGCGACGTAACGTTCATTGGGCCCATCGAACATGTCAAATCCGGAAGGCTCCGGTCCGAAGCCCTCCTGCATCAGAGCGACGTTATTCAGGCCGCGGCATCCTTCAACTTTTTCAGTGCACGTGCCTTGATACGAACGGTTGCCGGCTTGGCATCGAACCAGCGGTCCTCACCGGTGAAGGGGTCCTTGCCGAACCGGCGTTTCTTCGCCGGTACCTGCTGGACACTGATTTTTAGAAGACCCGACAGCGTGAATTCGCCTGCGCCCTTCTCGTGGATGGAGCCAAGCATGGTGTCTTCCAATGCAGCAAGTACCGCCTTTGCATCCTTCGGTTCGACGTTGGCTGCTTGTGCAACGTGCGCGGCGAGCGATGCTTTCGTGAACTTTTCCTTCACGGGCGCACCAGCCACCAGCTTTTTCGCCGTACCGCTTGCGGCCTTCACAGCGCTGCCCTTGGCAGCGGTTGCAGCGGTCTTGCCTTTGGGGGAAGCCTTTGTCGCGATCTTTGCCATAGTCTTGGTTAAGTGCTTTTCGGTTAAGAGGCGCTCGCCACTCTGTATATTCTGCAAGCGCGTCCATTCTATGACGCCTCACGATCGACGTGTCAAGGGAGTGCGTTAAAACATGCGCTCGGCTGATTTTTCCGCCATGCGTGAGCCAGGGGGCGAGTCATGCCTTGCACGACGGCTCGGGATGGTCTCGAATCCTGGACGAACCAGCTACTTCATACGGTATCCAGATGGGGTGAGTCATCTTCCGGGAGCGGCCCCAGACATCGCGCCGTTTCCTCCCGATTAGTCGTCCAGGTCTGGACTTACGGGTCTTCTGGCTGCGCCGTCTTTCACGGAGGCGGTGCCTTTCGCTTGCGGTCCGCCCGATCCCTGCCGCTCGAACTCGTGACGTTCATGCATAGATCTTGCACCCAGCGTAGCGTCGTTGATAGTGAGTGAGATGTAGCGATTCGAAATAAGTGTCGAGCCGGTTTGTCGGAAATTTGAAACTCTTCGCCGCCAGGCAAAACAGTCGGAGGCCAACCTCTCTGGAGCTTCAGTGCGGGGTCGAAGAATATGGTTTTGACGATACGCTCGCCGCCCCGATAAATCACGCCGGCGCAGCGCTAGTATGCGAAGCGGAAAGGAAAAGAAAGGGATGCATCAAACTCGCGGGCGCTGATGAGCTGACTGCGACATGACGCTTTGGGATAAATCAACTACCGCAAGAAGCTTCAGTAACTTGGCGACGGGATAACGGCGGGCCCGCTCGCCCAATAGGGCGGGCGACACTAGCATTTGCTCAATGCCGTGTGGCATAGTGCGGCCATCGCTAGATTAAGGGGAGAACAAATGGAAACGCTCGAAAAAGTACAGACGCAAATTGCGAAGCTACAGGCGCAGGCCGACGCGCTAATCAAAAAGCAGTCTTCGGCCGTGATCGGCAAGATCCGCGAACTCATGGAAAAGCACGGATTGACCGTTGCCGATATCGATGCACATGCCGGCGGGAAAAAGCGTGGCCGAAAGCCCGGTTCCAAAGCCACCGTCAGTACGCCAAAGCCTGCGAAATACCGGGATCCGAAAACGGGCGCAACGTGGACAGGGCATGGCCGTGCGCCTGCGTGGATAGCGAGCGCCAAGGACCGAACGAAGTTTCTGGCCGACGGTCCTGCTGTGCAACGAAATGCTGTGTCAAGGACGACGGCAAAGGCGGGTAACTACGTGAGAGGACCTCAGGCCGCCAAGTACCGCGACCCGAAAAGCGGTGCAACGTGGAGCGGTCGCGGTCCCGCACCGGCGTGGCTAGCCGGTGCCAAAGATCGCTCCAAGTTCCTGATTGCAGGCGCGAAAGAGGGTGCCGTAGCTTCAAAGCCGGCTCCCGTTAAAAAGGCCGCAGCAAAGAAGACAGCGACTGCCAGGGTGGCAAAGAAGAAACTCGTTTCAAAAAACAGCAGAACGGTCGGAAAGACGCCATCAGCAACGAAGGCCGCGGCCAGGAAGAGCCGAGCGAAAAAGATCGTCGCGAAGAAAGCAGCAGCGAGCGAGGCTGCGAAAAGATCTGTGGCGGTGACGACCGTTGAGGCAGCGTCCACTGAAGCGTCCTGATCCAAAATCGGACGGAAGGGGCAGGGACAGACTTGCTGGTGCCAGCTGATACGTTGTCTATGTATCTGCACGCGACCTGTCATTCCCCGGTTGGCTGTTGAACGACGTGATGCCGGTGCCGGGACGGTCGCTTACCTATACACGGTTCCGGCGGGTTTGTTGGCGGCAGTAACGGCCGCTCGCCCATTCCGGAAGCGTATCCGAAGCAGCCCCTCACACGGTTGGACGTCGCGATCCAGTTGTTCAATGTCGTGTACGACCGCCGATTGCGGCCGATATCCTGTACTGTGTGCCGCTCCGTGAGATGGATCATCGGGCCGTCGTATTCGCCGCGAATCGTATCGATCCGGTGCCAAGCAAGGTTATGGGCCGACGCGAACGCCTCGGCCTGACTGGCGGCCCTCTGTCGAACCGCGCGCAGTTCCGCAAAATCGGTCCGGACGATGCCTACTGGGTGGTCGAATGTTGGAGAGTGGTTCAACCTCTCGATTGGGGCGAAGCGCTCGTTGAGCGCGAAGGGCCGGGCATCGAGGCCATCAGCAAGTGCTTCCAGATGCCGAGACATGAACGGTCGCGCATGCCGCAGCGCGTCGCGTTGCCGCTCGACGACCATTGACGGCTCGAACAGGTCGCGGGCGGTTCCCGGATTTCCCCTGGTGATGCATCTTCTTTGCGACAATCTTCGCGGCCGTCTCGACGCAAACGGGTCACTGGAAAAGTTCCCACGTCTCAAAGGCATGTTCGTCGGGCAAAGGTTAGAGGAGGCAACGAAGCCGATCTCGCCCTCATCCAGATGCAATTTCACGAAGTTGGACGCCTCGGTATATTGTGAGTCGCATAAGGCGTCGGCGACATCGCTGAGCCGTGGCGTCGCGTACCCAAGCGCCTGGGGATCAGACACAAAAAATGCAATGTCTTTGCTGATGCGGTGCCGGTACCGCAGCATCGGGACCGTGCCACCGCCAAACGTGAAAAACGGATTGGATACGCCGCCGTGCTTCAAAATCTCATCGACAAGTGTCAGTGCCTTCAGGAGCAAATTCTGCCAAGAGCCCACCGGAAGCTCGTTCGGCAGGGTCACGCCCACAGATCCTTGCGGTTAATCGAGTGCCGCCGCGCGAGGCGCGCGACGTTCGCCCAGATCTCAGCGGGCGCGCGGTGCTCCCGCTGGGCGGCTTCCTCAACCGCCATGACCACGTAATCGAGCGGTGACTCGTCAAGGAAGTGGCCGACATGGGCTTCAAAGCCCGATGGCATCTCGGCCGTCGCGAGCGCCCGTTCCGGCATGTCCACCGACAATTCCCCGCGATAGCCGACGCAGGCGTTTTTCGCGGCTATCCACAGGCCGCGCTTGCGCTTGCGTGCGTCGACGCTCCGGGAAAACGACAGCCCGAGGACGCGAAGAGTCCGTGTGACCCGTTCAAAGCCAAGGTCTTGTGCCGGCTCCGAGCGCCTGAATGATGCGACGGGACAGGCCGGCGATTTTCTCCAGACGCTCTTGCGTCAGGCCAAGTGACCGGCCCGTTCGCTGCGAGTCTTGCCGAGTGTGCGGATATCCACGATGGTCTGCCTCCCAGTGGGACGAGCGTTCCATGACCGCTGAAGGCCAAGAAAGACATAGCAAACCGTCTCATTGCAGCAAAGCCCATAGAGGCGCCACTTGTCGCTCGCGCCGGCGCGGTGGATCGGATACGCCGGGCAATGCGCAGGCCAACTTCACCGGCCAGCGTCGCGCACGGTCTCGTAGGGCAGATCGATGCCACGGACGGCCAGCAGTTCCTCAGCTATGCGCAGGCTCAGCGAGCAACGGTAGTACAGCCACACCGCGCAGCTGATCACACTGGGCGGAAACCGATAGCCGGCGTAGGAAATGGGTCGGCGGCGGGCGCGCGCTGCGGCAAAGTGGTTCGTTTCATGCCCGCGATGGTCGCCGCTTCTCCCTTAACCCGGCAACGATGTGACAATACCTTCAATTGCCTTCACACCTTGCCTTCCTCGACAAAGCGATCAGTCTGGGCCAATACGTGCACCGCGTCGCGATGATGGTGGATCGCATATGCGGAGTAAAGCACGTCGAGCACCGCGATCTGGCCAATCTTGGCGGTCGTGGACTCGGGCGCGTCGGGGCGGTCAATCGCATCGGCCTGTTCGGCGGTGATGAGCGAGATGTCTGCGTAGCGCGTTATCGGCGACGACGGAAAGGACGTGATGCAAACAGTATGGGCGCCTCGCTCGCGTGCGATCTGAAGAGCCCGAACCGTGGTCTTCGTGCGTCCCGAATTGCTGATACCGAACACGACACATTTTTCGTCGAGATTCACGGACGCGAACTGCTGGATGCTCTGATCCCGATAGAAGATGCATTTCTTACCCACACGAAAGAATCGCACCACGCCATTTTCCGCAGCGAGCGCGGAGGTGCCGGTCGCAAAGAAGACGACGTATTCGCATGCACTCAATGCTTCAACGACGCGCGCGATGACGGCCGGCTGCAACTTCGCCATAGTCTGGTCGAGTGTTTCGCGCAGTGCGCCGTGCACCTTGCGCATGACGATATCAAGCGAATCGTCGGGCTTGATGTGGTCGTAAATTTCGCGCGTCTCGCTTGCGGGTGCTTCCTGCCGGCGCCGTGACAATTCTTCGGCCAGCGATATCTTCATCTGCTGGAAACTTTCGAAGTTGAACTCTTTGACGAAGCGCGTCACCGTCGCTTCCGACACTTCGCACTTTTCGGCCATTTCGCGGATCGTCATTGCCTTTGCCTGGGCAGGTGCGCGCACGATGTGCAGGCCGATCCGCCGTAGCGCCGGATTCAGTTCCGGCAGAGGTTCGCGGATGAGCGCGATGGTTCCGTTGGCAGAGTTCATGGATCAGGTTTGTTCCGATAGAGAGCGCCGAATTCAGAGGAAAGCCGTTGATACCCAAGGTACCGCGGCGACCACGGCCAGCCCGACAATCAACGCCACGAGATAGCCCCAGATCCGGCGCATCGCGAGCGATGGCTCCACGCGGCCGATTGCGCAAGCCATGTAATATCCCACGCCAAAAGGCGGGGCGAACAGGCCGACACCCATGGCCAGCACCACAACCATCGCATACTGTACCTCGTTGATCGCGAGCGTTCGCGCAACGGGAAACAGGAGCGGACCGAACAGTACAATGGCGGGGATCCCTTCCAGCACGCTGCCCAGGACGATGAATGTCGCAACCGAGACCACCATGAAGGTCGGGGCGCCTCCGGGAAGATGCGACATCACGTTGGCAAGGTCTTGTGAGAAGCCGGACTGCGTCAGCGCCCACGCCATACCCGTCGCTGTGCCGATGATGAGCAGAATCGAGCCTGAAAGTGCGGCTGTGTCGACGAGCATGGCTTTAAGTCGGCGCCATTCGAACTGGCGATAGATCAGGAGCCCGACCACTACGGCATACACCACTCCGATCGTAGACACCTCGGTCGCCGTCGCAACGCCTTCCACGACGGCCGTACGGATGACCACGGGCAAGAGCAAGGCGGGCAGCGCGACCACGAGGCTGCGGCCGATCACGTTCCATGCGGGGCGTGACGTTTGCGCCTTCCCCTCGCTCCGGGTCCGGAACCATACCACGACGCACAGCGCGAGCCCCAGGGTGATGGCCGGCAACAGGCCACCAATGAACAGCGCGGTAATCGAGACGCCCGTCACCGAGCCGATGGTGATGAGGACAATACCCGGCGGCACCGTTTCGGTCTGCGCCCCGGTTGCGGCGAGCAACGCGGTCAAATCGCCAGGGTCCGAGCCGCGCTTCTGCATTTCGGGAAAAAGCACCGGGGCGACCGCGGCCATGTCCGCGGCCTTCGAACCCGAAATGCCGGACAGCAGATACATGGCGCCGATCAGCACGTACGACAGGCCGCCGCGCACATGCCCAAGCAGGTTCGCCAGAAACGCCACCATTGCACGCGCGATGCCGGTCATTTCCATTAACTGGCCGACGAACACAAAGAGGGGCACCGCCAGCAACATGACATGCGACATACCCTCGTCCATCCGGCTCACCACCACGGTGAGCGGCACCGCGGTCGTCAGCGCGAGATAGCTGAAGGCGGCGAGACCGAACGCGAAGGCGATCGGCACGCCGGCCAACACCGTCGCCGTGACGATGCCGACGAAGAAAATCACCAGATT
>BBSL01000395.1 GCA_001319865.1 Burkholderia sp. E7m39 | reverse complement strand
AGCGGGTGCGCGAGAGCGAGCAGGGCGCCGATCGCCATCACCATCATCACGGCGCCCAGCGTTGCACGCCAGTTGGCTACGCGCGTCAGTTTCAATAGTGCTGACAATGTCATCAGCGCCGCACCGGCGGGCATTGCGGCGGCCCGCCACATGGAGGAGAGTTCGAGCACGGGTGTGGAGACGTCAGCCTCGTGATACGCGTAGCTGAACGCGGGCGCGAGAATCAGCAAGAGGAAGGAAAGTGACGCAGCTACCGCCAGAACATCGAAAAAAGCACGAGTCGTGGCGCTTACCCGGTCAACAGTGCTGTCATTCGCATGTGGTTGCCACGCCAAAACGCAATCACCGATCCGAGCATGGCGAGCCATAAAAAAAGCAGCGATGCCAGCTCGTCCGACCAGTCGAGCGGTCGGTGCAGCGCGTAGCGCGACACAACGCCACTAAACAGCAGCACGACTTCGGCCAGCACGAGCAACGCGGCGGCCGCTTCGACCGTCCAGACCAGCTCCCCCTCCAGCCTCGCCGCGAGGTTGTCCGCCGGCGTCGGGAACGGCGCGGTTTGAGTCATGTGGGACTTCATCTTCTCTCTCCCGGGCTTCAACTTCCGTACCTGGATTCGCAGACGGGTGGCTCGCGTCAGCCAAGCTTACCCACGGCTTGCTCCAGCAACGCCCAGTAGTCATTGCCGTATTTCTCGCGCATATCCGCGTAGAAACGCGTCTTCCCAAGTGCGGTGCGAAAGGCGGCCGGATCGACCGTCGAGAATTGCAGACCCTTCCTCGAAAGATCCGCTTGCAGACTTTGGCTAAGCGCGACAATGTCGGCTCGCTGGTCCCGGACAGAGCGTGCGAATTCAGCTTCGACGATCTTTTGCAAGTCGGGCGGCAGGCGATTCCATGCATCTTTATTGGCGAGAGTCCAGAAGCCGTCCAGATGTGGTTGGTCAGGCTGCAGTACTTCTGCACTTCATAAAACTTTCCGGAGTTGATCAGCGCAAGCGGATTTTCCTGGCCGTCAACCACATGCGTCTGCAAAGCGCTGTAAAGCTCATTGTAGTTGAGCGGCGTGGGACCGGCGCCAAGAGCGGTGAAGAGCGACGTGTAGGCGGGATTAGGTGGCACACGAAGCTTCAGACCGGCGAGATCGGCAGGCGAACGCACCGCACGCAACGACGAAGTGACCTGGCGGAAGCCGTTGTCCCATAGTCCGCCGATGGCCGTTATCTTTCCGGTGCGGTTGACGTCGTCGCGAATCTTCGCACCGAGGGCGCCATCCGTAAGTTCAAGCAATTTGTTTGTCCGTGATATACAAAACAAACTGTAGTGTTCACGGATCATGGGTGGACGGTTGTTGCTCGCCTCCACACGCCTTCGAGCATCGCCGGTACCCACTGCTCGGCCGGGCAGCGACTCCAAGTGTCGGCAAGGAAAATCATCGATCCGTCACCACTCGCCTGCCTGGCCTTCTCCAGCTCCAACAACAGCAGCGTACCCGCGGCGTAGGGGCAGCCACCCACCATTCCACTCGATGTCGCCTGACGAAGGACCACGCCCGGGGCAAAGAGGCAGCGTTGGCTGGCCATCTCGGGCGTGAGTGTCGGCCGCACCGAGGTGTCGAGATAAAGACTGCGCATTTGATTCAGGCCTCTTACGACGTTGTGTATTGCTACACTCACCGCATGGACGCCTGCAAGGTCTCCACCGACCATCGAAGCGAGTAACGCCTTGGCGCGCGTTACCTTGCCCGTCACTTTCCAGGCTAAATTACGCAGCGTATTACCCGGGGCTAACGACGCAGCAATCACTTGCGCGGCGGCCCAGGTGTGCTCGCCAGCTTCGAAGGTGGGGCTGAATAAGCGGCCGATGATCTGCTGCACGAGCGGCCCAACTGCGACGTCGGGGTTCGAGTCGCGAATCCACACTGCCAATGGCTCCAGGTCCGCGGGAGACGCGCGGATATGCGGTGCGGCTACGTTGAGTTTCTTCCACAGCGCGTCCTGTTCGATCTCGCGTCCGGTTGCCTTTCTGGCGCGCATCGTTGGGAAACGATGTCCATTGTGGGACAGCACCGCAAGTATGCGGCGGACCAACAGACGGTTGAGCAATGGCTTGCCGGAGCCGAAGGCGCGGTCAAGCGCGCTGTCACGTGCGATTTGCAGAATGCCGGCAGGCTGATCCACCTTGATTACATCGACAAGACCAGGAATGTGTTTATGTTCCACGACTGTGTGCCTAGAAGGAGTCACTCGTTCAGCTCGCGTGGGGCGGCCGACTCAGGCATTTTGCCATTACTGCCACTCGCGCCGTCATACAGGGCTGACGTCCACGATGACCTTTCCGCGCCGTCAGATATGAGCCCCGATCATGCCGTCGAAACAGGCAAATATCTGTCAGCTACTCGACAGATTGGGGACCCTATGAATTGCGGCGATACGGAGGCGTGTCGGATAAGGTTCTTTGGGGAAATCGTAAATCGTCGTGATCGGGAGTTTGGTTACGTCGAAATTGATGGTGCTCGAAGCCATGCGTGCCTCTCTATGCGATCTGTCACACGGGATCGGACGACATGGAGAGCGATGGTTTCGATGAAGAGGGCATTCTTGGGTAACACGGTGCGCGGCATAAAAATTGCGTCGACAATGGTTTTTGTCCCGGCATCTGGTCCGGCAGCAATCCGACACCCGGTAGGACATGAACAACGACATAGCACCCGCCGCTGACTTCAGCTCTGTGTGGCTTCGGCTATGGGCCGAGTCCACTGACGACTATTCCATTTTCGCCCTTTCGCCCGACGGCACGGTGATGACCTGGAACCCGGGAGGCGAGCGTATCCAAGGTTACACGGCTGATGAAATTGTAGGGCAGCCATTCTCCGTGTTTTACACGGCGACCGAACGTGCCTCGGGCGCGCCCGAGGCTGCGCTCAAGGCTGCGGCCAGTTCCGGACGCTATGTCAGTGAAGGATGGCGTGTGCGAAAGGATGGCACGAGGTTCTGGGCTAATGTTGTCATGACAGCACTTCGTGACAGCGCCGGCCAGCTTCTGGGCTTTGGAAAGGTGGTTCAGGATGTCAGTGACAAAAAGGCGGCTCACGACGCGGTGCTCGAAAGCGAGCGGAGCTTCCGCCTGCTGGTTCAGGGCGTCACGGACTATGCCGTCTTCATGCTGTCGCCCGACGGGCGGGTCACAAGCTGGAATTCCGGCGCCCGGCGGATCAAGGGATACAGCGAAAGCGAGATCATCGGCTCGCATTTCTCCAGGTTTTACACGACCGAGGACGTCGCTGCCGGGGTGCCGCTTCGCGCGCTGGAGATGGCAAGACGCGAGGGCCGTTTCGAGGCGGAGGGCTGGCGCGTGCGACAGGACGGCAGCCGCTTCTGGGCACACGTCGTTATTGACGCGATCCACGAGAATGGCGAGCTTGTCGGATTTGCCAAGGTCACCCGGGACATAACCGAGCGTCGGCGTGCATCGGAACTGCTCGAACAAACGCAGCGTGCTTTGTTCCAGGCGCAGAAAATGGAGGCGCTGGGGAAACTGACTGGCGGGGTGGCACACGATTTTAACAATGTACTGCAGGTGCTGCGGGGAAACCTGGAAGTGCTCGAAAGCAGGTACGGTCGCGACAGCTGGAGCGCCGAGCGCCTGGGCAAGGCGATCGACGCCGTGGATCGTGGCGCGAAACTGGCCTCGCAACTACTCGCCTTCGGACGTCAGCAACCGCTTGCGCCCATCGTCATTAATCCCGCACGCCAGCTTCGCGCGCTGGACGACCTGTTGCGCAGGGCGCTGGGGGAGACGATCGAGATCGAGTCTGTTGTCGCAGGCGGTCTCTGGAACATCCTTGTCGATCCCCATCAGCTGGAAAACGTGATTCTGAATCTGGCCATCAATGCGCGCGACGCAATGCCGGACGGCGGGAAGCTCACGCTGGAACTCGCCAACGCGACGCTGGACGACGAATACCTATCGTCGGTCCCTGACGTCAGTCCTGGACAGTACGTCATGCTGGCTGTCACGGACACGGGAAGCGGCATGAGCCGGGAAGTGATGGAGCGCGCTTTCGATCCCTTCTTCAGCACGAAACCGGAAGGCGAGGGTACTGGCCTTGGGCTGAGCATGGCGTATGGGTTCGTCAGACAGAGTGGCGGCCACATCAAGCTCTACAGCGAGATTGGCGAAGGAACAACTGTCAGGATCTATTTACCACGCTCGACTGGTCCGGCAGTGGAATTCCGGCCTCGTACGGTGCGTAGCGTGCAGCATGGCGAAGAGACCATTCTCGTGGTTGAGGATGATCTGCAGGTACAGTCGACGGTTGTCGAACTTCTTGCGGGTCTCGGCTACGCTGTGTTGAAGGCCAATGACGCGCAACAGGCACTGGCCGTCGTTGCGAGCGGCGTGCACATCGATCTGCTATTCACGGATGTCGTCATGCCGGGGCCGTTGCGTAGTCCCGACATGGCAAGGCAAGCCGCCCAGATGCTCCCGGGACTGAAAGTGCTTTTCACTTCCGGGTACACACAGAACGCTATCGTGCACGGCGGCCGGCTGGACCCGGGCGTGGAACTGCTCAGCAAACCGTACAGCCGTCAGCAGCTCGCGATGAAGGTGCGGCAGGTGCTCGGCGACAGCGACAGCGATAGAGATAGCAACGTGATCGAACCGCCGATGGCCGGATCCGGCGATGGCCGTGATGGTCCCGTCTGGCGCCCCGACGAATTGCGCGTCCTCGCGGTAGACGATGACCGCGCGTCGCTCGACGCGCTTTCTGAACTCCTCCAGCTGCTGGGAATTGGCGCGCGGCGTGCCGAAAACGCAGCGGCAGCTCTCGAAGTGCTAGAAGCAGGCGACTTCGACGTTCTTCTCACAGACGTCGTCATGCCCGATATGTCCGGGCTGGAACTGGCGCGCCGTGCAGCGGCGATGCATCCAGACCTCAAGATCATCTTTGCTTCCGGAAAGAGGCTACCGGATCACGAGACCTTGGGATTCGACTGGTCGGCGCTACGAAAGCCGTACACGCTTGCGCAGTTGCAGGAAGCCCTGCAGTCAGCCGGTACCCGGCAGGAAAAGCGGAAAGCAGGCGGGGGCAATGCCGACAGAGTCCGTGACCCAGACGATAAACCGGGCTCTGGATCCTAATGCCTTCAGACCCGCGTTGCCCCCCAAGTCTTGTAGCGAAACAGTGAACGCCGCCTGCTATCAGTGTCAGCAAGCGTCTGGCGGCATCGTTCGATCCGGGAAGATGCCCTGAATACAGCAGTCGCCCGCGGATATGCGTGGGCTGCGCCAGCGTGGCACGACCAAGCCAGACTGCCTTTGCGCTCGTCTTCGCGCTGGACCTGTGTCAGGATGCGCGCGCCAAAACGTGCGGAAGCGGTCGACCTTGTTCCACAGCGCGTCGGTCGGAATGCTGATCGCGCGCGGCGCCATGGCGTGCCCCCCATTTGTTTTTCACTGAAGCCGGGATGACCGCAACGCCGCGTGGAATGCGTGACGCTGCAGGAAAAAGATTGAACCGGAAATACCTCACGTGGACACGTACGAATGTGAGCGGCAGCAGATGGTCGATAGGCAGATCGCGGCGCGTGGCGTGCGCGACAGCCGCCGACTCGATGCGATGCGTTCCGGCTACGCAGCCGCGCTCGCGGCGCGGCTCGCAGCGCGGGCAAATCGTCGCACCGCGCCGCAGTCCCGCGATCGCAGCCGCAGGTGTCGCGGCGCAGACCTGCGGGCGGGCGTTTTCCCAGCGGGCAACAAACTGAGCATCGACGCTTTGATAGAGCCTGCACCACGGCGCCCACCGCTCAGTCCCAACAAACGGCAGTGGCGCACATCCCGATTCGCAGGAGTTAGCGCATCAGCGACCTGCCAGCCTTTCATCCGATACCGGCGCTAAGTCGCGACTCGAGGTATTTTCACCGTGAAGAAGGTTCCGTTCTCGTCGGATCGGACTTCGATCGTTCCGTTGTGAGCGTGAGCAATGTATCTGCAGATATACAGACCGAGACCCATGCCGGGGGAAGACCGCCGGGGTTCTTGCGATGATGTCGCGCGCGTCAGCGGGTCGAAAAGCGTTGCCAGTGCGCGCGCCGGTATGGGCAGGCCACCATTGGAGACAGTAATCGTTATCCACGCTTCTTCACCGACAGCCTCTACGCCGACGGGGCCGGAACCATGCTGGACACCGTTTGCAACGAGATTGACGATGAGTTGATGCATGCGTTCGCCATCACAGGTTGTCGTAAGTTTGCCGGTCGCTTTCACCCGGATGTGCGCATCGGGGTGCGTGGCACACACTTCGTCGACCGCGCCGTGACATATGCGCTCAACATCGCACTGGTCGGGCTGGACCGGAAGTGCGTTGCCGAGGCGCGTGCGCGTGAAGAGAAACAGATCGTCGATCAATATCTTCACCCGCTCGGCGCTGCGTTGCAGGTTGGCGCCCGCCCGCAGGCTCGCATGTGACAAATTCTCGTCTGCCACGATCACACGCGCCGAATTCAGAATCGCGCCTACGGGCGAGCGAAGGTCATGTGCAAGAACGCCCGTGAAGAGGTCCCTGATACGCTCTGTAATTGCCGAGAACTCTCGCACCGATTCGGCGACCATCTGATCGACGGCCTCGTTAAAGCGGATCATTTCCTGAAACGCTGTCGCGTCGAGTTCGCAGTTCCGCTGCCACCTTCGCAGGACACTCGCTCGCAGCGCACGATATTCCGCTATAAGCTCATTGATCTCGAAACCGTGTGAGTGCCGGTCGTCCGCGTGTCCGCGCCCGATCCTGTTGAACGCGGAATCCGGGTCGGGCCCATCGCCGTGCGACTTCGCACGTTGCTGCGCGTCCGTTTGCCGTTCCCGCATGTCCTCGGCGATCCCCTTCAACAGCTCGCGCGCGGAATTGCGCAATTGCGCGTCGTCGAGACTGATGTCCTTCGGACTGAGCGTACGCGCGTCTTCCGTCCAATCGTCAACCAGCGCTTCCATATCGGTTTCAATGAAGTCTGACAGAGTCATGGGAGGAACCTCGCTATGTGCCGGTATTGTGTTTGTTGCAATCTTTTCGCCAGCCCCGCACCTATCGGTACCGGACCCGATGTGGGCACTATAAATGAAGCGTTGGGGTTATTTCCGTGCGTTGCGACATGGGGTCTCATGATCTTATGGCTGCGGCGGGTCGGATTGTTTCGCCGGGCACGAACAGACGTCTCCCATAAGGTATTGCGATACGGACTCGGATTTTCCGGCGCCGGTTCCTGCTGGCTGCCGCAACTGTCACCTCGGATAACCGTTTTGCGTTCCTACCTGTCGTTCCCCGTTGACAATTCGACCGGCGGCAACGGGCGCTGCGTCGGTCGGCCCTTCAAACTGATCGCTGGAAAGCGGCCAGTGGAATTGAGCTCCCCGGCCTTTGCCCTGCGTATCATGCGACCTCGCTGGCGCGGCGCTTGCTGGCTATCAGGCCACGCGACTGTCATTCACAGATCGATAACGCACCGCCGGGAGGGCGCTACCCTACAAGACCATGACGACTTCCATGCCGCCCCTCGGGGAAATTTCAGGTGATGACTCTTTCCAGCTCCTCGTGGCGGGCGTGAGGGATTACGCAATTTTCATGCTGGATCCGGCCGGCTTCATCAGAACCTGGAACGCCGGGGCGCAGCGCTTCAAGGGGTACGCTCCGAGCGAAATTATCGGCCAGCACTTCTCCGTCTTTTACCCGGAAAGTGACCGGATTGCCGGGCGTCCGGCGCTTGCCCTGCTAACCGCCCTCGACGAAGGCAAATTCGAGGACGAGGGCTGGCGGGTGCGCAAGGACGGCAGCCAGTTCTGGGCGAGCGTGGTCATCGATTCGCTTCACGACGATGCGGGCCAGCTGGTCGGATTCGCCAAGATCACACGCGACATCACGGAGCGCAAGCTCGCCCAGGACGCGTTGCGTGAAAGCGAGCAACGCTTCAGCCTGCTGGTCCAGGGCGTCACCGACTACGCGATCTTCATGCTTTCGCCAGCGGGCGAGGTGACCAACTGGAACGTCGGCGCCGAGCGCATCAAGGGTTATTCGCGCGACGAAATTCTCGGAAAACACTTCTCCTGCTTCTACACCGAAGAGGACCGCGTGGCCGGTCTGCCTGCGCAGACGCTGGCCACAGCCGGCAGCGAAGGCCGCTTCGAGCGGGAAGGCTGGCGGGTGCGCAAGGACGGCACGCGCTTCTGGGCGCACGTTGTGGTCGACGCGATCCGCGATGAGGCGGGCAGGCTGGTCGGCTTTGCGAAGGTGATACGCGATGTGACCGAACGCAAGCAGGCAGCGGAGGCCTTGGCGCGCGCCAATGCCGCACTGTTCCAGTCACAGAAGATGGAATCGCTGGGTCAGCTGACCGGGGGGATCGCCCACGATTTCAACAACCTGCTGGCGGTGATGTCCAACGGACTGGATGTGCTTTCGCTGCGGCTACATGAGCACGCCGATATCAGGATGCTGGAAACGATGCAGCGCGCGGTCACCCGGGGTGCGACGCTCACCCAGCAGCTGCTCTCATTCGCCCGGCAGCAGCCGCTCAAGGTTGAAAAGTGCAACCTGAACGCGGTGCTCCGTGGCTTCGAGGCCGTTCTCAGGCGGGCCGCCGATGGCGCAATCGAACTCGAGGTCAGGCAGGAACCCCGGCCCCGGCCGGTCATGCTGGATGCAGCCCGGTTCGAGGCCGCACTGCTTAACCTGATCGTCAATGCGCGCGACGCCATGCCCGACGGCGGCAAGATCATCATCGCCGTGGCGAACGTCGAACTTGGCGAGGGGATGGTCGGCGCACTCGCGCCCGGCCCGTACGTCGCGGTGTCCGTCGCGGACACCGGCTCGGGGATGCCGCCGGAAGTTGCGGCGCGCGCATTCGAGCCGTTCTTTACCACCAAGGACGTAGGCAAGGGCACCGGCCTTGGCCTGAGTCAGGCGTACGGCTTCATTGCGCAGTCTGGCGGTGACATGCTGATCCAGAGCGAACCCGGCAAGGGCACGACCGTCAGCGTGTACCTGCCGGTCGCAACAGGGACATCCGGCGATGCGGACTCCATCACAGGGCCCACGCAGGATACGGTGCTGGTCGTCGAGGACGAGCCGGATCTGCTGGAGGCGACAGCGGAGCTCTTGCGCCGCCTCGGTTATGAGGTTCTGACCGCCAGCAACGGATCCGAGGCGATGGATGCCCTGAGTCGTCGCGACGACATTCGCGTCCTGTTCACCGATGTCGTCATGGCCAACGGCATCAACGGCGTCCAGCTCGCCCGTTCTACCCGCGAGCTTCACCCTAATATCAGGATCGTGCTGGCATCGGGATATCCGCTTCCGGCGCTCAAGGCCCAGCACGGCGATCTCGGCGACTTTACGTTCCTCAACAAACCTTACCGGCTGGCCGATATTGTCCGTACCCTGGGCCTGGCTACTTAGCGGTGGCTGTTCGCGATCCTGGGATTGCGGCGTTCCGGGTCGCCGCAGGGACTGCGTTCCAGTGACAGAGGGCACTGATCGGGCACACGCACCCTTCGGGGCGGGCGCGAGCCTGCTTGGCGCGTTCCTGATACGGTTGCGTGATCGGCGGAGGCGGCCGCCAGCGCATCGCCCTTCGATTACCGAATTGGATGGCGACCTCGACCGACCGCTTGCGGCACCCGGTGCGACGGAGGCCGGTCAACTACCGCACCGTTCGGCTATTCCCCAGCCGTGGCGCGGCTTGGCGTGCATTGCGCTACAAATTTAGCTGCAACCCGACTGTGCGCTGATAACAAAATCAGTTGACGGGTAATACGCGCCGGCGCCCGATGCGCGGTGCGGGGCCTAGCGCCGGCGGGAGAGGTTTGACGGCGGATGCGCGATACGCGGGAGGAGGGCACGCCGCGCGTGCCGATCACTAGCACATTCATGCGACCGGCCGGTAAACGGTGCGGTAGGCATGCGACGCAAATTGCGAGCGCCAAGGGTACTTTTTTAGTCAACCCATGCTGCCGAAGGGCATCGCGTCGTACACTGTGAAATTCAACATGAAAGGAGGCCATCGTGAGCAAAGCCCATGACGCCAAGAAGGCGGAAAAGAAAGTCGCCACGAGAACGCCGAAGGAAAAGAGGGACGCGAAGAAGCTGAAGAAGGAGGCTTCGAAGCGTCAGTGATCTTGCGGTGCCACGAGCGCTGCCCGATAGCCGCCGCACACGGTGGCACGATCGATGGTGAGATCGGACGAACAGGAGATGTCTCCATAGTGCGCCCGCAGTGACGCGGCGAGCGGTCAACCAAGGAAAAGATTGACTACCGTAATGCTGAAACGCGACGAGCCCGCGGAAGTTGCAATACGCCGTTTCCGTCGCGCGATGGAGCGCACCCGCTTGATTCCGGAGCTTCGTACCCGGACAAGCCTACGAGAAACCTACCGCAGAGCGCCTGCGCAAGCAGATCAAACGATCGTGTCGAATGACAAATGATGCACAGGTCGAAACGCGGCGATCAGATCGGGAGCGCATGGCTCCGCGAGGATGCTAGTCAGGCTGACAAAGCGTTGCCGCCGAAAAAGCGGTATTGACTGGGGACGCCGGGGCAGCCGTGCTGAAACGGCCGTTGAAAGCCCAGCTCGGTGTCTCGCGTAACCGGCGAATGGGGAACGGCTCAGGATCACAGCCAAGTGGCCGGTTGGCGTCCGATGCAGGAAGCGTCATAGCAGAACGCCGAAGTTGATGCTCTGTTGCGACTCGCCAGCGCAGGTGTGCGGGTGCCGCGACCCTATATATGTACCGATGCAGGTGACGCCGGAGATGCTGATCCGGTCTCCTGCAAATTCGATGCGCTCGACTATTTCGACAGCGAAATGCAGGCACTCGGGCGCGCTACAGAATGGGCGCGCGACTGGGTCGACAGTCGCGGACGGTTCGTCGTGCAACGTCGGACCGGAGAGCCGCGATGATGTCGGGCTCGCGCCCCTTCTCTCGGATTTGCTACACAAACAGATCGCCAGCTTGAAGTGCCTGATCTGCGCAGCGGTGTTCCCAACAATCGCATCGCAAGGAGCAGAGATGGCGTTACTGGTCATGCAGGTCGCAGTGAGTGGGGAACTGGTGGAGGTGTTCGAGATGTCGGTTGACGACATTGATGGGCACCGGATGCTCGGCAGCGCCAATGAGGATGAGCGGGTGATTCAACGCGCCGGCCAGACTCTGGAAGATCGTGAAGTCTGGATCGATCTGATCGGCGGGGATGGTGAGACGCTATTTGACCAGGCGGTCTGTTTTTTACCGGGCGGATGCCGCCGACGCGCTGCAGGTTCATTTCGGCATGAACGCCGATGTCGTCAAAGACTGTCTTTCCAAGTCCAATGTGGCGTCACTATATGCGAGGCACCGCGCCCCGGCTCAAGCCTACTTACGCAAGATCGATCGTCTGGTCGACTGCTCCGTGGTCAGTTCGAGACAGAGCAACCGCCGACGGGTGGGCGACGCCAGCCTCATGGATCTCGTGATCGAACTTCGCAGGCGGCTGGACGGTGTGGACACCCTGCTCGCGCTGAGCGAACTGCCGACCCAAGTACAGGCCGCCGCCGGGCAACTCAGGGAAGCGGCGAAGTCCTACGCAACTGCTGTCCAGCATCTGTGAAGCGTTATCCAGGTCGGCAATTAAAGTATAAAGTGAGCTGGGCCATGCGGAGAACGGCGGGCTATCGGTGGCTCGCGATTTACATTGAAACGCTGGCAAAACACCTTA
>BBSL01000394.1 GCA_001319865.1 Burkholderia sp. E7m39 | reverse complement strand
ATAGGAACTTCCCATGGATGAACGGAAGCGGGACAGCATGATTGTGTATCTCCGCCACCGCATGGATGATTTCGGGATCAGCCCGGATGACCTCGCTTCCTTTCTGGCAACTCCTGTGGGGTCCGACACAGGTCGCTACCGTAGCGCGGGTGGTGACACTTGGACCGGTGAGGGAGAGATGCCGCAATGGCTTAAACAGGCCACTAGTGCAGGACAATCCATCGGGCACTTTGAACTTCCGGGCGGGACGCTTGCACAACCCGCAAAGCAGACCGATGCGGACTGCAAAAACGATCCCTTCGCCGGAAGCCCGCTCGCGGGATCCAGTCATCCCAGGCCGTAGCCTCCAGAACCCGGAGTCGCGAGAGAGCCATCTTTGGTCAGCACGGACACCACTGATCACCGTTTGCGGGTATCGGCTGCTCTTGAACCGGGGAGAGACGTCCAAAGAAATGTCGCTGAAGGACCGCAACGGGTATAACTGAGCCGGACGCAGGCCGAGCGACACACTCACCGAATCGGCCATTGCGGTTCGAAAGGCCTTAGCCTCCAATGACCGAACGGAGGCTTGCATGCACATACTTATCGCGTATCGCGGCTTCGAAATTCATGTGGAATTGACTCCGGCTGCTGAAGACACTTTTAACGTGATTTTTCAGATAAAAGGCGGCACTAACCTCGAAGCGCTCGGCGTGCGGGGAGGCCGCGTACCGTTGCGCAACGGTCCCTTCACTGAACGATGGGCCTACTTGGTAGGCGAAATCGCCGGACAAGCCGCAATCGACCTGTTGCTTGGCCCAGTTGACTGATTCCATCTCCTTCCCCCGGTTCGGAACGCTCAATGATCGGACCGGGTACGGTCATGGCCGGTCAGTCATCAGGGTACCGGGAAGTGGTCGCTGGCCGCTGAGTCCATTACGTAATTGGATATCAACTGGAGAAAATTGACTTGCCTGTTCAAAGGACTGTGACTTTCGATGAATCTTGATCTGTAAATAAAGTAGGAATGCAGATATTCTGTTTGGCCAGCCGTAGATCGGCGTGAGCGTCTCCACGCCGGGGAGTGATATGCCGAAAGTTTCACGCGGCACGATTAACGGCACCGCACGGCTGTCGTTTCCGTCCGGTCGGCCCAGCGCTCCTGCGTACGCACGCACGAGAATCACCGCGAGAATAAGGCAGATTGCTGGACACTTGCATCGTCCGATGGGAGGCTGGCGCGTCTCTGGCCTCTATTTGTGCACCCGCACGATTTAGTTTGCTTTGCGGCGCCATTAAGCGCATTGTGAAGTGGTCCAGGTGTACCTCTGGCCGCCCCTTTTTCGGCATCCGGACAGACACAATTCAATGACGGTCAGCGCCACTCACGGAGCGTCAACATGACCATTCCCACCATCGAATACAGAGGGTACGAGCTACGTGCGTACTCTCATCAGGAATTCCCGCTGCATCGCGACCCGTATGCCAAAGGTCCGCGTCAGTTCTCGTCCGTCGTGCGAATCGACACAATTCAGCCCAGCCAGGCCAAGGCTCGGCGCTATGTGACGTTGTTCGCTGCAGTAAGTCCAACCACCGCGGGCGATGCCATCGACCTCGCGATGCAATACGGGAAGGACATCGTCGACGGCAAGGTTCAGGCGAGCGAGCTCTGACGCATCCGGTCGCCTATCGCGGCTTCGCGATTCCTGTCGGATTGACTTTATCGGCGGACAACAAGGTTACCGTCACTTTTCCATGGTCACGCTGAGTAGCGTCGCGTCTATGCTTCAGTATTCCGCTGCGCGAAAATCGGGCGCAAAAAACCATGGATCAGCGAATGAAAACGTCTCATTAAAGTTCTATGGTTACCTAAAATATAACCATGGTTCCGACCTCAAAGGAGGCGCCATGAGTCAGTCAATGATCAGTTTTGTAGTGGGGCTCGCGGTGGTGATGTTCGTCGCGATATTTATAGCGGCACGGTACAGATGGGAACGCAAGAACAAGCCGGTTTCCCGTTGGCTAGATACGCATCCGATGCGGGACTGGATGCGGCATAGGCATGAATGACACGGCATCCATCTCTTGAAAGCGATAGCGCACGCGAGTGTCTCTATCGCATATTTCATCGCTTTGTGTCGATCGGGAACGGATAGGCTGCGCAAGCATCTGGAATCGCCGGTTGGGAAATGAAACCCACCGGGCGGATTGGCGGATTGCAAAGACGGTCTTTTGAAGGAGTGGATGATGACTCTGGAATACGCAGGCAGGTCGCACGACGGAGGCCGACGCGGAGCATAGTTGCGGTGAACTCGAGTAGTCGAATCTCGACGGAATGGGTACTACGGGTCACCGCGATGGCTTATCCAGTTCATCCTGGCGATGCTTCGGCTGGCGCGTCCCGTGGCGGCCGCGAGCGGGAGCGCTGTAGCAACGAAGGTTGCGTGCGATGGCAGCGGGTCATGTCGTGACTGTCAAGCGGATCGTTTTTCGATCCGCTTGAACGCAATGAGTAAACGCGTCACGCGCCGCGCACCGTTTGGAAGAGATGCCTGAACTGCTTCCAGCGCCGCAATACGGCCACGCCAATAGGCGAGTCCAAACGGGCCGTCAGCGGCGAGTTGCGGGATTATGCGTTCGAGGTGAGCAAGATCGTCTTCAAACTGATGATGTGACACATCGATCCTAGTGGGGTTAGATCGGAACGGCCTGGACCTCGCCATCGACGATGTCCTTGCCGAAGTGCAAGGCGAGTTCGAGTGCTTCGTCGGCACGGCTCGCGGCATCACCGACATAGGCCGTTAAATTGCGCTGTGCTGCTGTGCCGCTCGCCGTGACCGTTTCGATCCGCACACAGGGCGGTGCACCTTCAGTTATGTTACGCGCTGGCGCTCGTGGAATCCGTCCGGCACCGTACTGGCTTCCACCGCAGCAGCGCTCACGCCGGGTATGGTTGCACCGTACCTCTGTTCTCCCTGTCCAGTGCGGCGTTGCGCGAGCGCCCTTCCCCTCGTATGCACCGGGCGTGTTGTCTGCGCCGCTCGAGACGATGGCGTAGGGAACAGGGGCGAATAGGGCGAAACGCGGGCGCTCTTTATGCAGACGCCGGGCAATCTGACGAGCCGTCCCAGTCTGTTGCGGACCGGTGGCTACAAGCCGAGCTTCGCGCACAATCTGTCGATCATGTGATGATCGTACAGCCAGCGGATTTTCGCCCTTCGTGCCAGGCTTTGCCGATACCTGTAAAGCGAGACGGCAACCATGACCGTCATTCCGGTCACAATGCCCCACATTGAAGAGGTCATATTTTTCCTTTGGGTTTGCCGTGTCCGTCACGATTGGGTGAACTGATTGGGAGAACCGCCAGTGGAAAGTGGGGCTCTATATTTTTCCCATGAGAACCATCACGGGTAGATCCATCACGACTACACCGGGCGGCCAACCGCTAGTTCACCGTTAACCTCGAGCTTATTGAGTGTTCAGCGGCGTGTCTGTACGGTGCCGTACCGCTTCGGCACCGGCTCTCGCGTAACGTCGGACGCATTCGTGAATTAAGGAGACGGGTTGCAACAACGAACATTTCTCCGGGGCGTGCCAGCATCGATGATCGCGGTCAGCCTGTCGCTATCCGGCTGTACGACGACGCCTGCCGGAACCGACACGACGGGCGACCAGAAGGACAAACGCGTGCCATCGACGCAGGCGTCGACTCTACGCTCACCCGGCTCTATTACGTGGTTCCCGGCCCCCGCGAACTGGTCGGCAAGTCGAACGGCCTGCTCGTGTTTCCGACAGTTATCAATGCCGGTATCGGATTAGGCTGACAGTATGGCGAAGGCGCACTGCGCGTCGGTGGAATATCGGTGAGGTACTACAGCACCTCGAGTCCGTCGGTCGGCTTGCAAGCTGGCGCGCAAGCGAAGGTGATCGTCTTTCTATTCATGACCGCGGACGCACTTGATCGGTTTCGCAGCAGCGAAGGCTGGTCAGCGGGGGCTAATGCATGGGTGGCGGTATTGAAGGTCGGCGCGAACGGCAATGTCCACATGGGCACACGGCAACCGGTCAGATCAACGCATTCGTGCTCACGAATGGCGGCTTGATGGCTGGCGCGACGGTGGACGGTACGAAGATGACCCGACTCAAGACGTTGTAACGGGCAATGTCGTCGCAGCGGATATTCATCCTTCATTCGGCAATGGCGAAGGCATTCATTGATGCCGTCCCACACGTAGCAGGAATATCGAATCATGTTGCGAAGTATCGAGAGTCTGAAGGGATGTAGGGTGGCCGCGAGCGATGGCGAAATAGGCAGTGTCGAAGAGGTGTATTTCGATCGCGATGCGTGGGGTGTCCGCTACCTGGTTGTCAAGACGGGAAACTGGATCGACGGGCGGCGCTTGCTGATTTCGCCTTACTCGGTCATCCGCATGGATCCGGGGGCGTTGAGCGTCCACGTCGATCTCACGCGGCAGCAGGTGAGCGACAGTCCTCCTGTCGACACTGACAAACCCGTCTCGCGTCAAGACGAAGCCGAGTATCTCCGCTATTACGGTTACCCGGTGTATTGGGGCGGCGTAGACGTGTGGGGCGCGGGTAGCTATCCGGCGTTCAGCCGTGCGGTGCTATCGGCTGTGTCACGGGAGACGCTTGCGCAACTCGCGTTGTTCGGCGACAAGCCGCCAGGCGACAGCCATCTGCATAGCACGGACGCGGTGGATGGTTACCACGTCGCGGCGGCCGATGGCGATATCGGGTACGTGTCCGGATTCATTTTCGACGATGAGGCCTGGACTATACGCTATCTCACCGTCGATACGCAAAGCTGGTGGGCGTCGAGGGAAGTGTTGCTGGCAACTGAGTGGATCTTCCTGATCGACTGGCTCGAGTCCACTGTTTCGACACAGCTGACACGCGACGCCATCAAGGACAGCCCGGACTACGACAACAGGGTTCCGCTAGAGCGCAATTTCGAAACGCAGCTGTACGCGTTCTACGGCAAGGCGGGGTACTGGTCGGAGGAAAGGGCGGCGTTGCGACTCAAGCAAACTAGCGAAGCCGCCTCTGCGGTACCATAAAGCACGCGATGTTGCGCGAGTTTAACCGCAGTCATTCCCGACTATTCGATGTGGTTTCCGGCAATCAGAGGCGTTGTCCGTCCATCGTGGGCCGTCTCCGACGTGCAGCGGACGCGCGGGGGCTGAAGGTGATCATCGAGATCTAAGGAGCGTTTTGCGGGCTGACACGGTAAGCCGTCTACACGGCTTTCAGATCGGGTAACAGGCGGTCGAATTCCCGTCTCACCACGCTGTAGCACTCACATACGCGTGCTTCCAGTCCGGGACGATCCAGAACTTCAATATGCCCATGGCTGTAGCGGATCAGCCCCGCGTCCTGCAGTTTCAGCGCCGCCTCAGTGACGCCGGAACGCCGCACGCCCAGCATATTGGCGATCAGTTCCTGGGTCATCTTCAGTTCGTTGGACGGCAGGCGATCGATGCTGAGCAGGAGCCATCGACAC
>BBSL01000393.1 GCA_001319865.1 Burkholderia sp. E7m39 | reverse complement strand
CCTTGAGAATCTGCGCGTCGAGCCTATACGCCTCGCCCGCGCTTTGCACGATCGCCCGGCTTGGCGTTGTCTCGCCGCCCATGAAGAGTGCGATACCAATGAGCCCTTCATTGCCGACGATCGCGATTTCCGCAGATGCGCCGTCTTCCATTACGTAGAGCAAGGAGATGATCGAGGTCGTCGGAAAATACACGTGATTGAGGCGATCACCGGATTCGTATACGACCTGCCCCAAAGGCATATCGACGCGCACCAGATGCGACGACAGCCGTGCCCACTCCGTTTCTTGCAGAACGGCGAGCAGATGATTTTTCGTTGCAGGGTCCACATTCGCCATGTATCACTCCTCGACCTCTTGCGGAAACCCCGCTACGGGATTGCAGCCGCGCTCTGCGCAACCTGGGCGGCGAAGGCCCTCTCCTCCAGATTATAGTTCGGGCGCGTCGAACGCTGTACCGTGCCCCGTCGCATCGCCACGCGGCGGCATGCCCGTACGGCACCGTACCGACGCCCCGCGCAGGCGCGCGCACCGTGTTCACAGGCGTCTCGATCGTCGGCGCGCGAGAGGCAGAAAACCGGTTAATTCTCAGCAGGGAGCTCGTATGCATATTCATGTCATTGGGTCGATGGTCGTCCTCCTTGCGTTGCACGCTTCGAGCGTGTTTGCGGAGGTCGATCAACGCTGTGTATCTGTTCAGAGCAGCGTATGTAATTCGACGTTGGCGCGCTGCCAATGCGCGCCCGCAGGCCGGGCGAACGCGACTGACAACGCAGCCGATCAACAGCGAAGATGCACCCAGGACTGCCATCTGGCGTATCAAAGCTGTCTGGCCGACGCCAGCCGTTCGTGTTACCGATAGTTGAGAGCACAGCGCAGGGGCAGATGCATCCGCCGAGGTACGCCTGTCTAGCTGATGTCTATTCCGTGACACCTCATGTCGAGCCCGGCGGTTGGACCTGTTAAACGGGGTCTGCGAGGGTGGATGTACCGGCAGGCGTCGAAGGCAATCTGGGGTTCGCAGGGAATTGTCCGGTGATTCACCCCTGCATTCCCGACACGTGGCAGGCTTCGAAGCAAGGATCAACATCACGCGGGTCGGTCACGTAAGCGATGGCTGTCCTGGAGAGAGATGGACAACTTGTGTACGCCAGAATCCAGCGGCGCACGAACACCTTCAGTACCGCAATCGATGGTCCTGCTGTCAGAACTGCACGCATCGCGCGCGCCTCTGCGGTCGACCCCACGCGGATCTCATACTGAAGAATTCTCCGTGTGTCTGCGCCAGCACACGTGACGGAGATGCAATGCTGAAAATGCAACGCGCGGTACGGTTAATCGTGATGGAATAAAAAGTAGCCGGCGTTTCGCCGGCTACTTCATCAGGCGGTGAGACCGCCCAACGACCTGCTCGTGCAGGGCGTCGTTCTGGTGCCGCACCCGAACCGCGCAACGCTGTCGCTTACGCGATGTCAGGTACCGGTGTGCCGGGCATCTCGATGCTCGTCGCCCGACCGATGGTTTCCTGCATCGTCCGTTGGGCTCGCATCACCCCGGCGAGTGCAGACTGTATCGCTGTAGAGGCAGCGTCCGAGCCAAAAGGGGTGGTCTGGCCAAAGCCGGCGGCAGCCTTCGTCCACATGACAGTGTACTGATTACGTACATCCTCGGCCGCGCGCGCAACTGCGGCCATGAACTGCGAATCGATCTCGCGGATGTGCGTGGAATACGACACGGCATGCTCGGTAAATCGCTGGGACAGGCTGATCGCACCGGCGATAGGCGGTAGTCCTGACTGCTGCGGCGACAGAGCGGATTGTCCTTCTTCCATCATCGCCTTGAATGCTGCGAGATTCAGGTGAGTCACTTTTTGCAGTCGCTCAAAGGCTTCATTCTGCAAATCGAAAATTCCCGGCAAAGTATGCAGGCTAAAGTTGGCGGATTGCTCAACAGCAGTGGTTGTATTCATTGAATGCTCCTGATCGACCCGGCACGTACGTCCAAGGGATTTCGGAGGCGAGTGTGTCGCTAATGATCTGCAGGTCGGAGTGGCGCGGCATTTATGCCGCGCTGCAACAAGCCCACTGTATACCTTTTCCGCGGGATGTACAGGTAATTCTTAAATGCCTCTTGTCCGGTGAGTGGTGAGTTTTTCTCTCGCGCAGCGGTCGTTTGTCTGGCGTCAACTAGAACTACCGCGCATTGACTCAGGTTTTTTGCTACCAGGCGGCGGCTGTTGCCTCATGTAATTTGCTACCCGTCAGAATGCTGGCGGGAGCGACTTATGACGAGGCGGCTCAGCATGACAACACGACGGGAATTGACTGAGGCAGTTGGTGAGCGGTACCGCCGTTCTGACCGGGACGAGAAACGCCAGATTCTGGACGAATTCATTGAATTGACGGGTTATCACCGCAAGCACGCGATCCGCGTGCTGTGCCGGGAGCCCCAGCCATCAGGTAAGAAGCCCGGACCTCAGCGACGCTATGACGACGAGGTGCGTGCCGCGCTGATCACGCTGTGGGAGACTGCCGACCGGATCTGCGGCAAGCGGCTGAAAGCGCTCATCCCGACGCTGCTCGATTCGATGACACGGTATGGTCACCTGACGCTATCAAAGGACGTGCGCCAGCGGCTCAAGCAGATCAGCGCTGCCACCATTGACCGGCTGCTGCGTGACATACGCGAGCAGGCATTCAGCGGCCAACGACGGCGCGCTGGGGGAATCGGCAATGCGATTCGCCGTGCGGTCCCGATCCGCACCTTCACTGACTGGAATGATCCTCTGCCCGGTTATCTCGAGATCGATTTCGTTGAGCACTGCGGGGGCACCAAGATTGACGGCGACTTCGTACACAGCTTGGTCATGACGGATATCGCGACAGGCTGGACCGAATGTCTAACCATGCCATTTCGAAGCGGTGCGTTTGTCGTCGAGCACATCAAGCGGGTCAGTCATGCATTACCGTTTCCACTGCGCGGTCTCGACTGCGACAACGATTCCGCTTTCATGAACGAAACCGTATTTGACTTCTGCAGGGCAACGGGTATCGAGCTGACGCGATCTCGTGCTTACAAGAAAAACGATCAGGCGTGGGTCGAGCAGAAGAATGGCGCCATCGTGCGCCGCCTCGTTGGCTATGGCAGGTTGCAAGGCCTCGAAGACACGGAAACACTTGCCTCGCTTTACCAGGTGTCGCGGCTCTATATCAACTTCTTCCAGCCATCATTCAAGCTGAAATCGAAGACACGTCACGGCGCGAAGGTGACGAAGCGCTATGAAGCACCCCTGACGCCCTTGGAGCGCGTCCTGCGCGCTGCCTCGATACCAGAGCCAACGAAACGCAGTCTGCGTGCGCGGTTTCGTGCGCTCGATCCTGTGCACTTGCTGCGTCAAATGCGCGAAGCGCAGCAGCGCGTTGCCGAATGCAGCGCTACCGGCGGTGTACCGACGGAGACCAGGACAGGGATCGACGTTCCACTCGCGGACTTCCTGGCGAGCCTCGGGACAGCGTGGCAGGCCGGTGAAGTCCGGCCGACGCATCACCGAAGAGCGCGAATCCCGCATGACTGGCGCACTCGCGAAGATCCGTTCGAACATACGTGGCCGACAATACAGCAATGGCTTGAAACCGAGCCCGGCATCACGGCGAAGAAGCTGCATGAGCGTCTCGTTGCCATGGCGCCGGCGATGTATTCCAGTGCGCAGCTGCGCACCCTGCAGCGCCGCGTGAAGGCCTGGCGATCGAACCGCGCCAGGGAACTGGTGACGCGGATACTCGGCGACGCCGATGCGATGAAGGCTGGCGCCGCTACGCAGCGCCAGCCTTCATCGCAAGACAACCGGAGAGTGACAATTACCCGGGAGTAACATCATCCCGTGAGGCAACACGCCGGCAGAAGTAATTGTCGCCAGACAGTCGTTACTTTGAGCCGATGGCCAGTGCGTTCCGCTCGCCCATACCCGACTCGCCGGGTTCGGATATTTATATCGTTCATTCATTTCATTGGTGACTCCTACTCGGGCTTCCCCCCGTTTGCATTGGAAGGGCGAGTAGGGCTGCTCTTATGGCTAGCAACATATCGCCGTTGCCTTTCTGTGCTAGCTAAGCTAGACTAAGCCATACAGTCTGGAGGTCTTATGCAAACCGTGAATATTCATGAGGCAAAGTCTCAGTTGTCGCGCCTTATCGAGGCCGCTGCCAACGGGGAGGAGGTTGTCATCGCTAAGGCGGGCACGCCGGTAGTGCGACTTGTTCCCGTCGATGCGAAGCCGAAGATCCGCTTTGGTCTGATGAAAGGAAAGATCGGCATCGCAGACGACTTCAACGCGCCGCTGCCGGATGAAGTGCTCGACTCGTTCGAGGGCCGGTGATGCGTTTGTTGATCGACACGCACGTGTTCCTGCGGGCGATGAGCGGCGACAAAAGGCTCTCGAAGACTGCCCAGGCCGTCATGCTGGAAGCCGAGGTGGTCTTCGTCAGTGCCGCAAGTTTCTGGGAAATCTCGATCAAGGCCGGCCTCGGAAAACTTGATGCGGACGTGAACGAGTTGCTGGCGAAGATGGGCGAGGCTGGGTTTCGGGAGTTGCCGGTAACGGCCGCTCATGCCGCCGGCGTTCGCCACCTGCCCGATATTCACCGCGATCCGTTTGACCGCATCCTGGTCGCGCAAGCTATCTCTGAGCCGCTGCGTCTCCTGAGCGACGATGAGAGCGTTGCGAGGTACTCAGACCTTGTCATCAAGGTCTAAATCGTCGTTGCGGCAAGGGTGGATGGAACAGGCTGTATCCCAGGTGCATGTTTTCCAACCTGTCCGATGCAGACCGTGCGGATCAACGGCCCACAAGTTAGGAATACTTGGCATAAATCAATTGATCGACGTGCGATTTAATTCATAATCCTACGTTTGACGATGAAGCGTCTCGAATTGATGATTGGTAACCTGCGCAAGGTCTTGGATGCCGTGGACACGGAGGCCGACTGGTCTCTGGAGGAGCCTCAGCAGGCGTCAACTCCCCTCCCATCGCCTTGTATGTGAATCCAACATCAGTAGCTCAAACTCGCCAGTTCTCTTCGGAGGCTGGCGGTTTTTTTTGCCTGCGGGGCGCGGGCTACATATTGCGACGGAGTCGCTCAGCCGTTTAGTTGCGACTCGAGGTTCAGGACGATCCGTGCGAACGGGTTGTTGTCTGCGGATTGCGGCGCGAACTTGATCTGGGCGAAGGTGACGATACCGAGAGCGACGACCAGGAGTGCTCCAGACGCGGCGATGCGGGGAAGGTATTTCACAGGGACCTCATTTTGATGGTGTAGTCAGAACTGGGCGAAGCTGACAGGTGTGTCGACCCACCTGCAGCGGCATGTCGGTCCGCAAGCCGGCAACGCTGGACGCGGGGTCATCAGATCGCACCTGCCGATCGGACGGAGCTTGTGCAGTGCACTATAAATGGTTTTTCCGCGTGCCTAGTGCGACATCCTGTCACCAACGGCTAATTAATTGCTTGACCGTTTCGTATATGAATGATTTCTGTAGGCCGTGACGTGCCGTCATGCTATGTGGGCGATGCGCGGACGATGTTCCAAGGCCGCCTCGACACGCTCCCCGCTGGAGCCGCTAGACTGAAGAGGGGTTTGTACGGTATCAATTGCGCTATGATTAGGTATCAAATGATACTTTAGTCGGGAATCGCATGTCACTGATTACGCCCGAAGCAGTGGCCGCGGTCATGGAACTGCGGCAGGTCCCGCACACGCTCGCGGAACTTGAGGCACTTGTCCGCGACGGCCTACCCAAGTCCGCGCTGCGCGCGGGCGTCGAACGTGCGACGCAGGGTGCCGACGCCCGGCGTGCGCTACTTGCCCGCATCATCCCAGAAGCGACCTATAAGCGACGTCGCGATCGGCTGACGCCAGACGAATCGGAAAAGACTGAGCGGCTGGCCAGGATCGTCGCGACGACGGCCTACGTCTGGAACGACGAAGAGGACGCGCGGGAGTTCCTGTCGACGCCGCACGCGGAGCTCGAAGGGCGGGCGCCGCTCGATGTTGCGCTGACCGAGCTCGGCGCGCGCCGGGTCGAAGAGCTGCTTTGGAAACTGTTTTATGGGTTGCCGGCGTGAAGTTGTTTCGAATCGCCGACACTCGACACACGGTCTGGAGTGGCACCGGCGCGATGCTGGTGGGCGGCCGCTTCAATAGCCCGGGGCGACCGGTCATCTATGCCGCGTCGACTTTCGCCGGTGCGATGCTCGAGATTCTTGTTCATGCGCGCATCGGCAAGGTACCGAAGACACACGGATGGGTTGAAGCAGCGGTTCCCGACGATATTCGCGTCGAACGCCATTCGGCGGAATCGTTGCCGGGGGGATGGGATGCGCCAGCACTACAGGCGGCAAGGGAGTTCGGCGACGCTTGGCTGACCGAGTCGCGTACCGCGCTCCTGATCGTACCTTCCGTCGTCGTCCGTGCAGAGTTCAACGTGCTGGTCAATCCCGCACACCCCGACGCGACGCGGATTGCCGTGACCGAGCCACAACCCGTGGTGTGGGACGAACGCCTCTTTGTAAGGCCGTCGGTCGGACACTCCTAGATTATGATGGTGGTCGGCTAGCCTTGCCTCGACGCTTTGCTTCTCGAGGGAGATGGCTAGGACGTGGCTTCTAGTTTAATTCGCACTCGTCGCTCGCAATGGCCAGTGCAGCGCCGTCTTATATTCTCCTTGTCTGGGTTGCCAAAGCCGACACGGCCGTCAGTCGAATAGGAAAGCGCCGGAACTGTACTTTGCTGCGTGAGTTGACATAATATTTAGCGAATTGGCCCTATTTAAACGGATTGGCCAGTTATTTGACGTCTAGCCGGAAGCTACGTGAGCCAGTCTAGGCCGACCATTAAACGCTACGACTTATCAGGATTAAGACCGGCAAAAAGAAAACGCCTGCGTGCTGTCGCAGGCGTTTCCGTAGCCCCGCTACCGCGTCTCATGGGGAAATATCGAGCCCCTTGCTGCTGATGAGACCGGCTGCCGCGCGGCTCCCTTCCAGTATAGGGCGCGCATCGGGATTAGCCAGGCTCGCTCTTCGCGGTCCGCGGGGACGGCGTGACGCAATGAAGGGGGCAATAGTTAAGACTATTGTACCCTTCGTTTCAGGACACACTGTTTTCGTGTCTGTGTTTCCGTTCGCTAGCGCTCCGCAGCCGCGCGCTGGGCGCATCAGGCGGGTCAACGCAGGCGAGGGCGGGGAGCGCGGCCGCGATTAGCTGGAGCGACGCTTGCGCGACCCTGATGCCAGAATGATCCGGTCTTCATCGATCGGAGTGCGCGAGGACATGATTGAGAATGTGAGTGAAGCCTTGCTGGCGGCGCTTTTTCCACCGGACGCTTGGCGGCCCTGACACGTTGCGAGTCGCGGGACCGATAGCGGTGGACGATGCGGTGGAGGCTAGTGGTATCAAGTACGCCGGAACGCGCCATCTCGTCTTCTTCGTCGACGTGATGGCGTACGAACGGTTCCGCCAACTGGCTCCCGGCACGGTGCAGCTGATTGAGCCCGGCGGAGAACCTTGACAGGTGATGGAGACGAGTGTGCGCATTTTGATCGTCAGCACGATATTGTTTGTCATCGGAGCGTCCCCTTTCAGCGCGAATGCGAAAGTCGACCAAACTTGTGTATCCGTCCAGACCAGCGTGTGTAATTCCGCACTCTCGCAATGTCGATGCAATTCTTCGGGTCGGACGACGGAGTCTGACAGCGTGGCCGAACAACAGAGACGGTGCGCCCACGACTGCCAGGAGGCTTATCAAAAGTGCATCGATGACGCCGCGCGTTCGTGTTACCGATAGGGCGGCCAGTCGGACAGGCACTTGGCTCTGGCGTTGAATCCGGGACCATTTTCCCGTTGCCTGTCCGGCATCGGAGAGACTACGCCACCTGTACTCACCATCGCTGGCGGGCGAAGCGGAGCGACGAAACTTTTTCGCGCCACGCTATTATTTCGCTGCGGGAAACCCTTGCCTCACAAGACTGTGCGGGTACGAGCATAGGTTCCCACGGCGAGTTGACAAAATTATGAGCGCAAGAGTGACAGACTTAATACGGTCTACGGGAGCAGAAAGGAAAGGCGGCGTCGCGCATGACTTCAATAACGTGCTGCAGGTCTTGCGTGGCAACCTCGCGCTGCTCGAGGGCCGTCATGGGCAGGACCTATTCGGCCAAGACATTCCTGAAGCAAAGGCTGGCGCCGCGGGCACAGCGGCGGTGAATCACAGCCATCACCGGTGGAGGGGTATCGGCGCGCGGCGACCGAGTAAATGGCTGCGCCGGGCCGCCTTCACCCGGGCTTCCGTCTAATTGCTGTGGCCTCTGACTCTAGCAGTCGGTTGCGTGTGCACAAAGCTCGTAACGCGAAGTGCTACGCCACATATCACGCGCATGCCGCCTTCTCCGCATAGTACCGATTGGGAGCAGGGAAGACCCCCGTCATTACTTCGATCAGGAACGGGCCGTCCTGTCGTGATGCATCGTTGAGCGCTCCCTCGAAATCACCAATGCGTTCGACCTTGCAAGCCGCCACGCCAAGTGACCGTGCGAAGGCCGTCCAGTCATGCGTCGGAAGTTTGGTGAATCGCTCTGAAATGGTGCCGTTGCTGATTGCATCGATATGGATCGCACCGTGGGCGGCATTGTTCAACACGACAAAGATAATCTTTATTCCGTATCGCGCTGCTGTCTGAATCTCCGTCCCGTGCATCATCATGCATCCGTCGCCGGTAACCACGATACAAGCTTGTTCGGGGGCGGCGAGCTTGACACCAATCCCAGCGGCTATCGCCCAGCCCATCGGAGCAAGGGAATTCGATGAAAAGTAATTCCCTAGCCCGGACGAGAGCCAGTAGTGCGCCATGAATATACGGTGAGCGCCCGAGTCGACGACAACGTTGGTGTCCGACGGCAGTAGTCGGCATAGATGCTTCACCGCGTCGCCGGGATAAAGCGATGGCTCTTCACCTGAGGTTGGGACAGGGAATTGTTCGAACTGGGGGTCATACAGCGGCGTTCTTCCAATATCCCCCAACCACGCCCTTCTTTTGTGCAGGGCCATAAGGAAATCACTCGTCGGCTCGGGCTGTTTGCTGGCTAGCCACCGGAAGGAGGCGCGAATCCCGGAAAAAATGCTTGCGTGCTCGATGTGTCCGGTTACTGGAGGTTCGAAGCTGTCGTCAATGACGACGAGTTCCTTGCCTGTTGTCAATCGTCTGCTCCAGTTCATGCTGTCGCGCTGGTTGAGGTCGCAGCCGAAGACGATAAGTGCGTCAAGCTCGTCGGAATTGATTGCACGGGCAGCGCGCGAGTGGCTCGAGAATCCGTAGACGCCGAGCGAGAGCGGATGCTTCTCGGGGAAGGCGCCTTTCCCCGAAAGGGTCGTGGCGACGGGGATCCGGAATTTCTCGGAGACCGCCAGAATGGCGCTTGCGGTTTCCCGGTCGTTCCCCCGACTCCCTATCAGGAAGGCGACTCTAATCGGTTTAAGCAGATACCGGTCGTACAGCGCATCGAGTGCAACACGGTCTGCAGGAACTTCCCGGGTGTTAAATTCGGCGTGCTCGTAGGGTTTGCGGACAACCTCGTGCCCAGGCAGTGCCTCCTGCTGAATATCGACCGGAATGCTGAGGAAGGAGCGGGCCCGGCGCATCCAGTTCAATCCAGTCGTTGCGCGACGCATTTCAGCCAGGAAGTTGTCCTTGTTTTTGAGTTCGATGACTTCATCGACCAGGCCTGTGACGACCGTGCTTTCGAAGATACCGCCGGGCGTCGCGTCCTGGAATGCACCTTTACCTTCCGCTCGTGAGGAGACGCCTCCGACAACATAAAGCACGGGGATCCCATCTGCCTGGGCGGCTGCCATGCCCGGCACAAAGTTCATCGTGCCCGGACCAGATATGCCCAGGCAGACGCCGAACTTTCGGCTGGCCCGTGCATAGCCATCCGCCATGAATGCGCTGCCGGTCTCGTGGGCGGCAACGATTGCGCGAATAGAAGGTGATTCATCAATAGCGTCGAGCAGAGCGTAGACGAGCTTTCCCGGAACGAGAAAAACGTGTTCTATCTTCGCCGACTCCAACGATTTCACTACTGCGTTCGAGACGTTAACAGGAGCGTGTGACATAGTTTTTCTGACCATGAACGAAAACCGTTAGTCGAACCTCACCGTTCCTGACCCGTTCGTTATCCGGCGCGATCTCAAGGGTCGGGCAACAAACGTATCTTGCTTGGTTCAGGAAGCGGCGAGACGGCCCTTAACACGCTGCACTTCGACTGTGATGACGACTCGTGCAGCATCCACGGCCCTCTACAGCGAAAGGGACCGCGGGTCTCCGTCCATGACTACCATTTCCCGGTTCTGCTATCGGAGGCACGTAACTGACGGGTGCGCACGACGGCGATTTTCCGGGACATCAACTATGCAGACCAGGATGAAGGCAGGACGCCCAGGCCAGCTGTCGATCTTTCTTGTCTTGCGCCATCAAACATGCATGGGACAGTTACTTCGGGGACATCGCAGCTTCGTCGTAGCAAACTGTCTATGCAGCGGCCATATTGGCTCTGCCTCATCAGAATGTCTGCCATTGCGCCGCGTCGTCGTTAGTGGCGGCAGCTCCGCTCCGCGCACTGGTGGCTAGACTTGATGCGACGGCGGAGCGTGCGCCAGTGCTTCGAGTTGCCGACTTCGGCTGCTTTTTGGCAAGAGTCTCCGAGCGGGACGTAGTCTGTACGCCTTGGACCTTGAAGAATGCAACCGATTTGCGCAGACGTTGAGCCTGTTCCGCCATTGATTGCGCAGCGGCCGACGCTTCTTCCACCAGTGCAGCGTTTTGCTGGGTCACCTGGTCCATCTGGCTGACCGCCTGGTTGACCTGTTCGATGCCAGTGCTCTGCTCGTGTGAAGCTGAGGATATTTCACCCACGATGTCCGTCACACGTTTTACAGACGTCACGACCTCGTTGATCGCGCTACCCGCTTCCTCGACCAGGGTTGAGCCCGCGTCCACCCGGCTAACGGAGTCGGAAATCAGTTCCTTGATTTCCTTGGCCGCCGTGGCGCTGCGCTGTGCAAGCGTACGGACCTCGCCGGCTACGACGGCAAAGCCGCGCCCCTGTTCACCTGCGCGCGCAGCTTCCACTGCTGCGTTGAGTGCGAGGATGTTGGTCTGGAAGGCGATGCCCTCGATCACGCCGATAATCTCGGACATTTTGGCCGAGCTCTCGGAAATGTCACGCATCGTCTCGACTACGCGCCCCACAATCTCGCCGCCGCGTTGCGCGACGTTCGACGCCGTGCCCGCGAGGGTGGCTGCCTGCTTTGCGTTGTCCGTGTTGTGACGGACTGTAGCCGTGAGTTCTTCCATGCTGGATGCTGTCTCTTCCAGTGACGCAGCTTGCTCCTCCGTACGGCCCGACAGGTCCAGATTGCCTTGCGCGATCTCCCCGCTCGCCGTCGCGACACCTTCAGCGTTTTCGCGCACATCGGAAACGACGCGCGTCAGGGAGTCCCGCATAGCCTTCATCGATGCCATAAGGCTGGACGTATCGCCTGATCGGAGGTCGATATGCACGGTAAGGTCACCCGCGGCTACGCTTTGCGCCAGTGCTGCAGCCGTTCCAGGCTCAGTTCCCAGTCGACGCGTGACAGCACGCGTTAGCCAGACTCCAGTCCATGCATCGCATCCGCAGCCTGCTCATGCGAGACCGCATCGCGCAGATAAACCAGATACGAGGCTTGCTGGCCGAATACGGCGTGGTCATCGCGCAAACAGGTCTGAAGGTACGTCAGCAACTGCCAGCAATCATTGATGACGATCACAACGAGCTGACAGAGTTGACGCGATCAATGATGCGCGATATGTACGAGAGACTTGTATTGCTGGACAAACAGATCGCCCGATACGACAAGTTGACCCATCAAGTCCACAAGGCATCCCCTTCAAGCCAGCGACTCGAGAAGATCCGCGGAGTCGGCCCGTTGATCGCAACCGCTGTCATCGCTGCAGCAGGCACCGGTGGATAGATTTCGGTGTGGTCCTCGACGCGCTTCACTCCTTGAACGCTAAATGGCGCGGTACCCCGAATCCGACGCCATGTTGGACAGGACGGCAGGCCCATCGAGAAAACCTGACTGCGCGCCGACCAGCAGCTGTTGTTGAAGGAAGCCGTTGTTGAAGTTCTTAGAAACTGCTAATCGCATCCGAAGTTTTGTCCGTTGATTTTACTAGCGCGTTCGTCGTGTCCGTTAATTTCGCTAATGCGGCTCCGGCGGCGTCGCATTGAGACGAGGACAGCAGATGCCCGTGTATATGATTGCGGCAACGGATTCATCGCCCGAGTGGTTGTCGACGGAAATGTTACCTACGGTACGGCTTTTAATGCAACGGGCGTACCGCTCTGTGGCCCGTGCACGCGGAGAGTCAACCTCGTCGTAACATGCAAACTTCAAGGCGGCGGACAGCAAGCGATCTCAAATTCGCGCTAGCAGAATTAATGGACACGCTAGCGCTTCTATGAACACCATTAGCGCCAACTGCGGACTGCAACACATGTTATAAACGGAACTTGTCTGGCAATCGCTCCACACTCGCGCGAATGAAATCCCACACCACGCGAATACGGCGAATGCGAAACAGATCCTCGGGGGCGGCAATCCACAACTTGCGGGTAATGAGCGGTTTAGTTGGAAATACATTAACCAGGTTGTTGTCCTGCTCGGCAACGTAGGGTGTTAACAGCACCAACCCCATCCCAGCGGCTGCGGCCGAGCGCTGAGCGAGCACACTGGTCGATGTAAACCTGCGCCTCGGTTGTGGCGTCAGTTCCTGAAGGATTCGATACCGCTCGCTCACTGAACCGTCGTGCACATAGTCGACGAACTCGTGTTCGGCCACGTCGGAGAGCTGTCGGATCTCAGGGCGACTGCTAAGGTAGGCCGGAGCACCGTAGAGGAAGTAATCGACCTCTGCCAGGCGTGCCACGGTGTAGCGGCCGTTTTGCGGGGGTTCCAGGGTCACCAAGATTTCGACTTCCCGCGTGACCAGGCTGGGAAACTGGGGCTGCGCCATCAGCTCGATGAAAAGATCAGGGTGTTGCTCACTGAGAGAAAGCAGGCCGGGCGCCAGCACGTTGATACCGAAGGCCTCCGGCGTGCCCACGCGCACAGTCCCGTTCACGTTACCCGAGCGCCCCATGCTCTCCTCGACCGCGCCGAGCAGCGCCTTCTCCATCGTTTCTGCGTACGGCACCAATGCCTGCCCTGCGTCGGTCAGCGAATAGCCACTGCGCCGCCGATCGAACAGTACAGAGCCCAGACTCTCCTCAAGCCGGTCAATCCTGCGCGAAACGGTGGAATGCTCTACCCCGAGCTTTTCTCCAGTAAGCGAGATTTTTCCTGCGCGGGCGACCTCGAGGAAGAATTTGAGATCGTTCCATTCGGGCTGATTGGGCATGGCGTCTAAAACCTGGGGACGAGGGTGCCACTGGAAATCTGAAGGGTGCGAGATGTTCTCGGCTGGATCCCTGGCTTTCACTTCGAGCAGCGTAGCTGCAGAATGGGCAGAGTACAGCATCCCTGGATCGAATTTAGCCGTGAAATCAAGATGTGGCCCGACCAGCAGAGTAGTGATCGGCCCAATATGGTCCGCCCGCTGAACCCGGCCGATCCGCAAGGGTCAGAACTTGTGGCGAATACCGAGTCGCACTGCAAGTTGACGGTTTGAAGGTATGTCCAGCGGTTCATCATGCAGAAGCGGCGCCGGAAAAATGTTGACAGCCGTCGCGTGGCAACAGCCCGCGTTTCTGAGAATCTATCCTTCGCGGGAAGAGGGGCCAAACCTAGCTACTTGAGACTTTCTGTTGGAGCTGAGGCTTAACTCTTTCCCGCTCTCGGGCGCGGCGAAGCGTGTCGTGCTAGTGCGCCGGCAAGCTTTTCGGCCGAGCCTGCGCAACCAAGCTAACAACGATGACGACGGCAACATTCAGTATCAGGGCGGCGAAACCCATGTTGACGTCCTTGAATCCCGGCGGAAGCCAAGGGAAAAGGGTGACCAGATTGCTATGCGTTAGCGTCGCAACGATCACCATGAATTCTCCTGCGACGATCCCGGAAAGGACCGCCGCCGCGCTCACGCGCTTCATGTTGCATACACTGGCAAGCACCCCTGGAAAGAGTTGCGTGACAAAGCTGTAGCCCATGAGCAGCAGTGAAACGAGCGCGCCACCACCATTCAAAGCGAAGTACGCGGCAACCATTGCGACCACGGGCACCAATGTCCGCGCAATACGGCTGACCGTAGCGTCGGCGACCTTCGGATGGATGACACCACGATATAGGTCGTTCGCAATCGACGTTGATGTGCTAATGAGCAGGAGTGAACCCGGAACCAGCGCGGTCAAAACCCCGATACCACCGATGACACCGACAAACCACGGGTTGAACGTCTGCGCCGAAAGCTTGAACAGGGCAAGGTCGATGTTAGCTCCCTTGAGACCGGGAACCTTGAGGATCGCGGCGAACCCGACGAAGAATACGAACAGCAGGATCAATTGGTAGATCGGCAGGCTAATCGCGTTTCGGCGAAAGGCTTTCTCGTTTTTCGCGGTGAAGATGGACGTGAACGAAAACGGCCACATGAAGAATCCCGCCGCCGCAAGAAGCACGGTCGACTGGAACCAAACGAAGCTGGTGCCACTTTCCGAGAACGTCAGGAAGGCGGGCTTCGACTGATCGATCGCCCGGAACATGTCGGAGAATCCACCGAAGTAATGGATCGGCAGGTAGATGCCAAGAAACACAGTGACGGCTAACACGGTGATGTCCTTGACTACTGCGGTCCACGCCGAACCGTGCACGCCCGACACCACGACGTAGACCGCAAGCAGCAGCACACCAAGCCATATCGCGGCCGTCTGCGAAACGCTGCCATACGACGCGACCTGGACGATGATGCCCAGTCCTTTCAGTTGCAGTGCGAGATACGGGATTGAAGCCACAATGCCGACGATGGAGACAAGCACGCTCAACTTTCGGCTTTGATATCGCTTGCGAAAGTATTCCGGCTGCGAAACGACTGCATGCTCTTTTGCGAATCGCCAGATTGGCGGCAGTAGCCAGTACGAATAGATGTATGCAAGCGTGCAGTACATCAAGATGTAATATACGGCTGCGCCTTTACCGTATGCGAAACCGCTGCCGCCCAAAAATGTGAAAGTCGTGTAGATTTCGCCCGCCATCAGCAAAAAAACGAGCGCGGTGCCGAAGCCCCGTCCGCCAACAGTCCACTGTTCAAGGTTCATACTGCGTCCGCTGCGCGCAAGCAGACCCAGAGATACGGCGAGCACGCTGAATAACGAAATGATGACCAGTGCGGCATTCATGATTGGATTCCCGTGTCGTTTTGTTCGATTCGGTTAGCCGGGTCGCGCAAATAAATCACGCACATGATGAGCGCCGATATCGGAAGCCATGCCGCCAACCACGCAAGCACCAGTGGCATGCCGAAGACAATGGGTTCGACGCGATTCACGAAGGGGGTGCCAAGCAATATGGCGATGAATGGCAGGGTGGCCAGCCAGCGTAGGTTCATGACAGAACTCCTGGGAGATTGAGTCAGCAAGCGCAAGGCGCGTTACGCATTACAAAATACGTAAACCTTAATATCGAGACAGCGATTCTTCGACCAGCGCAGCAAACAGCGCGCTGCCAACGGGAATCGTGTCGTCATTGAAGTCGTACTCCGGGTGATGCAGAAACCTGCCTTCCATCGGTCCCTGCCCGAGCCGGAAGTACGCGCCCGGCCGCTCGCGCAACATGAACGCGAAATCTTCAGATCCCATGCTGGGTTCGAGATTGCTAATCACGTTGGTGGCGCCAACGACTTTTTTTGCAACCCGTTCAAGTCGCTCAGCTTCCTCGGGATGATTGATCGTTGGAGGGTAGAGCGGGCTGTACACGACCTCTGCAGTGGCACCTACCATGCGCGCGGCAGCCTCGGCCGTAGTGATCAGTCGCTCGCGCAGGACCGACTGCACACCTTCGTCAAACCACTTGACCATCCCGTGCAGCTCGGCATGGTGGGGAATGATAGATAGCGCGTCAGGGGCTCCTGCCTGAATTGACTGGAAGCTGATAACGGCCGGGCTCACCGGATCAATATTGCGACTGACGATGTAGTGCACGGCGTTGACAATCTGCGATGCCGCCAGGATGGGATCGACCGCCTGATGCGGATGCGCACCATGCCCCCCTTTTCCGTTGACCTTTATCGAAAACCGGTCGATGCCGGCCATCATCGGGCCGCTATTGAACGCGATTGTGCCGGCCGGCAAGGACGGCCAGTTGTGCAGCGCAAACACACGCTCGGCGGGAAAGCGGTCAAACAGTCCGTCCTGGATCATCTCCCTCGCGCCAGCATATCCCTCCTCGCCTGGCTGGAAGAACAGGTAGACCGTTCCGTCGAAATTGCGCGTCCGTGCCAAATAGCGCGCAGCCCCAAGCAAGATCGCGCAATGACCATCGTGCCCGCAGCCGTGCATCTTGCCGGCGTTGCAAGACCGCCATGGCATCTTGCCGAGTTCGACCACGGGGATGGCGTCCATATCGGCGCGCAAGCCGATGCTGCGCCCGCTCTCGTTGGCTTTGCCCTCGATGACTCCAACCACGCCAGTACGTCCGATCCCGCGATGCACGGCAATGCCCAACGCTTCGAGGTAAGTGGCGACACGTTCGGCGGTGCGGTGTTCTTCGAAACCGAGCTCGGGGTGCGTGTGCAGATCCCGTCGAAAAGTGCGCAACTCGTCGTGATAGCTGCGCATTTCACTCTCAATCGCAGCGATATCTACTTCATCTGAAATCATATCGTCTCCTCCGAAGGTATTTACGAAACGAAACGGATCGTTTCGAATTGGATGGAGCCGAATATAAGTCGCTAGTAACCGCAAGTCAACTCTGACAAAATTTGCAAATGACTACCGAATTGATCCCCGACGAACCCGTTCTCAGAGGGCGTCCGCGCAGCGCACAGACACATGACGCCATTCTTGATGCGGCCCGTCAGGTATTGGGAAGCGAAGGCGAGGCCCGGTTTTCTATCGAGCGCGTGGCATCTGCCGCGGGTGTGTCGAAGGCTTCGATCTACCGACGCTGGCCCACAAAAGGCGCTTTGCTCATTGAGCTCTACATGGTGGGGCTTGACCGCGTCATTGCGGAACGCGCCGGGTCCCTGCGCGTCCAACTGAAGAGCTACCTGACGAACACCATCAAGCGTTTGCAGGATCCGTTGTGGCGTAGCATCCTGCGCTCGCTGGTCGCCGAGGGACAGTACGACGCGACCACAGCGCAGTTACTGCGGGAGAAAATTCTTGTGCCGCGTCGAGCGTCGGGCCTCGCGTTGCTCCGACATGCGGAATCGATTGGGGAAATTCCGCCCGGCGTGGATCACGAGATTGTTCTCGATATGCTGTTCGGGCCCGTGTGGTACCGATTACTGTTCGAACATGCACCGCTAGACGAGGGATTACCCGAGAGGCTGCTCACGCAAATTGACGGCATCCTCTTCCCGGGGGCCGACACGAAGGCTAAAAACTCCAGAAATCGCGTCAGGGCGAGCTAGCGACTCGCTTCGAAGTCGTGCGCTCGCTCGGCAAGCCACCCGGCCAGCAAGCGCACGCGCAGCCGCTCACTTGAACGGTAAGTGCTGAGCAGCGTGTATCGATAGGCCCCCAGCTCCGGAGGGTCGAAAAGGACCTCAAGCCTGCCTTGCTTGACCAGGTCGTGGACGAGGACGTCCGACTGCAATGCGACCCCCTGTCCGGCCGCGGCCGCCTCAAGTGTCAGATACGAGTGCGAAAAGTGCTGGCCTGCCAGCACCTTCTGGCTTGGCGTGGAAATGCCGCGCTGCGCGAACCACCGCGCCCAGTCCATTTGCGCTGGGAGTCGCGCCTCATATTCGTCGTGCAGGAGCGACATCTTGAAAAGATCAGCCGGCGTCACCGGCCGACCCACACGATCCAGTAGCGCTGGACTGGCCACTACCACGAACTGTTCCTGAAAGAGCGGTGTGGAGATGAGTTCCTCATAAGGGCCGCCGCTTCCTAGGCGAATCGCCAGGTCGACGTGGTCCCGTGCGAAATCGACCGGAGGCACGGCAGCCAGCACACGAACGTCCACTTCTGGATGCTCTCGCCGAAACTCCGACAGCAAGGGCATCAGCCAACGTGTTACGAGCGACGGAAGCGCGCTGATTGTCACCCCCTCATCGTCTGACCAGCGGCGGACCTCTGTTGACGTTCGTTCAAGCCCGTCGAGCAACGTCTCCACCTGCGCGTAATAGGTGCGCCCCACGTCAGTAAGCTCGACGCGACGTGCAAGTCGCACGAACAGCGACACGCCGAGCCATTCCTCAAGCTGTTTGATCTGGTGCGCGACGGCCCCTGCCGTCACGCATAGCTCGTCGCCTGCCCGCGCAAATCCCCCGAGCCGCGCGGCAGCATCAAAAGCGCGAATGGCAAGCAAAGGAGGCAGTTGTCGAGGCATCGAGCATGAATCTGATTGGGTGTCGGGCGCAAAAGCTTTGGTTTGTCATCACATGTTCGCCTTCGTATATTTTGCATACCTTCACCGCCAGACTCAACCATCCTGAGGCAACATGGACCTTCAAATTCACGCTTCGGCCACGAGAACCGTGCCACCCGCCTATCGGAAAGTTTTGGTGCCCTGGTCCGTCCAGGGACAGCTCAACCCGCCGGTCATCACCAACGCCAAGGGCTCATATTTTTACGACCAGGACGGAAAACGCTATCTGGACCTGACAAGTGGCTACGTCGCCGTGTCGCTTGGTCACGGTCATCCGAAGGTCGTCAAAGCGATCCAGGAGCAGGCGGAACGGATGTGCTGGGTTGCGTCCAGCTATTTCAACGATGTGCGCGCCGAATACGCCGAATTGCTGAACACGATTTCGCCTTGGCAAGAGGGCCTGCGTGCCCACTTCGCCTGCGGTGGTGCAGAATCTAATGACGATGCGGTAAAGATCGCGCGGCTCGTCACGAATCGTCCGAAGATCCTGACAGCCTACCGTTCGTATCACGGGGGCACCATCGGCGCGAGTTCGATGACGGGTGTGGATCGCTGGCGCGATGCAATGCCCGGTATGCCGGGTGTCGTAAAGTTTTTCACGTCGTATCCGTATCGGAGTCCGTTTTTTACGCGCAACCCCGGCGAAGAGGTCGATCGCGCAATCGAGCACCTGAAGCAGGTGCTGTCGCATGAGGGTGCGCACAACGTCGCCGCCATTCTGATGGAACCGGTGGTCGGTTCGAGCGGGCTTGTCGTCTACCCGGAGGGCTACCTGAAACGCGTCCGGGAACTGTGCGACCAACACGGCATCCTGCTGATTTTCGACGAGATCATGACCGGCTTCGGCCGCACCGGCGCGGCATTTGCGGCGACGCGCCTGGGCGTTGTGCCGGACCTGCTGTCCTTCGCAAAGGGAGCAAGCTCCTCCTATACGCCGCTCGGGGGCGTGCTGGTTCGTGAATCCGTGGCGCGCCATTTCGACGACCATCTTTTTGATGTTGGCCATACCCATGCAGGGCATGTGCTCACCGTGGCGGGTGGTCTGGCCGCGCTCAAGGTTTATCTCGAAGAGGGCTTGTTCGAACGAGCGCTCGAAATCGAGAAGTGGTTGCAAGAAGGCTTGGGTGAGCTGCAGCGTCGCCATCCTGTGGTCGGTGATGTGCGTGGCATCGGGGCCCACTTCGGAATTGAGTTGGTTCGCGATCGGGAATCGCGGGAGCCGCTCGTCGAATGGCACCACCCCGGAGGTTCAGTTCCGATGAAGGCGTTCTATGGCGAGATGCTCCGCCGCGGTGTCCATGCCTATGGTCGCTATAACGTCGTGATCGTCACGCCGCCGCTCACGATCTCGAAAGATGAGCTTCAGGAGGGGTTCGACGCTCTCGATGCCTCTTTGACGGTGGTGGAGAAGGGGCTGTGACTGGCACAGACAAGCGCGAAGTCCAATCCCTCCCGGCGACGGGAGGGGTGGTTGCTCGCCTTGAGCGATACATTGAGACGCGTCGTCTCGATGCACGGATTCTGCGTCTGCCTGCGCCGATGCCAACCGTCGCCGCGGCAGCGGAGCAGATGCAGGTGCCGCCGGCCGCCATCGCGAAAACGCTCGTTTTTACCGACGACGATGGCACCCTGGTGGTCGCGGTCGCGCCGGGCGACCGGCGCGTATTGCCAGACCTACTCGCCGCGAGCGTCGGCACTGATGTCCTGCGCATGGCACCTCGCGATGCCGTTTTGAGGATGGGCTATTCGCCGGGGGCAGTCGCACCGGTCAGCTTCCTGCATGCCGTCAAGGTGGTGGTCGACGACTCGCTGGTTGCACGTGAGCGAGTGCTGGCCGGAGGCGGGGAACACGACCTGTTGCTCGACATTGCTGTCAGTGACATCGTCGCGTGCAATCGTGCCGTGATTGCGGCGATTACGCGGGGTACCAGCGCTTAAATCTAGAAGGCTTCGTCATCCCGGTGACTCGGCATTGGCATGGGTTCCGGCTGACGCGGTCCTAAGACGCCTCCGATTGTGCATCTGCGCACAATCGGGGTGCGTGGGTCGTCTTTGTAGCGCGACACCGCGAAACCCATAATTTCCTCGCGCAGTCGAGGTGTCCCGCAGCACGAGACACCGAACAGGTTGCAAGCGATGGGGCGCGAATCATTAGAACGATGGAGACGGAAGTTCAAATCGAGCGATGCGTGGACCGGCTAACCAATAAGCCGATTCCGCGGACCCTTGGGTTCCACCAATTTCGTCAAACGGATGGACGTCGCAGATTGCGCCGCGACTTCTTCAATCAAAGTTTGAGAGTCATTTCATGACAAAGATCTTCAATAGCGCACGTGACGCGCTTCAGGACGTCGTCGCCTCAGGTCAGACCATCGCGGTAGGTGGTTTCGGCCTGTGCGGCATTCCATCGGCGCTGATCGCCGCGCTGCGAGACTCGGGTGTCTCCGGTCTCACGTGCATCAGCAACAACGCCGGTGTGGACGACTTTGGCTTGGGCCAGTTGCTGCAGACGCGGCAGGTCAAAAAGATGGTGTCTTCGTATGTCGGCGAGAACAAGGAGTTCGAACGCCAGTACCTGAGCGGAGAGCTGGAGCTGGAGTTCAGCCCTCAAGGCACGCTGGCCGAGCGACTGCGAGCGGGTGGATCCGGCATTCCTGCGTTTTACACGCGGACCGGCGTCGGTACCGTGGTGTCCGAGAACAAGGAAGTGCGGGAATTCGACGGTACGAAGTATGTCCTCGAACGCGGACTGACCGCCGACGTTGCGCTGGTCAAGGCACAGGTCGCCGATCGTGCGGGCAATCTTAAATTTTCGCGCACCGCCCGAAACTTCAATCCCGACGTTGCCATGGCCGGAAAGATCACAATCGCCGAAGTGGAAGAAGTGGTGGACATTGGCGCGATTGATCCCGACGACGTGCATTTACCCGGCATCTTTGTCGATCGGATCATCGTGGTACCCAGTCCCGAGAAGCGCATTGAACGAAAGAGCTTTCGCACACGTAACCAGCAAGAGGCCGATCATGGCATGGACGCATGAGCAAATGGCGGCGCGTGCCGCAGAAGAACTCCGGGACGGTGATTACGTGAATCTGGGGATCGGCTTGCCTACGCAGGTCACG